>JAHZIT010000100.1 GCA_022601275.1 Actinomycetes bacterium
ACAACGTAGGCGGCCGTGCCGACCGCATCGGCGACTGTCGTCACCAACACCGAGTACTTCTCTGAGAGATACTTCGCGCGCGCGGGATCCCGCTCGGCCACGACCAGGTCCTTGACCTGCCTTCCGGCGCTGAGCAGTCCCTCCAGGAGCGCCTCGCCGATACTTCCACCGCCAATGATCGCGATTCTGGCCATGCCGGAAAGCATCGCACGGCGGCGCCGGGATCAGACGTCGGGCCACCTCACGAGTTTGTCGAATTGTCGGCACCGCCGACGTCTGCCGAATTGTCGGCACCGCCGACGTCTGCCGGCACCATCGCCAGTTGACGACTCTGAACGACGATGCGCCCCTCGCAGTCGACCACGATGTGGTCTTCGTCGAACCACTGCTGACCGATCTGGGTCGTGGTGCACATCACCCGCAGCCAACCGTCGGCCGGCAGCGCGCGCAGGTAAGCCGTCAACTGCACCGTCGGAGCCCACCCGTACCTATTGACGCCCCAGGTCACCGGGGCCGAAACGTCGGAGCACATGAGGGCGAACAACAGGTCCGGCGCGGCGCCCTTGGGCCGCACCCAGTACTCGATCACCGGCGGGCCGCCATCCGACCGGGGCGCAAGCGTCGTCAGCGACGGCCTGATATCGCAGCCGTGCGCCAGGTGGACGATGTCGGCCATCCGATGGCCCGGCCCGATCGGTTCGAGCCCCGGCGGCGGGTCCGGGGTCATCAGTGACACCACCGGGTTGACCGACAGGAGCGGCGGCACGTGGTGTTCGGGGGTGCCCATCGTGATCGCGACGCGCAAGGCGGCCTTCGTCCGCTCTCCGCGCGAGCGCTCATCGCCGCGCTCGCTTTGGTGCAACGTGACGTCGACGAGGCCCACCCGCCGGCCACGCTTGCGCACTGTGGCGACCAACTGCATGGGGCCCGGATCTGGTGCCGACAGGAAGCTTCCCGACACCGCGATCGGTTCGGCGCCGGCGCAGCGCCCGTCGGCGAACTCGGCGCGGGCCGCCTTGGCGCACAGCGCCAGCATCGCGCCGCCGTGCACCTTCGGCCCGATCGTCCAGTGTTCATTCAGTACGCCCTCGTACATGCCGTCGCCCGCCGAGGTCAGCGTCATCGCGTCGGAGAACAGGGCGGAACTGGTCATGCGGAACTGGTCATGTAGCGGCCTCGGATTTCAACGGAGCAGATGCGCCCTGGCGAACTGCAACGACTCGGCAAGCAACGCCTCGCGCTCGGCGCCGTTCCGGGCGCCGGAGGTGGTCACTTCGAGGATGACATGCCCGGCGAACTCCCCGGCGGCTAGTGTCTCGCAGATCTCGACGGTCGGCTGGGTGCCGCGCCCCGGCACGAGATGCTCATCGGCCGACGCGCCACTGCCGTCACACAGGTGCAGATGCACCAATCCATCACCCATCCGGCGGGCCATGTCGACGGCATCGGTGCCCGCTGTAGCGGTGTGGGACAGATCCAGCGTGTAGTGCGCGTGGCCGCCGTCGAGGGGGTCATAGGACGGCGCAAACGCCGAGATTCCCGGACCCGGATTGCCTCCCCGCTTGCGCATGCGTTCGATCGACGTCTGCCCCGCCCCGAAGAATCTGTCCGCACGGAACGGAAACATGTTCTCCACCGCGACCATCACCTCACCGGCTGCCTCGAGCTCGGCAACCTGATCGGCGAACCCCTCGGCATAGCGGCGCTGCCAGCGAAAAGGCGGATGGACAACCACAGTCTGCGCCCCAAGCTGCTCTGCGACGCGAACGCTGCGTTCGAGCTTCAGGATCGGATTGGCGCCCCAAACCCGCTGGGAGATCAGCAGGCAGGGTGCGTGGACCGACAGCACGGGCATCCGGTAGCGCTTCGACAGCTCCGCAATAGCCGCAACGTCTTGGCTCACCGATTCCGCCCACACCATCAACTCGACGCCGTCGTAGCCCAATCGGGCGGCGTAGTCGAATGCGGCCTCGGTCCTCAACGGGTAGACCGAAGCAGTGGAAAGACCGACCTTGATGGCGGGGCGCACGTTGTTCTATCCGGTCTCTTCTGACTCAGGCAAGGGCCGTCAGCCCGATTGCAGCAGCGCCAACGGGCCGAGTGTGACCAGCGCACCAACGGCCACTGCAATCAGCGTGCTGCCGATGTCCTCGGTCTTGCGCACCACTCGCACGGCAACTACCAGACCCAGGATCACCAGCACCGACAACATCAACGCGACGATATTGTTCCACCTCCACAGTTGATCGAACGCGACGAACAGACCCGCGCCGAACAAGACCGCGAAGATGCTCTGCCCCACGATCCACAGTCCGTGCACGAAGGCCGACATCCGCCCCGGTTCGCCGTACTCACCGTCTCGCCCCGAGTCGAGATCCGCCAAGCCGTCAAGCCTCTTCGCACCGCCGAGATCGACGTCTCCCCGGGCGGGATGGACCCCTCGCCGAGCGAGATCATCGGCGACGGTCTGACCGCCGAACAGCGGTTCCTGCGTCGAACGCAGGTAGGACGGCAACTCCTCGCCGTCATCGGTGAAGGCCGCATCCTCGTCTAGGTCCCCGAGGTCGGGGGGCAGCAATAGATCTGCCGGTGCACGGAGGCGATCGGTCTCATCGCCGTCCTCGGGGGGGTCCGGATTCATCTGCTCGGCATCTGCGGCCGCGGAATCCTCGGGCTCATCGCTGGACTCCCCGGGCTTCTCCGCCGAGTCGGCGAACTCCGCCGAATCCGTGACCTCCGTTTCCTGCTCGGCTTTCTTGGACTTCTTTGACTTCTTCGACTTCTTGGCCGATCTGCGGCCAAAGCCGAAGCGCCGCGGTGGCGGCTCGGAAGCGGCCGGTTCGGCATCGCCGCGATGCTCGACCCGCGCCGCAAACTCGGCGACCGCGTCGGCATAGTCGTCATCGGCATAGTCGTCATCGGCATAGTCGTCGTCGGCATCTTCGCCCACGGCATCATCGTCGGCAGGCGCCCGCGCGATCACCTCCTGGCTGTCGGTGTCGCCGTCCTGCTCGGAGACCTCAAGGTTGTCGGTGTCCTGCTCGGGGACTGCGGAAACCTCCGGCTCCTCGGGAGCCTCGACCACCTCGTCGACCGTCTCCTCGGGAGCCTCGACCACCTCGTCGACCGACTCCTCGGGACCCTCGACCGCCTCGCCAACCGACTCCTCGGGACCCTCGACCGCCTCGTCGACTGACTCCTCGGGACCCTCGACCACCTCGCCGACCGACTCCTCGGGGACCTCGATCGCCTCGTCAACCGACTCCTCGGGGCCCTCGACCGCCTCGCCGACCGTCTCCTCGGGGCCCTCGACCACCTCGCCGACCGACTCCTCGGGGACCTCGACCGCCTCGTCAACCGACTCCTCGGGACCCTCGTCGGCGAGTTCCGGCCGAACAGTCTCCGTCTCGGCATCGATGTGGTCGACCGCTCCGTCGACCGACGGGACCGCATCCGTGTCGGCCTCTTCGACCTGCTCTTCTACCGCAGTCGCCGGCGCGGACGGATCGGGATCGTCGGGGCGGATGATCGGAATCTCACCGGTGAGTTCGGCGACGGTGACGGCATCGGTGTTCCCGCGTCGGCGGCGACGTTTGCGTTTGCCGCCGACCGGGGGTGCACCGATCGAACCGTTCTTGGCCAGCAACTCGGCGACCGAAATCGGCCGGGTGCTGCCGTGGCTGTCATCTGATCCAGTCATCGCCTGTCGCCTCTGAGCGTCGTTGCTTCACCGTTCAGCATTGCGTAAGGGCACCCTCCGCGAGGCCGATTCCCCGCCGCGGTCGGCCTTGGCCGATTTCCCGGCGCCGCCAACCAACGCCGTCCCGTCGGCCTCGCTGTCGAGTTTCCGCAGAATCAATCCCTCGCGCAATGCCCAGGGACAGATGTCCACGCCCTCGATACCGAGTGCCTTCATGCTCGCCTCTGCCACTAGAGCGCCTGCGACGATCTGCGGCGCCCGATCGGCGCTGACCCCTTCTAATTCCGCTCGGTCGGATGCGGTCATCCTAGAAATGAAATTTATGAGTTGCCGAAGACCGGACGCCGTCAGCGTCCGTTTGACCCGCGGTCCTGCCCCCGAGGGCGCCGCACCGGTCAACCTGGCCAGCGAGCGGAACGTCTTCGACGTCGCCACCGCCAGATCGGGATTGCCGGCCTCGGCGATTGCGATTCCAGCCTCCGATAGCTCGTTGGCAAGCCAGTCACGAAGCATGGCCACCCGCCGACGGCCCGGGGGATCGTCCGGCAGCCATTCCCGCGTCATCCGGCCCGCGCCGAGCGGCAATGACAAGGCGATATCGGGCTCTTCGTCGACGCCGCTGGATAATTCCAGCGATCCGCCCCCGATGTCGATGTTGACGATGCGTCCGGCGCTCCAGCCGTACCATCGACGGACCGCCAGGAACGTCAGCCGGGATTCATCGACACCGCCGAGCACCCGCAGGGCCACCCCGGTCTCAGCCTTGACCCGGGCCAGCACGTCCTCGGAGTTCCTTGCATCGCGCACCGCGGACGTGGCGAATGCCATCAGCTCGGAGCACCCGGAGCTGGTGGCGATCTTCGCGAACTCATCGATGGTGCCAACCAGCTTGTCGGCTCCCCGGCGCGTCAGCTTTCCCGAGTTGTCGGTGGCCTCAGCCAGCCGCAAAGAGGCCTTCGTGGAACTCATCGGCGTCGGGTGCCCGCCGCGGCGTGCGTCCACCACCAAGAGATGGACCGTGTTGCTGCCCACGTCCAGCACGCCTAATCGCACTCAACCAACCTAATGGGTCTACCGTGGAAAACCGTGACTGGATCACCTGGTGAGGTCGAATTGGATTTCGCCCGCGAATGGGTGGAGTTCTACGATCCCGAAAATCCCGAGCATCTGATCGCTGCGGACATGACGTGGCTGCTGTCCCGCTGGACCTGCGTATTCGGCACCCCGGCCTGCCAGGGCACGGTCGAGGACCGGCCTGACGACGGATGCTGTTCGCATGGCGCTTTTCTGTCTGACGACGACGACCGCGCCAAACTCGACGATGCCGTCAAATTGCTCACTGCCGAGGATTGGCAATACCGCAAGAAGGGTCTGGGAAAGAAGGGCTATCTCGAAATGGACTCCTACGACGAGAAGCCCAACCTACGCACCCGAAAGCACAAGGGCGCCTGCATCTTCCTCAACCGTCCCGGCTGGCCCGGTGGCATCGGTTGTGCGTTGCACAGCAAGGCACTCAAGATCGGCGTGGAGCCCTTGACACTCAAACCGGAAGTCTGCTGGCAGTTACCGATCCGGCGCAACCAGGAATGGATCACCCGCCCTGACGGCACCGACGTGCTCAAGACGACGATCACCGAGTTCGACCGCCGCGGGTGGGGCGAAGGCGGCGCTGATCTGCACTGGTACTGCACCGGCGACCCGGCGGCCCACGTCGGCGCCAAACAAGTCTGGCAGACCTACCGACCTGAGCTCACCGAATTGCTTGGCGAGAAGGCCTACTCAGAGCTGGCTGCAATGTGTAAGCGCCGTAACGGTTTAGGCCTCATCGCCATCCACCCGGCTACGCGCGCAGCCGATTAGCCGGGATTTCGGCGCACTTCGTCACGCCGAGCACGACGACGTACCCACAGTTGACGACGTGCCCACAGTTCGGGGCGAGAACTCAACCCTCCAGTTTGTAACCCAGGCCGCGCACCGTAACCAGAAGTACCGGGTTTGCCGGGTCTGCCTCGATCTTGCCGCGCAACCGCTTGACGTGAACATCGAGCGTCTTGGTGTCGCCGACATAGTCCGCTCCCCAAACGCGGTCGATCAGCTGACCGCGGGTGAGCACTCGACCGCTGTTTCGCATCAAATACTCCAGGAGATCGAACTCCTTGAGCGGCAGGGTGATCGAGACCCCCTTGACGCTGACCACGTGCCGCTCCACATCCATGCGTACCGGGCCGGCCTCGAGCACGCCGTCACCGATGCCGGTGTCGTCGGCGTCGGCGCCGCGGCGCAGCACCGCCCGAATGCGCGCGATCAACTCACGTGCCGAGTACGGCTTGGTCACATAGTCGTCCGCGCCGAGTTCAAGTCCGACGACCTTGTCGATCTCACTGTCCCGGGCGGTCACCATGATGACCGGGACGCTCGAACGCGACCGCAGCTGCTTGCAAACGTCGGTGCCGCTCATCCCCGGCAGCATCAGATCCAGCAGCACGATGTCGGCGCCCGCTCGCTCGAATTCAGCTAGCGCAGAGGGCCCGTCAGCCACCACGGTCGCCTCGAAGCCCTCCTTGCGGAGCAGGAACGCCAGGGGATCGGCCAACGACTCCTCGTCCTCCACGATCAGCACGCTGGTCATCGATGTACTAGTCCTCTCGGTCGTCGTGAGCATCAGAGTCGTCTCCATCGAAGTAGGCGGGAATGGACAGAGTGAAGGTCGAGCCGGTGCCCGGCTGACTCCACAGCCGGATAGCGCCGTTGTGATTGGCCGCGACGTGCTTGACTATCGCCAGCCCCAGCCCGGTGCCTCCGGTTGCCCGGGTCCGGGCCTGGTCGACACGGAAGAATCGTTCGAAGACCCGCTCCTGATCGGCGCGGGCGATGCCGATGCCACGATCAGTGATCGCGATTTCGACATTGTCGCCGCGTCGGCGTCGACTCACCGACACCGACGATCCGTTCGGCGAGTATGCGATCGTGTTGGAAACCAGATTCGCAATCGCGGTCACCAGCAAGCCCTGGTCGCCGAGTACCCGAAAACCCGTAGGTTCATCGGTGTTGACTGCGATGTCGGCGTTGTCGGCTGCGACCTTGTGGCGTGAGAGCGCCTCGGCAACCACAGTGTCGACGTCGACGTCCTCGAGGTCGGGTAGTCGCTCGGCGCCCTGCAACCGCGACAGTTCGATCAGCTCGCCCACCATGTCGGCCAGCCGATGGGACTCGGTGACCATTCGCTGGGCGAATCGGCGGACCGTCTCGGGGTCGTCGCCCGATGCGAGGATGGCCTCGGCCAGCACGCCCATCGCCCCCACCGGTGTCTTGAGCTCGTGGCTGACATTCGCCACAAAATCCCTGCGCGTCGCTTCCATCCGGGCGTGCTCGGATTGGTCGTCCACGTAGACCACCGCGAACCGCCGGTCATCCTCGGTGAGCAACCGGACATGGCCGCGCACCGACAGCCCGGACCTTCCTGGCCTGCTGCGTTTGCGCGGCGGCAGGTCGACTTCGCCGTCCTCGCCGGTAGCCAGCGTGCGCTGGGCGGCCAGCCAGGCACGATCGTCGAGCAGCCGGTCGTGCACCAAGCCAAGTTCGGTGGCACGTTCGTTGGTGTAGACCACGTCACGGTAGGTGTCGACGACGACGATTCCCACCGGGGACTGGGCCACCACGTGCTCGAGCAGCTGCGAGACAGTGATGCCCGTCTGGGGAGCGGCACGGCGAATGTTGCGCTCCCGGAGGCGGGGAGCCACCACCGCACCGAACACCACTCCGATCGACAATGCGAGCAGTGCCACGATCGCTGCGAGCAGCAGCGCCGATATGACACTCACGCGAAAAGCGTACGCATTCGACGCACGTCATCCCAGCCGCGCGCCGCCAAATCGGGACACGTCACAGAACCGAACGCAGATGTTCGGGCTGGTGTCCCCCACTGTTCACGCATTGTTCTGTTCATTCGGCGGTCTCCGGCGTGAGGACACCGGCGCAGATCGGCCGCCTATTTGGCACCCTGGGCGGCCACCGCCGCCGCGCCCGCCGCCGCAGCCTGGGGATCCAGGTAAACACCCCCGGGAAGAGTCGGGGACAGGTTCTCGTCCAAGTCGTAGCGCAGCGGGATACCGGTGGGGATGTTGAGGCCAACCACGGCCTCGTCAGACATCCCGTCCAGATGCTTGACCAGCGCACGCAGCGAATTGCCGTGCGCGGCGATCAGTACCGTCTTGCCCGCCTGGAGGTCGGGAACGATCACCTCGGTGAAGTAAGGCACGAAACGCTCCACGACGTCCTTGAGGCATTCAGTCACCGGTGCGCCGGAAATGTCGGCATAGCGCGGATCGCTGTCCTGGCTGAACTCGCTGCCCACCGCAATCGGCGGCGGCGGGGTGTCGTAGCTGCGCCGCCAGGCCATGAACTGTTCCTCGCCGTACTTGGCCTTGGTCTCGGCCTTATCCAGGCCCTGCAGGGCCCCGTAGTGACGTTCGTTGAGGCGCCAGTCCCGATGCACCGGGATCCAGTGCCGGTCCGCTTTGTCCAGTGCGACGTTGGCGGTGGTGATCGCGCGCCTGAGCAATGAGGTGTACACCACATCGGGAAGTCGGTCCTCGAGCCTCATGAGCTCACCCGCCCGCACCGCTTCAGCCATGCCCTTCTCGGTCAGATCCACATCTACCCAGCCGGTGAAGAGGTTCAGCGCGTTCCACTCGCTCTGGCCGTGGCGGAGGAGGATCAGCGTCGAGGTATCTGCCATGAGCCGAATCATCTCACGATGAGCATCCGGTGCGCTGCCCGCGCCGAGGACCGACGATCAGTTGTCGTCGTGGTCCTCGATCAGATGCTCGAAGGCCCGCAGATTGTTCAGCGATTCGCCGCGCGCCACCCGCCATTCCCACTCTTTCTGAATGGACGTGCGAAAACCCAACTCCAGCAATGTATTGAAGTCCGTATCGACCGCCTCGAGGACCTGCCCAAGCACTCGGTCGATCTCCTCGGCGGTGACCGAGGCCAGCGCCATCCGGCCGACGAGATAGATATCGCCGGTGTTGTCGAGCGTGTATGCCACCCCGTACAGCCTGCGATTGCGCTTGAGCAGGAATCGGTAGACACCTTCGTGGTTCTCGTCGGGTTTGCGGCAGACGAATGCCTCCACCCGCAGCGAGTGCTCGCCGATGGTCAGGATGGTGTTTGTCTTGAGCCTGCGCTCGCCCGGCAACTCAACGACCAATCCGGGCAAGCTCCCCCGGGCACCCTTGTGATGGGTATACCGCAGATCGTGTTCCTGAAGAGTGTTCTCGATCAGGTCTTGAACGTGACCGCTCATGCGCGCACACCCCGCCGCATCGAAAAGCGGCGCCCGCTTCGTAGCGCCCGGTGCGGGCCCTGATAGCGAGCGCGGTGGTCGACCATCGCCTGCCCATAACTGCCCAGCAGCGCATCCACGGTGTGCGCCCATGAGAATGCGGCGGCGTGCTCGACGGCCGCGCGCCGCATGGTCGCCCGATCTCGACCGACGATGCCGCCGATGGCCTCCGCCCAATCTTCGGCGTGGTGTCCCTGCACCAGCGCACCGCTCACACCGTTGCGCACCGCCACCGAAAGTCCGCCGACGGCAGCCGCCACCACTGGCGTGCCACAGGCCTGCGCCTCGACGGCAACCAGACCGAAGGATTCCGAATAGCTCGGTACCGCAACGACGTCGGCGGCCTGGTAGACCCGCGCGAGGTCGTCGCGCGACTGCGGCGGAAGGAACGTCACGCGGTCGGTGATGCCCAACTCCGCGGCGAGTTGCACCAGACCGTCGGGGGAGGCCGGGCCGCCCGCACCGGAGCGCGGAATCAGACCGGAGCCGGACGGGCCGCCGGCGATCAGGACGTGAATCCCCGGTAGTAGTGCGGCCGCGCGCAGCAGCACGTCAGGAGCTTTGAGCGGCTGAATGCGCCCGACGAACGCCACAATCGTCGCGCCGGCCGCCAAGGCGCCCAAACCAAGTGCGGCGCGGGCACGTTGCCGATCCCCGGGCGCGAAGTTCTGCAAATCGACTCCCGGGTGCACGACATCGATACGGTCCGGATCGGCCTGATGCAGCAAGACCAATTGCTGCGCTTCGTGTTCGGTGTTGACGATTAGCCGGTCAGCCTCGTCGACCACCTGCTGTTCACCGACCGACCGTAGCGGCGGTTCGGGTGAATCGCCCTCGGCGAGCGAGGCGTTCTTCACCGCGGCGAGGGTGTGGGCGGTGTGCACCAGCGGCACCGCCCAGCGGTCGGCAGCGAGCCATCCGACCTGTCCGGAGAGCCAGTAGTGAGAGTGAACGACGTCGTAGTACCCGGGCTCGTAGGTGGCCCCCGCCCGCAGCACACCGGCGGTGAAGGCGCACAACTGCGTCGGCAGGTCGTTCTTGTCCAGCCCTTCGAACGGTCCGGCCACGACGTTGCGTACCAGTACGCCGGGGGCCACCCGGACGACCGGCTGGTCGGCTGACGAAGTGGCCCTGGTGAAGATTTCCACGTCAACGCCGCGACGGGCCAGTTCCAGCGCCGTCTGCAGCACGTAAACGTTCATGCCACCGGCATCGCCGGTGCCCGGCTGGGCCAACGGAGAAGTATGCACAGAAAGCACCGCCACCCGGCGTGGCTTGGGCAGTCCGCAGGGCGGACCGGGCAGATCGGTCGCTAGACGCACACCGTCATGTTTACACCGCCGCGTCGAGTCCGCCGCTCACGCACTCACCCGGCGCCTGCGATGGGGTCGGCGGACAGCGGGGCTGCCCGACCGTTCCGGCTGGTCGCCGCCAAGTCCGCTGCGGCGTTTAGGGTGACGTACATGACGACTCCCTCAGACGCCCGCAGGGTCGCTGTAGTCACCGGGGCCAGCGCCGGAATCGGCGCAGCAACTGCAAGAACTCTTGCTGCACAAGGGTTTCATGTGGTCTGCGTGGCCCGCCGCGAAGCTCCGATCAAGGCTCTGGCCGCAGAGATCGACGGGACAGCGATTGTGACCGACGTTACCGACACCGACGCGGTGGCGGCTCTGGCGGGCCGACTGGACCGCGTCGATGTGCTGGTCAACAACGCTGGCGGGGCGCGGGGGATGGAATCGGTGACCGACGCCGACACCGAGAACTGGCGCTGGATGTGGGAGGCCAACGTATTGGGCACCCTGCACGTCACCCGGGCGCTGCTGCCCAAGTTGATCGACTCCGGCGACGGGCTGATCATCACCGTGACCTCCATCGCTGCGGTGGAGATTTACGACAACGGGTCGGGCTACACCTCCGCCAAGCACGCGCAAGGCGTACTGCACCGCACCATGCGCAGCGAGCTTCTGGGAAAGCCGTTGCGGTTCACCGAGATAGCACCCGGGATGGTCAAGACTGACTTCTCCTTGCGCCGGTTCGGCGGCGACGCGGCACGCGCGGAGAAGGTCTACGAGGGCGTGACCCCACTGGTGGCTGACGACATCGCCGAGGTGATCGGATTCGTCGCCGGCAGACCATCACACGTCGACCTGGATTTGATCGTGGTCAGACCGCGCGACCAGGTCAGCGGAGCCAGCGGACCCAGGTTCAACCGGTCCTGATCCAGGTTCGTGTCTTAGCCGCCGGGCCGGCCACTGGCCGGCTTCGGCGCATCCGAGGGCGTCGCGGGCGCAGCACTGGGGATGTGATCCGGGCCCTCTTGTCCGGACAACGCTGACATCGACACCCAGTCGTCCCAGTCCACAGTCCAGTCCCAGATGTCGCCGTCCGCGTAAGAAAGCTCGATACTGGTACCTGTGACCTCGACGGGGTCACCGTACAGCGCGCTCTCGAAGTATGCCTGAGCATCCTCGGTCGACAGGTTGATGCAGCCGTTGGTGACATTGCTGTTGCCCTGGGCCCCGGCGCTCGACGGGTTGGCGTGGATGAACTCGCCGTTGTTGGAGATTCGTACGGCGAACCGCTCACGAACATTTGCGTAGCCGGCGGCGGGGTTGGTCATGTAGAAGTCTTCGTACTTCTCGGTGACGACATGGATACCGCTGCGGGTGACGTTGCGATCCACGTCAGCCTCGCCATAGCTGCACGGCAGGGTCATGATCACGCCCTCGTCGGTGATCACCTCCAACTGATGGGACGGCGCATGGGCCTTGACGACCTGCCGGCGTCCGATAGTGAAGTCCAGCGTCGAATCGGCTGCACCGTAAGCACCGTCGCCGAACGGCACGCCGTAGAGCCTGGCGTCGACATGCACGGCGGTCCCCGCGGGGTAGTACTCGCGGCTACGCCAGTGCACGCGGGACCCGGCGACCTCGTCGGGCAGCCACGCCCAGCTGCCTTCGACCTCCGGGGTGGTCGTCACCGAAAGCGCCTTCTCCACAGTCGGCCGGTCCTCCTCGGCGATGGAGGCGTCGAACTGCATGATGACCGGTGCCGCGATACCGACGGTCCGACCATCGGTCAACTGAAACTGGCCGTGGACCTGGCTGTCCGGGTTGACCGTGGTGAACGATCCGGCCACCGGTAGCGCCTTGCCGTCGTTGCCGACGACGGCGCCGCCCCACGTGTAGGAAACCCCATACCCCAACGGCTCGGTAATGGTGAACGTTGTGCGGTCCTGGTTGAGCGCGCCCTTGACGACCTTGCCCGCGGAGTTCTTCAAGCTGATGTCCTGAAACCACCCGTCCTTGACCTGGACGCCGATTCGCGCCGTCGGCACGACGTCGACCGCCGAGTCGGCGGGATCGTAGGTCAGTGTCGGCGGCGCCGACGCGTCGGCGGCGGGCTTGCCGCCGTCGCTCATGCAGGCGGCGAGCGTACCTGGTGCAACCAACCCGACCGCGATGGCGGCCAGGGCACGCCGTCTGGTGACCGATGGCCACGGGTTCATGGAGCTCACGTGAAGCCACGGTACTTAGATATCGCATCCGATCAGTAATGGTTCGGGTGTGAGTTTGATCGCGAATGCCGCTAGGACACCGTCGCGAACTGTCCTGGCCAGGTCAAGGATGTCAGCGGTGGTCGCATGGCCACGGTTGGTCAGCGCCAGAGCGTGCTTGGTGGACAGCCGGGCGGGCGCCGAGGCTGCCGGAAAGCCCTTACCGAAGCCGGCGTGCTCGACGAGCCAGCCGGCCGCCAGTTTGACCCCGTCGGCGGCGGGATAGTTCGGGATGGGGCCCTCGACCGCCCCGCACAGGCGTTCGAACTCGGCGCGCGTCACCACCGGGTTGGTGAAAAACGACCCGACGCTCCAGGTGTCGTGGTCGGCCTCGTCGAGCACCATGCCCTTGGCTGCGCGCAACGACAGCACCGCCGCGCGCACCTCTGCCGGGTCCGCGCTCTGCCCCGGCTCCACATTCAGCGCGGCCGCGAGTTCCGGGTAGCGCAGCGGCGCGCTGCGTCCCCTCGAGTCCAGCGTGAACTCCACCTCCAGCACCACCGATGCCGAGGAATTCTTCAAGCTACTGGTTCGGTAGCCGAACTGAAGAACACTGGGCGGCACCCAACGGTCCTCCCCGGTGCGCCTGTCCAGCAGCCTGACTCGTTGAATGCTGTCGGCGACCTCGGCCCCGTAGGCGCCGACGTTCTGCACCGGCGTTGCACCCACCGATCCCGGTATCCCGGACAAGCACTCCAGCCCGCCGAGTCCGTGTGCCAGCGAGGCGACGACGACGTCGTCCCACACCGCCCCGGCCTCGGCCCGAACGACCGCGCCGTCCACCACAAACCCGGTATTCGCGAGCCGGACCACGGTCAGGTTCTCGAGATCGTCTGCCAGCACCACGTTGGATCCGCCGGCCAGGACCAGCGCTTCCGGGCCGAACGCCAGCACTGCGGCAACCACCTGCTCGGTGCTGGTGCACGTGACGAGCCTGCTTGCGACGGGTCCGACGCGCAGTGTGGTCAGCGGCGCGAGGGGGACGCCCTCAGCAACCGTCGCACCGCCTGTCGACGAAGTGACCACGGGCGGTAACGGTAGCCTGACCAGCTATGCCTCGTTCATTCGACATGGCCGCCGAATACGAGAGCACGGTTGAAGAGGTCCACCGGGCGTTCAGCGACGAGGGGTACTGGCGTGTGCGGCTGGGCGATTCCGGCTCCGACCACGCCACCCTCGACGAATTGGCAGTCGGCGCCGACGGCGGAATCCGCATCAGGACCACCCAGACACTGCGAGCCCGCCGGTTGCCCGGCTTCGTGACGCAATTCCACCGCGGCGACCTGAGTTTCGTGCGCGAGGAGACGTGGACGCCGATGGTCAACGGGCGGGCGACCGCGGCGGTCTTCGGCACCATCCCGGGCGCCCCTGCCGACCTGACCGGCCACGCGGTACTGGCTCCGGCGTCCGCCCAGCCGGGCTCGCAGATCGCGTTCTCCGCCACAGTGGAGGTCCGGGTTCCACTTGTGGGCGGCAAGATCGAGAACTTCATCGGCGGCCAGCTCATCCACTTACTGGCCGCCGAGCAACGCTTCACCACCGGGTGGATCAACGAGAACGGCTGATCAACACGCTCTAGCATCGCTTTAGAATTTGCGTCATGGCCAACCGTGCGGGAGCGCCACTCGGGGCGATCACGCGCGGTACCACGGGCCACAACCGGCTGCGCCGCAGCGACCGCTGGCTGGTGCACGAGCCGCGAGTTCGCAACGCATTGCGGTCGGCCACCGATCCGCTCGTCGTCGACCTGGGATACGGCGCGCTGCCGGTGACCACGCTGGAGTTCGCGATGCGGCTGCGTTGGGTCCGTACCGACGTCCGCATGGTCGGCCTGGAGATCGCGCCCGAGCGGGTGCGGATCGCCCGGGCCGCAGCGACGCCGGGCGTCGAGTTCGCGCTCGGCGGTTTCGAATTGGCCGACCACCGGCCGGTGTTGGTTCGAGCGTTCAACGTGCTGCGGCAGTACCCCCATGAAGCAGTGCCCGATGCATGGGCGGCGATGCAAGGGGGGTTGGCGCCCGGCGGATTGATCGTCGACGGCACCTGCGATGAACTGGGCCGCCGATGCGCCTGGGTGCTTCTGGACGCAACCTCGGCGCTGAGCCTGACGTTGGCTTGCGACCCGTTCGCCATCGAACGCCCGTCTGACCTGGCCGAGCGCCTGCCCAAGGTGCTGATACACCACAATGTGGCGGGCCAACCGATCCACGCCTTACTCGGGGCCGCCGACCGCGCATGGGCCAGTGTCGCCGGTCATGGGGTGTTCGGGCCGCGAGTACGGTGGCGGGCGATGATGGAACGTCTTGTTGCAGAGGGTCTTCCAGTAAAATCGCAGCGTCGCACCCTGCGCGACGGGGTGCTCACAGTGCCCTGGTCTGCCGTTGCACCGATTGCTTGAGGAGCCATGGAAAGGCACCGTGGCCTCAATCCTTTTCGGCGACGATCCTCCAGTTCAGGTCGGCGATCTTGGCTCGCTCAGCCACATTCCAAGCCTGCCCGCCCTTCTGCAGCAACTCAAGTGATTCCGTCGCCCATTCCGGTGCGATACCCACTGCCGCGAGAGCCCTGACCACGTGCCCGCCCCGGCGGATCAACGCTGTCTTCTGCTCACACAGCGGCCAGGCTTCGCTCTTCGAGGGCGCCGAGACCAAAACCCGGAATCCGGCCCGCTCAAGGGCAGCGCACACGTCGGCCGGATACATCGATTGTGTCGCCGCGAGCGTCGGCAGGAAGAGCCTGTGCAGCGCCACGTGCTCTTCGTTATCCCAGTCGAAGTACGGCGTGAGCAAGTACTCCGAGCACGCGTAGCGCGCCCCCGGCTTGAGGACGCGGTGCATCTCTTGAGCGTGGGCGTCCAGCTCGTCCTTCTTGAAGAACGGCCAGACGGCCTGGAAGGAGAAGCACCCGTCGAAAAACTCGGATTCGTATTCCAGCGGTTGATGGTGGTCCCCGAACTTGAAGTGCAGCCGGTCACTCATTCCGCATTTGGCGGCCCAATCATCGGCATTTTCCAGTTGATTCGGGTCGATGTTGTAACCGGAGACCTGCCCACCGGTCATCGTCGCGAAGTGGTGGGCTATCCGGCCCCTACCGCAACCCATGTCGAGGAGGTGCGAGTTGGCCGCATCCTTCAAATCCAGCTCCTGCAGAACGGCCTTTTCGGTCAAGAGCTGGTTGGCGTAGAGGCCTTCGGACTCGTCCAGCATCGGCGGGATGTAGAGCTTCTCCAGATCGAACACCGACAGCAGGTTGTTGAGAACTTTGTAATAGTCTGCAACCGCTTTCGTCTCATCAGCCGTCTCGGTTGGCTCGCCTGCCTGCATCCGCTGGAAGAACTTGTAGGCGTCGATGCACGCTTGCTTGTCCTCTTCGGGAAGTGTGGCCAGCCTCTTGATTCCGGTGAACGACGAGTTGATCCGGTACCAATTCAATTTCTCCAACTTCCCTGACCGATAACGTGATTCAACTGATCCGGACCCGGAGTGAAGCGAGGCCGTCGACCAGCCCATTGGACCGGTAGACCGGCTCAGCGGCGAGCGTGAGATGAGAGTACCGCTGGAGAAGGCCCGAGAGGATGACGTCCAGCTCCATGCGGGCCAGGCTGGCGCCGAGACAGAAGTGCGCCCCTACGCCAAAGGCGAGATGGGGGTTGGGATTGCGGTCCACCAGGAACTGGTCTGCGTTGTCAAAGACCAGCTCGTCGCGATTGCCCGACGGGTAGAGCAGCGCGACTCGATCGCCTGCGTTCAACGCGGTCCCGGCGACAACGGTGTCCCGAGTGACTGTGCGCATCATCACCCTGGCCACGCTGGTCCAACGAAGGATCTCCTCGACTGCCCTGGGCACCGGAACGGATTGGTCCACCAGAGAAGACAACTGATCGGGGTGGGTGGCCAGCGTGAGGATGCCCCTGCTGGCGGTGTGCCGAGTGGTCTCGTTGCCGGCCACCATCAACGCGGTCGCGAACATCGCCAGAGCGTCCCGGTCGAGAGCCTCGTCGCCGGAGTTGGCCAGCGCGGACAGTAGATCGCTGCCCGGGTTGGCAATCCGCGCTGCGACCTGGCCGTCGACATACTCGCCCCAGGAGAGGAAGCTCCCGGTAGCCGACTCCAGGACCCCGGGCTCATCGAGACGCCCGCCGGCGTCCATCATCGCGTCGGTCCAACCGCGGATCATCTCGAGATCGGAGGCCGGCAGGCCGAGCATCTCCGAAATGATTTGCAGCGGTATCGGTGCGGTCAGGGCGTCGACCACGTCGACGGGCTCCCCCGGCTGGATTGCGTCCAGCGCGCGGTCGACGTACATCCTGGTTCTCCCGCGCAGCCCGGACACGTAGCGCGCGGTGAACTGACGAGATACCGTGCGCCGCAACCGGGCGTGTTCGGGGTCGTCCATGGTGACAAAAGACAGCGGCACAGAGTCGAAGTAGGTGACACCGCCGGCTGAGGAAAACACGTCCGTGTCGTGGGCCACAGTGTTGATGTCGGCATGCCTGGCCACGTAGTAGAGACCATTGCGCTCGTCATGGACCAGACCCTCGGCAGCTCGCAGTGCTGCGTGACGGCCGTTGCGCTCAGCCAGGTCCAGATTCAGGTCGCTGATGTCGAAGCGCTCGGTGGTCTGCATGGCGAATCTCCCGTCGGCGATGACAGCCACCATAAGGCATCTGCCTGATTTTGCCGTCTCAAAAATCAAAGAAAGCTGATTAACCAACGATATGCTAATGCATATGACTCAATCGGCAGCCTCCACACAGGCGACATTGCTGCGCGTCGCTGAGCGGCTGATCGCCGTCGGAGGCCTCACCGGGCCATCTGATCGAGAGATCATCGCCGATGCGAAGGTCGGCAACAAGTCGGCTATCAAGTACCACTTCGGATCCCGCCGCGGCCTGATCGACGCGATTCTCGCCGAGCACGGAGAGGTCCTCCGGGTGAGGAGAGCACTGGCTTTCGAAGAACTCACGGTGAGCCGGGCGACCACCAATCTGTTTCAGTTGAGCAGGGTCGTGGTCGAGCCCTACGCCAGCTTCCTGGCCGACGGCCCCAGTCAGTGGGCCTATCTCGCGGTGGCGCAGTCAGTCCTGGAGGACCCGCGGGAACAACCCGAAGATTTGCCGGCGCGATTCCGGGACCCGCTCATTCCTCGCCTGATCGAGCTGATGCTCACCCAGATCCCGCTACCCGCGGAATTGTCGGCCGAACGTGCGCTCGTCGGGATCGGCCAGGTGATCGCCAGCGTCGGCGCGCGGGCCCGACAGCAACTGGTCGAAGTGCGCAGGCGCCCCCTCAGCGGAATCGAGGTGTTCTCCGCGAACCTGGTGGACATGCTGCACGGCTCGCTGATCGCACCGGCCTCTGCGCAGACGCTGCGAGCGATCGGCGAGGGCGGCGAGGGCGGCGAGGCTGTAGCCACAGAGGTGGGCGCGTGAACGCGGATGCCGAACGATCCGGCTCGTTCACCATCGACGGACATCGGCTCACCTTGCCGGCCCAGTTCCGGGCCGGTTCCGCGATGGTGGGAATCTTCGTCGTACCGACGGTCGGAATACGCCCGCGCCTGGCGGGAACCCCATTTCTGCCCGCCGAGATCGCGCCCGGACGGACGCTGATGGGGCTCAATTGCATTCGCTATACCGACAGTGACTGTGGAGCTTACGAGGAGATAGCGTTCACCGCGTTCGTTCACCGGCACGACGGTCCGGCCGTGCGTGTTCCCTACGCCTCCACGCTGCGCGATCTGATCGGCGGAAGTATCGGTTCCTTCGCCTGGCGGTTGGCCGTCACCACAACTCTCTCCCGTGATGCCGGACTGCGGATCTGGGGATTCCCCAAGACCGTCGAGGACCTGGTGTACGACGAACGCCCTGGTGCGACAACCATGCAGTGGCTGGACGACGGGCACGAGGTGCTGCGCTTCACGGTGCCCACCGGAGGCACCCGGACGGCCAGGGAGATCACCCCGCCGGTCTATTCCATCTTGAACGGGGCTGCCCATGTCGGAAGGCTGACCCAGAACTACCGCAAGGTCGGCTACCACCGCCACGGCGCCACCCTGACGGTCGGCGCCGGTCATCCCGCCGCCGACGAACTACGCACTCTCGGCCTGCCCAAGCGCCCATTGATCGCGGTGTCCAACGGCGCACTGAGTTTCTCGATGAGTCAATCAGCGCCGCTATGACCGGACGAGTTCCTCGTCCCGCTCGAACCGGTCGGCGCCGTCAAGCGCGTCGTCCAGATCCTGTGCCACCTGTATGTCGAGGCCACGCAGGCGGGCCGCGGGTGTCACGAGGGCAACCAACAGGTAGGTGACCAGCGACGCGGCGAACGCGATGAAGGTCGGCCAGCCGTCGAAGGTGCCGTCAAAGACCCCGTTGTCGATGTAGAGGATGGTGTTGTCGACGCCAAAGATGGTGGGCGTCATCACGAAAAGCACCAGCCGCACCGCCAGCCCCACCGCGATGGCGGCCATCGCGGCGGCGATAGTGCCCCTGCGCCACACCAGCCCGAGTACGAACGGCACGATCAGGCACGCCAGCAGCAAGTCGAAGGCAAGGGTGAGCAGAATGCCGGTCTGCTTGACGTACAACGCGAACAGAATCGAGATGATCGTCATCGGGAGCATCATCAGCCGGGTGGCCCGCAGCAGCGGATCGGACTTCCCAGCGACGTGAACCCGGCGCACACCGCCGATATTGCGCACCGCAACCGCCGCGGTGGCCAGGATGGCGCCGTTGGCGGTGCTCATCGACGCACCGACGATGCCGGCCAGCACGATGATCGTGAGGAGCAGCGGAGCGTACTGATCCAGCAGCACGAACAGCACCGGACCTTCGGTGCCTTCGGGGAGGATGGCTGTCGAAGCGAGCGCGATCAGCGCGAACGGGATTCCGATCGTCGCGGCACCCGCCGCACCGACAAAGCAGGCGCGTCGGGCGATCTCGGGACTTTTGGCGGCGAAAATCCGCTGCATGAAGTCGATCGCAACAATGTCACCGATGCCCAACGCGATCAACGTGGCCCAGTTGATGGTCGCGCCCTGCGCGGGGTCGGTGAGCTGCCCCATATCGAAAGGGTCCATGCCCTCGGGGATCGTCAACCCGTAGGCCACCGTCACCCAGATGAGGGTGGCGATGGAACCGACCAGGATCAAGCTCATCTGGACGATCGCGGTGTAGGCGTCGGCGATCATGCCGCCGGCGCCGGTGTAGGCCACCACGATGACAGCGATCGCGACAACGCCGACCCAGTAAGGAATCCCCATGAAGTAGTTGAACAGGTAGCCGCCGGCCACCAGGTTGCCTGCCACCAGGATGCAGAACGCGAGGATCAACAGGGCCGACGCCGCCTTCTCCACCGATTGACCGAACCGCAGCCGGAAGTAGTCCGGAAGGGTGGTCAGCCCCATCCGGTTCATCGGCTTGGCGAAGAACAGTCCAGTGAGCAGCAGACATAAGGCCAGGCCGAGCGGCAGGGAGGCGCCGGCCCAGAAGCCGAACTGCGACGCCAAATCGGTGTTGCCGAGAGTCGCGTTGGTATCGACCGCCTGGCCCATCAGGGCCGCGCCGACCAGCCACAGCGGCAACATGCGTCCGGCCACCAGGAAGTTCGAACTGTCCCCGCCGACTCTGCGCGCGACGATGAAGCCAACGAGGGTGACCACAGCGATGCTGACGCCGACACCGAGAAGAATCATGCTGGAGCCTCCTGAAATAACGCCGGAGTCTCCCGGGCTTTTGTCCCGCCGTGGAACGACCCGGCATCGCCGTCGGGTCGCCTGCGTCTCTCGGACCAGCCCCGAACCCGGTAACCGGGGCCGGCGGAACCCTAGACGCGCCCCACATGCCAATGTGAGTCCCAGCTAGGAAAGACCCACTCGGTTACGTCGGATAGCGCGGGCCGTTAACGCCGTGTTTCCTCTAGCGATGGACACGGATTCACACCTCTGCCAACAATGGACCGCAGGAGCCGTGCGAAGAGCTCCCCGGACGAGGTGCCCAAGCGCCGGGCGGACGCCGGTCAGCCCACCACGGCGCGCGAGGAGCACATCATGCCCGACCCCGCCGGAGATGCCGGGAAGTACAACCGCCCCGATCTCGCGCTTCCCAACGCCGAAGGCGCCTGGGCCCAGCAGGCCGAGGCACGACTCCCGGACCGTCGCTTGGCCGAGGAAATCGAACGCGGTCTGAGCTTTGGCCTGGAGGCCGCGCCGTCGATCAACGACCGGACCATCTCGACGTTCGTCCGCGGCGAGAAGCCGCACTTCGCCGGCGAGCGCGGCACGTTCCTGAAGTGCCCGTTCATCGAGGACGTCAACGAGGTCGACGACGCCGAGGTGGCCATCTTCGGAGTGCCGCTGGACGCTGGCGCCACCTACCGGCCCGGCACCCGGTTCGGTCCGCAGGGAATCCGGCGTTCGACGAACCTGTTCGGCACCTACAACTACGAATCCGGTGTCGACCTTCGCGAGCAGCTCAACATGGTCGACATCGGTGACGTGTTCACCATTCCGGGCAATCTGGAGAAGTCCTTCGATCAGATCAGCCAGGCGATGGCGCACGTCGTACAGAAGGGCGTCATGCCGATCGTGCTCGGTGGGGACCACTCCATCGGCTTTCCGACCATTCGGGGCATGGCCCCCTACCTGGACGGCAACATCGGCATCATCCACTTCGATCGCCACGTCGACACCCAGGAAACCGATCTCGACGAGCGAATGCACACCACGCCCTGGTTCCATGCGACCAACATCAAGAACGCGCCTGCCACCAATCTGGTCCAGATCGGTATCGGTGGCTGGCAGAGCCCTCGGGAGGGCGTGAAGGTGGGGCGCGACCGCAAGTCGACGGTGATCACCGTCGGGGACGTGGAAAGAGTGGGCATAGAAAAGATCGCCGAGACCGCCCTCGAGATTGCTTGGAAGGGCGCCAAGGCGGTGTACCTGTCGTTCGACATCGACGTCATCGACGCCGGATTCGTGCCCGGGACAGGCTGGCCCGAACCCGGCGGCCTGCTGCCGCGCGAGGCGCTGAACCTGGTGAAGATGGTTTCCGAGCCGGGGCTGGCCGGCATCGAGGTCGTCGAGTGCTCGCCACCCTACGACTGGGCCGAACAGACCGCCCTGATGAGTTCGCGGGTGATCCTGGACAGCCTGGCCGCGCAGGTGCGCAACGGCAAGCTCGGCAACAAGCCCGCCTCGCTCGGCCGGCCGGCCTGGGGTCCGTAACAGGGCCCCGGGGTCTGTAACAGCGGGCACCACGCGAGGCGCTGACGTAGCCTCTGTGGCGTGCAAGCCCCGCGGACACGGTTCGCCAGTTGCGGCGACACCGACATCGCCTACCAGGTTGTCGGCGACGGGCCGACTGACCTGTTGGTGTTCTCGGGTCCGCCCATACCCGTCGACTCAGTCGACGACGACCCGTCGATGTTCCGCTTCCACCGGCGCCTTGCCTCGTTCAGCCGCCTGATCAGATTCGATCAGCGCGGAGAAGGTTCCTCGTCACCTGCCCCTTTGGACGCTGTCGGACCCGAACAGTGGGCCCAGGACGCGCTGTCGGTTCTCGACGCAGTCGGTGCCGAACAGGCGACGGTCTTCGCTTCGGTGTATTTCGCCGCAAGCGCTTTTATTCTGGCGGCCGAGCACCCCGAGCGAGTGCGCGGTCTCATCATTGTCAACGGCGCGGCCCGCACGATGTGGGCACCGGACTACCCGGCGGGCGCCCGGGAAAGAGCCACCCAGCAGTTCTCAACGGTGGGGCTGGACCCGGACGCCGTCGAGAAGGGATTCGATGCCCTGAGAGTGGTCGCGCCCTCCGTCGCCGACGACAGCGAGTTCCGTAAATGGTGGGATATGGCCGGCAACCGGGCGG
>JAHZIT010000010.1 GCA_022601275.1 Actinomycetes bacterium
GCTCGCCCAGTCCAGCTTCGAGTTTGAGAAGCCGCTGACCGGCATGGAGATCGAGTGCAACCTGGTCGACTCCGACTACCAGCCCGCGATGAGCAACTCCGAAGTTCTCACCTCGATCGCCGATCCGGCATACCAGACCGAATTAGGCGCCTACAACATTGAATTCAATGTGCCGCCGCGCAGACTGCCCGGGCGCACAGCGCTGGAGCTCGAGAACGAGGTCCGCGCCAGCCTCAACGCCGCGGAAATCAAAGCCAACGACGACGGTGCCCACATCGTGATGATCGGGATCCTGCCGACCCTGATGCCCGAGCACCTCGCCGGGCGCTGGATGAGCGAATCGACCCGCTACCAGGCACTCAACGACTCGATCTTCACCGCGCGCGGCGAGGACATCATGATCGAGATCGACGGCCCCGAACGTCTCAGCCTGCATACCGCCTCGATCGCACCCGAATCAGCTTGCACCAGCATGCAATTGCACCTTCAGGTCTCCCCCGCGGACTTCGCCGACAACTGGAACGCCGCCCAGGTGCTGGCCGGGCCGCAGCTGGCACTGGGTGCGAACTCGCCGTACTTCTTCGGCCATCACCTTTGGTCTGAGACACGAATCGAGTTGTTCGCCCAGGCCACCGATACCCGCCCCGACGAGCTCAAGGCCCAGGGAGTCCGCCCTCGGGTGTGGTTCGGGGAGCGTTGGATCACCTCGATCTTCGACCTGTTCGAGGAGAACGTGCGCTACTTCCCATCGCTGCTGCCCGAGCTGTCCGACGAGGACCCGGTGACCGAACTGGCCGAGGGCCGCGCTCCCCGACTGTCGGAGCTGCGGCTGCACAACGGCACCATCTATCGATGGAATCGTCCGGTGTACGACGTCGTCGAACATGGGGGGGTCGGCCGCCCTCATCTCCGGGTCGAGAACAGGGTGCTTCCCGCCGGGCCGACGGTGCTGGACATGATGGCCAACTCCGCCTTCTACTACGGGGCGCTGCGGGCGATGGCTGAAGAGGACCGGCCGCTGTGGACGAAGATGAGTTTCGCTGCGGCGGAGGCGAATTTCCTGGCCGCGGCACATCAGGGCATGGACGCTCGACTGTACTGGCCGGGGCTGGGCGAGGTGACGCCCGACGAATTGGTCCTGCGGCGACTACTGCCGATGGCCGAGGAGGGCCTGCGCCGCTGGGAAGTCGCCGTCGACGTGCGCGACCGCTACCTCGGCGTCATCGAGGGACGCGCCAAGACGGGCCGCAACGGCGCGGCGTGGCAGTCGGCCGCGGTGGACGCGCTGCAGAGTCGCGGATTCAGCCGGCCCGATGCGCTCGCCGAGATGCTGCGGTTGTATTGCGAGCGGATGCATTCCAACGACCCGGTGCACACCTGGGACCTGCCGGTCTGAGGGGTAGGCGGCGTACCGTCGTCGGCATGACCGACAACATCGACGCGATGGACTGGGAAGACGCCTATCGGGGCGAGGGCGGTTTCGACGGGCCGCCGCCGTGGAACATCGGTGAACCCCAGCCGGAGTTGATCACCCTGATCAAGGCGGGCAAGGTGCGCAGCGATGTGCTGGACGCCGGCTGCGGACACGCCGAACTGTCACTGGCGTTGGCCGCCGACGGATACACCGTCGTGGGCATCGAGCTGACACCGACCGCAGTGGCGGCAGCGACGAAGGCTGCCCAGGAGCGTGATCTACCCCAGGCCAGCTTCGTGCAGGGCGACATCACGACGTTCACCGGTTTCGACGGAAGATTCAACACCATCATCGACTCGACCCTCTTCCATTCGCTGCCCGTCGCCGACCGTGAGGGCTACCAGAAGTCGGTATACCGCGCTGCCGCGCCCGGCGCGGCCTACTACATCCTGGTGTTCGCGGACGGCGCCTTCCCCGCCGAACTCGAAACCAAACCCAACGCGGTGACCGAGGACGAGTTACGTGCGGCGGTCGGCAAGTACTGGCAGATCGACGACGTGCGTCCGGCGTACATCCACGCCAACCCGTTCGTCATGCCGGAGAACCCGCAGTTGCTGATGCCCAACCATGAGTCCGACGACAAGGGACGGATCAAGTTCCCGGCCTTCCTGCTGAGCGCGCACAAGGCCCCGTAGCGCCCACCGCGCCGGTCGGCAGCTCACCACGCGCCGGCCAGCGCTTGGGCGAGGGTTTCCAGTTCGGCGTCGGTGACGTCGACGTGAGGCGAGACCCGAAGTGCGGGCTGCTTCATCTCCCAGGGTGCACGTTCCAGACCGAGGAAGGTCGTCAGGATCGAGTGCTCGGCAAGCAGGTGCGTCCGCACCTCCGCGGGATCGACACCGCGGGGCGGCCGCAGCGTGGTGGTGGCGCTGGGTTCATCAGTGGGCTCGATGACGCTCCAACCCGGGATCTGCGCCAGCGCGGCGCGGGTGGCCGCACCGACCTCGCACAGCCTGGCCTGCACGTTCTTCGGGCCCGCAGCGATGTACTCGCCGAGCGCGACCGAGAGTCCGACGTGCAAACCGATGTTCTTCTCCGCGTAGCTCAATCGCATCATCGTGGATTCGGATAGCAGCCCGGCGCGGGTTGCGAGTATCCCCGCCCCCCGCGGGCCTGCGGCCCACTTGCGCCCCGACGAGTACAGCGCATCGGCACCGATATCAGCACAGTCCAGATGCCCAAAACCCTGCGCGGCGTCGACAACCAACGGTAGGCCCAGCGAACGGCATACCGCAGCCATATCGTGGGCCGGTTGCACAATCCCGCTGTGGCTGCCCAGCACGGTGAAATGCACTAGCGACGGTGGATCCGCCGCAAGCGCAACCGCGGCCCCGTCGAGGTCCACTCGGCCCGCGCCGTCGACCGGTAGTGGGCGAACCTCGAACCCATGCCGGGCCATCAACAACAGATTGGGGCCGAACTCGCCGGCTAAACAAGCTAACGTCCGCTCACCCGCCCAGTCGCCCAGCAGGATGTCGAGAGCATTATGGGAACCAGTGGTGAAGACGACGTCGGCGCTGGCCATCCCGGTCAAGGCCCGCACTGCCGAACGGCCGGCTTCGAGGGTCGGTGCGGCAGCATCCGCGGCCACATACCCACCCACTTCGGCTTCGTGGCGGGCGTGCCGAGCAGCGGCATCCATGGCAGCGAAACTCTGCCGTGAACAAGCCGCGCTGTCGAGGTGCACGCCGGCGACGCGCGGTCGCGCGGCGCGCCAATGGTCGGCGAGCTCCATCCCGGCACCCACGTCACGGCACCGAGAGCGACAAACTGAAGTCACCCGACTCGTCGGTCCACCAATGGGTGCGCCGCAACCCGGCGGCGGCCAACTCGGCGTCCAGGCCGGAGCGGCGGAACTTGCACGACACCTCGGTGAGCATCTCCTCGCCAGCGGCGAAATCGACATCGAGCGCGAGCGCGGCGATGTGTACGCGCTGCGCCCGGGTCGACCTCAACCACATCTCGATGCGCTCCTCGACAGCGTTGAACCTGGCGACGTGTTCGAAACCATCGACGTCGAAATCGGCGCCGAGCTCACGATTAACCACCGCGAGCACGTTGCGGTTGAACCTTGCCGTCACCCCCGCGCTGTCGTCGTAGGCGTCGATCAGGCGGGCGGTGTCCTTGATCAGGTCGGCGCCCAACAGCAGTGAGTCGCCGGGCCTGAGCATGTCGGCCACCGAGGCCAGAAAACCCGCACGCGGTCCCGGGGTCAGGTTCCCGATAGTGGAACCCAGGAACGCCACCAGCCGACGACCGCCGGTGGGGATCTTGTCAAGGTGAACTTCGAAGTCTCCGCAGACCGCGTCGATCTCGACTCCTGGATACTCCTCCTCGATCGCCGCGCCTGCCGCAGTCAGCACAGTGGCGTCCACATCGAAGGGGACGAAACGACGCAATGCTCCTCGCTTCTGCAGCGCGTCGAGCAGCACGCGCGTCTTCTCCGAGGTTCCGCTGCCCAATTCAACGAGCGTGTCGGCGCCCGCGACGGTCACGATTTCGTCAGCGCGTTCGTCGAGGATCTGCGCCTCGGCCCGGGTCGGATAATACTCCGGGAGCCGGGTGATCTGGTCGAACAGATCACTGCCAGCGGCATCATAGAACCACTTGGGCGGCAACGACTTCGGAGTCTGAGACAGGCCGTGCCAGACGTCACGGCGCAGTGCATCTTCGGCGGCGTCGGCGGCGAGATAGTTGGTAACCGACAAGAGGGACGAAGCCATCCCGGTTCTTTCAGCCATCATGGTCCTTTCAAGGGTGTGAGCTGCACGCGGGCGTCGACGACCTCCACCAGGTGTAGATCCGGAATTTCCTGCCAGGCGGGGTCGTCGTCGTAGGGTTCGCTGGCCAGCACGACGCCGTCGTCCCCGCGCCACACCGACAGAGTGTCGCCCCAGGTGGTGGCAATGAGGCGGGAACCGTTGGCGGCCAGGATGTTCAGCCGAGCCTTGGGGTCGTCGGCGGCCACCTGGACAACGGTCTCGGCCAGCGCATCCATGCCACGGTCGAAGATCATCGCCGCCAGCAGAGCACTGTCGTTGGTCGACTCCGCATGCGTGGATGCGGGCAGCACTGCCCGATCCACGACCCCGTTGTGCGACAGCAGCCACGTCCCGTCGCTGAACGGCGCAGAGGCCGACGGCTCAATCGGCATGCCCGCACTCGCCGAGCGAACCGCTGCCACCATGCATCGACTGAACAGCGCGGGTGCGACCGAGGCGAACGACGTATCGCCCCAGAGCGGTGCGGCACTGCGCCAACGCCGGGGCACCACACCATCAGCTCCGCCACCAGTGATGCCGTCAGAGTCGACCGCCGAGTCGTCACCTGCCCTTAGCGCGTGGGCCAAGCGTTCCTGCCGCTGCGAATCGAAGAAACCCACTCCCCAACCGTCGGCGTTCATCAGACCGTGCTTCTGGCGGCGTGGTGCGTAAGACTGGACCAACAGCCCCGACGGTTGGTCCAGAACCAATGATGCCACCGACACCGGGGCGCCGAGCCAACCCAGATGCCTACACATGAGCATCCCATGCCAGGCGCACACCGGAGAATATCTGCCTGCGGATCGGATGGTCCCAGTTGCGGAAACTGGGTCGCAGGATGCCCGGGGCGACCGCCCATGATCCGCCGCGCAGCACCCGGTAGTCGCCGGCGCCGAC
>JAHZIT010000101.1 GCA_022601275.1 Actinomycetes bacterium
AGCCTCGGAGCCCGGTGCGTGCTCCTGTGCCGGGCCGGTTTCCGCCTCGCCAACCGGGGGTGGGCTCGAGTCCTCGGCTTCGGTCTGGTCGGCTTCAGTCTGGTCGGCTTCAGTCTGGTCGGCTTCGGGCTGGTCGGCTTTGGGCTCGGTCTGGTCGGCTTCGGTCTGGTCGGCTTCTTGCTCGGACCGGTCAACTTCGGACTCGACGGCGTTCAGGTCGTCCTGATTCGGCTCGTTCATCGCTGTGGCGTTCCCAGTTCGCCCCTAGCGCTACGGGCGGCCTTCGCGTCGATGGCGGCCAGGATCTCCTTGCCCAGCATGGTCACGTCGCCGGCACCCATGGTGACGACCACGTCACCGGGTTGGGCGGCGTCCGCGACCCGGGCAGACACCGCCGAGAAGTCCGGAACATAGGTGACCGGAGCCGTCACCGCCTCGGCAACCGCCGCTCCGCTGACGCCGGCCAGCGGCTGCTCCCGAGCCGCATATACGTCCAGTACGAACACCACGTCGGCGATGTTCAGTGCCTGACCGAACTGAGTTGCGAAAACCTTTGTGCGGGAATACAGGTGCGGCTGGAAAACCGCGATGGCACGGCCATGACCGTGCTGCTGGACCAGGGCCCGCAACGCTGTCAACGTGGCCCGGACCTCGGTCGGGTGGTGCGCGTAATCATCGAACACCCGCACCCCCCGGGTAGCGCCGACCAACTCGAAGCGACGACGCACGCCCTCGAACCCGGCCAGGGCATCGACCACGAGATCGGTCTCAGCGCCGGCCTCGCCGGCCGCCAGCAATGCGCCCAGCGCATTGAGGGCCATGTGCCGTCCCGGTACGGCCAGGCGCAGTAACCGTGGCTTGATCTCGTCGCGCAGCGCGATGCGCGCAACGGCGCCGGTCCCCTGCTGCGTCCAATCCAGGAGCGTGGCGTCGCAGTGTTGACCACCTCCGTAGCGCAGTACTCGGATCCCGAGCTCCTCGGTACGTTCGGCTAAGGCTGCTGCACCGGGGTCATCAGTGCAGACCACCAGCGCGCCAGCGGGTTTGATTCGCTCAACGAACTGGTCGAACACTGCGGTATAGGCCTCGACACTGCCGAAGAAATCCAGGTGGTCGGCCTCGATGTTGGTGACCACGACGACGTCGGGTTGGTATTCGAGCAGCGATCCGTCGCTCTCGTCGGCCTCGGCGACAAAGCTGGATCCGCTGCCGTGATGGGCATTGGTGCCGGCTTCGCCGAGATCGCCGCCCACCGCGAAGGACGGGTCCAATCCGCTGTGCTGCAAGGCCACGATCAGCATGGACGTCGTGGTCGTCTTGCCGTGCGTGCCGGTCACCATCAGCGTGGTGTGTCCGGCCATCAGCTTCGCCAGCACCGTTGGACGCAGGATCACCGGAACGCCCCGCCGACGAGCCTCGACCAGTTCCGGATTGGTTTTCGGAATCGCCGCGTGCGTGGTGACCACCGCCGTCGGACCGCCCGCCAGCATGTCCAGCGAGGAGGCGTCGTGCCCTATCCGGATCTCGGCACCGCGGGCCCGCAGGGCGATCACGCCGCGCGACTCCTTGGCGTCCGATCCCGACACCATGCCGCCTCGATCCAGCAGGATGCGCGCGATGCCCGACATTCCGGCCCCGCCGATACCCACCATGTGCACCCGCTGCAGTTCGTCGGGCAGGCCCGCCATGCAAGCACCGGCGTTCATCGCCGCCGCCCGGCGGTTGCGCCCTGCGCGACGTCGAGCGCCACCTGAGCCACCCGGCGCGCGGCATCACGGTGTCCGGCCAACGCGGCGGCGGCCGTCATGGCCGTTAACCTGTCTCGGTCGTTGAGCAATGAGGTCACCGTGTCGGCGACGAACGCCGCGCTGAGTTCTCCGTCATCGACAATCAACCCGCCACCGGCGTTGACGACGGGCATCGCGTTGAGACGCTGCTCTCCGTTACCGATCGGCAGCGGCACATAGACCGCGGGCAGCCCGACCGCGGTGACCTCGGCGACGGTCATCGCCCCGGATCGGCAGATCACCAGGTCAGCGGCCGCATAGGCCAGAGCCATCTGGTCCAGGTACGGCACGGCCACATAGGGCGGATCACCGGCGATCGGGACCCGCAGCTCGAGGGTATTCTTCGGCCCGTGCGCATGGAGTACCGAAATACCCTTGTTTGCAAGGTTTTCCGCAGCTTCGGACACTGCCCTGTTGAGAGATCGGGCGCCCTGTGAGCCGCCGAACACCAGCAAGACCCGGGCGTCGTCGGCGAAGCCGAAATGCGCCCGCGCCTGGGCGCGCAGGGCTGTCCGGTCCAACGAGGTAATCGACTCCCGCACCGGGGTTCCCACCACCTCGACGTGCCGAAGGCCCGGCTCGGGTACCGCCGAGAGCACCCGTTGCGCCGACCTGGCGCCCACCCGGTTGGCCCAGCCGGCGCTGGCGTTGGCCTCGTGGATGACCACGGGCACCCGCCTGGCGGGGCGAGCGTTGCGCGCGGCCAGATAGGCAGGCAGCGCAACATATCCGCCGAACCCGATGACGACGTCGGCATGAACGTCGTCGAGGACTGCCCGTGCCTGCCGGACGGCGCGGCGCACCCGCCCGGGCAGCCGGACCAGATCAGCGGACGGTTTCCGGGGCAGCGGCACCGGCGTGATCAACTCGAGGTGGTATCCGCGTTCCGGGACGAGTCGGGTCTCCAACCCACGTTTGGTGCCCAGCGCGGTGATGCGCACCCCAGGCTCCAGCGCGGTCAGGGCGTCGGCCACCGCCATCGCCGGTTCAACGTGGCCCGCCGTGCCACCGCCGGCGAGAACCACCGAGATCGCCCTCACCCGTAACGCTGACCTTCCAGTGTGCGAGCCCGTCGGCCCTGCTTGCGCTGGCCAGCACCATATCCGACCGACGACCTGCCGACCGAAACCGGCTGCTTGCCGCCGGAACGCGCAGACCGGCGCACCGGTCGATCGTGTGCACTGGTCGCCGGAGTTCGCTTCTTGGCCTGCTTCTGTTTGGTCTGCTTCTTTTTCGTCTGGTTCTGTGCAGACTTGGTGGACGGGCCTGCCGAACGCGACTGCAGCCGGTCCCGCAGGGCCTCGGCGCGGGTCGGCACGTACGGTGCCGGCAGAGGCAGGCGCAGCAGTCTGTTGACCCGGTCATCGCGGCCGGCCCGCAATGCCGCCACCGCCTCGGGTTCGTGGCGCGCGGCGTTGGCCATGATGCCAATCATCAGCAGCGTCGTCGCCGTCGAGGTACCCCCGGCCGAAATCAGCGGCAGCTGCAACCCGGTGACCGGCAGCAACCCCACCACGTAGCCGACGTTGATGAACACCTGGCTCAGGATCCAGAGGGTGGCCGTCGCGGTGAGCAACCGCAGGAATGGGTCGGCGGACCGACGCGCGATCCGCATGCCGGTGTAGGCGAACAGCCCGAACAGACACAACAGTCCGGCGGCGCCGATGAAGCCCAGCTCCTCGCCGATGATCGCGAAGATGAAGTCGTTGTGGGCGTTGGGTAGATAGTTCCACTTCGCTGAACCCTGACCCAGCCCATCGCCGAAGATACCGCCGTTGGCCAGCGCGAACCTGGCCTGTCGCGCTTGATACCCCGAACCCTGCGCGTCGGCACCGGGATTGAGCCATGACTGCACTCGATCGGATCGATAGCCTTCCGACATCGCCAGAATCGCGCCCGAGAGGATCACCGCTCCCAGCGAGCTCAGAAACACCCGCAGCGGCAGCCCCGCATACCAGAGCAGGCCGAGCAGGATCACCCCCATCGACATCGTCTGCCCCAGATCAGGCTGGGCGACCACGAGCGCCAGCGCAATCACCGCCGCAGGCACCAGCGGAACCAGCATCTCGCGCAGCGAGGCCCGTTCCAAACGACGCGCGGCCAGTAGGTGTGCGCCCCAGATCGCCAGGGCGATCTTCGCCAACTCCGACGGCTGCATCGAAAAGCCGCCCACCACGAACCAGCCGCGGGATCCGTTGGCCACCTGTCCGATTCCCGGTATCAGCACCATGATGAGCAAGATGATGCTGATGGCGAACCCGGTGAAGGCCAGCTTGCGCATCAGATGAACCTTCATCCTCAGCGCGATGTAGAACGCGAGCAGGCCGACGACCGTCCACAGCAACTGCTTGCTGAAGACCGACCACGGCGAACCGGCCTGGTCATAGGAGTACACGCCCGAGGCCGAGAGCACCATGGTCAAGCCCATCGTGGTCAGCAGTGCGGCGACGGCGATGATCAGGTGGAACGAGGTCATCGGGTGTCCGAGCCAGGCACCGAACCGGGTGCGCGGGCCATGCGGCACGGCGACCGCCGGCGCGCTCCCGTCCTCGGCGGCAGGATTGGCGCGTCGGTTGCGCAACCGGGTGAGAATGCTGCTCACAGCATCTTCGCCGTCATCATCTTCGCCGTCATCATCTTTGCCGACATCATCGTCGCCGTCATCATCTTTGCTGTCAGCGCCATCTTTCGCCCGACCCTGCCAGCTATCCGGCGACGGCTCGCACCGCTGCGGCGAACGAGTCCCCGCGATGTCCGTAGCCGCTGAATTGATCGAATGAAGCCCCCGCCGGGGCGAGGAGCACGGTGTCACCCGGCCGGGCCAGGTCACCGGCGGCGTGGACAACCGCCGCCATCACAGCCTCCGCCGTCGACCGCCCCCGGACCTCGACGACTCGAGTCACGTCTGTAACACCTGACCCACACGAATCAGCTTTCACAACCACCCCAGAATCCTCCCCTGTCACAAGCTCCACGACGGGGACATCGGGTGCGTGTCGCGATAACGCCTCGCTGACGACCATTCGGTCCTGCCCGATGAGCACTACACCGACCAGGCGGCTGGCGACCGCGGCGACCAGCGCGTCGACCGAGGCGCCCTTGAGGAGACCTCCTGCCACCCAGACCACCCGGGGATACGCGCTGATCGACGCTTGCGCCGCGTGCGGATTGGTCGCTTTCGAGTCATCGACGTAGGTGATGCCGTCGGCAACCGCCACCACCTCAGCCCGGTGCCTGCCCACCCGGAATGCGGCAAGCGCTTCGGCGATCGCCGATGCCGGCACGTCGACCGCGCGCGCCAGGGTGGCCGCGGCGAGCGCATCGAGGACACCGACCGGTCCAGCCACCGGAATGCTGGCCGCCGCGGCAAGCACCAGCCCGTCGCCGAACGCGTTGTCAACGATCGCCCCGTCACGGACACCGACCTCCCCCGACCCGGGTTCGCCCGACCGGAAACCCACCCGCCTCGCTGCCGGAGCCGCCTGCAGAAGACGAGCTGCGGCGGGGTCGTCGAGCCCGCCGACGGCCACCCGCCCGGTCAGTGCGCGGGCCTTGGCCTGCGCGTACGCCTGCATCGAGCCATGCCAGTCCAGGTGGTCTTCGGCGACATTGAGTACTGCGCCCGCTTCGGGGCGCAGCGAGGGCGCCCAATGCAGCTGGAAGCTCGACAGCTCCACGGCCAGCACATCGGCGGACTGGTCCAGTAGGTCGAGAACGGGTTCACCGATGTTTCCGCACAGCAGTGCACGCCGCCCTGCCGCCTGGAGCATCGCGTACAGCATCGAGGTCGTCGTGGTCTTGCCGTTGGTGCCGGTCACCACCAGCCACTGCCGCGGCGAACCGAAGCGGCCCGACTGATCCAGCCGCCAGGCGAGCTCCACATCTCCCCAGATCGGCACGCCTGCCGCAGCTGCCGCCGCCAACACCGGCGCCGTGGGCGAGAACCCGGGGCTGGTGACGACCAACGCAAAGCCCGACATCCGTTCGACGGCCTCGCCGGGGTCGATCACCGCCACCCCCTGCTGGGCGTACGACGTCAGCGCCGAGCGGTTGTCGTCGGTGAGCGTTGCGCTCGCCCCGAGCGAGGCCAGCGCGGCGAGCACGGCGCGCCCGGTAATCCCAGCACCTGCCACCAAGACAGGAGTGCCGGGTTCGATCGGCTCCAACACCTCAGGCACCGACGGTGGTCAGCCACTCGCCGTAGAACAGCGCAACACCCAGCCCGCAGGCGATCGCGGTCAGCAACCAGAACCGGATGATAACGGTGGTCTCCGCCCAGCCCGCCAGCTCGAAATGGTGATGGAACGGTGCCATCCGGAACACCCGGCGGCCGGTGGTGCGGAACGCCATGATCTGCACCACCACCGAGGTGACCTCGGCGACGAACAGGGCGCCGATCACTACCGCCAGCATTTCTGTACGGCTGGTGATCGACAGACCCGCGATGATGCCACCGAGGGCCAGCGAGCCCGTGTCGCCCATGAAAATCTTGGCCGGCGCGGCGTTCCACCATAGGAAACCGATGCACGCCCCTGCCGACGCCGCGGCGATGATCGCGAGGTCAAGCGGGTCACGCACGTTGTAGCAGCCCACCCCCGGACTCGTGGAGCACGCATTGCGGAACTGCCAGAAGGTGATGAGCACGTAGGCGGCGCACACCATCGCCATCGCGCCCGCCGCCAGCCCATCGAGCCCGTCGGTGAAGTTCACCGCGTTCGACCAGGCGCTGACGATCACGACGCAGAACAGTACGAAAACGGCCGGAGCCAACGTCACTGTCGCGATCTCCCGCACGTACGACAATTCCGCGCTGCCCGGCGTCAACCCGTCGGCGTTGCGGAACTGCAGCGCCAAAATGCCGAAGAGTACGGCGGCCACCAGCATCCCGACGGTTTTGGTGGTCTTGTTGAGTCCGAGGTTGCGCGCCCGCCGGATCTTGATCAAGTCATCGACGAACCCGACGGCACCCAGTGCGGTCGCCAGCCCCAACATGAGCAGTCCCGAAGCGGTGGGTCCCCCGCCGCCGATCATCAAACCGACCAGGTGGGTGCCGAAATAGCCGGCCCAGATGCCGGCCACGATCGCCACGCCGCCCATCGAGGGGGTGCCGCGCTTCTTGTGGTGGCTCGGTGGGCCGTCCTCGCGAATCTCCTGACCGAACCCCTGCCGGGTGAACAGCTTGATCAGCACCGGGGTCAGCAGAATCGACACCGTCAGCGCGATCCCGACGGCGATCAGTATCTGCCTCATCGCGGGACCTCCCCGATGCCGGGGACATCGGCGGCCAACGCATCGGCCAACGCGCCCAGCCCAGCGGAGTTCGATGCCTTCACCAATACGACATCGCCGCCGCGGAGCTCAGCCCTCAGCAGCTCCAAGGCCGTGTCCGCGTCGGCGACCGCGGTGGCCTCAGACCCCCACGACCCCTCCATCACCGCCCCGTGAAGCATGGCACTCATGGGCCTCCCGGTTCCGACGACGATCAGTCGAGAGACATCTAATCGCACCGCCAGTCTGCCGATGCTGTCGTGCTCGGATATCGCGTCCTCGCCGAGCTCGGCCATCTCGCCCAGCACCGCCCAGGTTCGACTTCCGGGAGGGCCCCCTCGCCCCATCCAGGCCAGCGCTTTGAGGCCGGCGCGCATCGAGTCGGGGTTGGCGTTGTAGGCGTCGTTGATGAGGGTGACGCCGTCCGCGCGGGCGCTGACCTGCATTCTCTGACGCGAAGCCGGGCTTGCCCCACCCAGTGCCGTGGCCACCTGGTCCAGGTCGGCACCGCACTCCAGCGCCACGGCCGCGGCGCACAGCGCGTTGGACACCTGATGGTCGCCGTGCACCGCGAGCGAGACGTCGACCTGCGCGCCCCCGGCATGGAGCGTGAAGCAGGCCCGCGCCAGCGGGTCGAGGATGACGTTCTCAGCCCAGATGTCGACGCGCACCCCGGCCTCGGCGGTATCCGAGCACCGGCCCACCCGCACCACGCGTGCGGCGGTCTTGGCCGCCATCTGCGCCACCACCGGATCATCGGCATTGAGAATCACCACCCCAGATGCCGGAACCGCTTGAGGCAGCTCCGACTTCGTCGCGGCGATGGCCTCGCGTGTTCCGAACTCGCCGAGATGGGCAGTGCCGACATTCAGGACGGTCGCAATAGACGGCGGCGCGATTTCGGCCAGAGCTGCGATGTTCCCCGGATGCCGCGCCGACATCTCCAAAACCAGATAATCGGTGGATCTGGTGGCCCGCAACACCGTCCAGGGATGACCGAGCTCGTTGTTGAACGAGCCCGGCGGAGCGATCACCTCGCCCAGCGGAGCCAGCACCGCAGCGATCAGGTCTTTGGTCGACGTCTTGCCCGACGAACCGGTGATGCCGACGATGGTCATTCCGTCTTTGACCAATTCGGCGGCCACCGCCGCAGCCAGTTTCGCCAGCGCCGCGAGCACGGCGCCACCTGAGCCGTCGGCGTCGTGTTCGAGGACACCCGCGGTTCGGCCGGAGCGGGAGTCGGTGTCCGTGTCCGTGTCAGGGTCAGGGGCAGGGGCAGGGGCAGGTTCGACGACTCTCGCGGGCACACCTACCGGCCGGGCCGCCAACACCGCCACCGCACCCGCGGCGACGGCAGCCGCCGCGAAGTCGTGCCCGTCGGAGCGCGCGCCGGGCAACGCGAGGAACAGCCCGCCCGACGTCACCGCCCGCGAGTCGAATTCGACGGTTCCGGTGACGTGAGTGGCTGCGGCCTGATCCGCGCTGATGTCGGTGAGGCGGCCCCCGACGATCTCGGCGATCCGGGCCAGTGACAGTTCGATCACCTGCGTGACCCCCGCGACGTCACGGCCTCCAGCGCGACGGCCAACTCGTCGCGGTCATCGAATGCGCGCGTCTGGCCCCTGCTGGTCTGCCCGGCCTCGTGCCCCTTGCCAGCGATCAACACGATGTCCTCGGCCCGCGCCCAGGCCACCGCATGCCTTATCGCAGCCCGCCGGTCCCCGATGTCCACGACCTCGGCACCGCCTTTCTTCGCGCCCACAGCGATCGCGGCACGAATTGCCGCCGGGTCCTCGTCTCGCGGATTGTCGTCGGTGACCACCACCAGGTCGGCCAGTTCGGCGGCCACTTGCCCCATCGGCTCTCGCTTGCCCTGGTCGCGGTTGCCGCCGGCACCGAAAACTACGGCCAGCCGGCCGGCAGCCTGCCGGCGCAGGGTCTGCAGGACGGCGCGCAGCGCCCCCGGCTTGTGCGCATAGTCGACCAGCGCCAGGAACGGTTGTCCCCGGTCGACGGCCTCCAGGCGCCCGGGCACGGTTGCCTCCCGCAGCCCCGGCGCGGCCTGCTCCGGCGACACCCCGACTGCATCCAGAAGTGCCACCGCGAGCAGACAGTTGGCCACGTTGTAGTTGCCCGGCAGCCTGATCTGCAGCCAGTGATGGACGCCGGCGGGATCGGCTACCAGAAACTGCTGCACGCCACCCTCGCCGATGGTGATTTCGTCGACAGCCCAGTCCGCGGCTCCGGTGACACTCACCGTCACCGCCCGGTGCGCACGCGCGGCCATCGCGCGACCCCAATCCCCGTCGACGCACACCACCGACTGCGCCGCGTGGGTAGCCGACTCCGAGTCGAAGAGCCGGGACTTGGCCTCGAAGTAGTCTTCCATCGACTCGTGGAAGTCCAGGTGGTCACGCGACAGATTCGTGAACCCGCCCAGGGCGAACGCCACGCCGTCGACGCGGCCGAGCGCGAGCGCATGGCTGGATACCTCCATCACGACGGTGTCCACGCCCTGCTCGACCATGACCGCCAGCAGCGCCTGCAATTGCGGGGCTTCCGGGGTGGTCAGTCCGCTGGGTTGTTCGCGCCCGTCGATTCGGACGCCGACCGTACCGATCAGCCCGGCCACCCGGCCGGCCGACCGCAGGCCGGCCTCGACCAGGTAGGTCGTCGTCGTCTTGCCCGAGGTGCCGGTGACGCCGATGACTCGTAAGCGCTCCGATGGATTGCCGTACACCGCCGAGGCCACCTGCCCCAGTACGGACCGCGGGGCAGGGTGGACCAGCACCGGTACTCCCAGCGGGTGGCCGCCCGATGATCTGGCGATCTCAGCGACCCCGTCCCGGTCGGTCAACACCGCAACCGCACCGCAGGCCACCGCTTCGACGGCATAGCGAGCACCGTGCGCCCTCGCCCCGGGTAGCGCAGCGAACAGGTCTCCGATCTGGGCATTCTGGCCCCGCAACGTGACCCCGGTGATCCGGACGTCGGACCCTGCCGGTCCCATCGCGGGTTCTACGGACACCCCGGCGAGCAGATCGACGACGGCCGAGAGTGGCAGACCGGCGGGCCGGGAGGG
>JAHZIT010000102.1 GCA_022601275.1 Actinomycetes bacterium
CCGTTGATGAATACGTTCGCACACAGCGTCGCCGACAACGCGATCACCAGCATCGACCAGCGCCTGACGTGGCTAATGGGCGAGACGGGCACGGCGCCATCGTCGCACAGACATCTCATAGCGCTGAACTGCAATCTCATTGTATGAGAAGGCCGGGGTATCAGCACACAGTGTTTCGGTGGCCGTTTCGGTGGCCCTCGGGCGGCCGGGGGCGAAGCCGGGGCACTACGCTAGGGCAATGCGCCTCGGCCGAATCGCCAGCCCCGAAGGGGTCGCCTTCGTCAGCATCGAAGGCGACCCCAGTGAGGCCGTCTGCAAGGAGATCGCTGAGCACCCGTTCGGTACCCCGACGTTCACCCGCCGGTCCTGGCCATTGGCCGACGTCCGAGTGTTGGCCCCGATCCTGGCGAGCAAAGTGGTCTGCATGGGCAAGAACTACGCCGCTCATGCCGCGGAAATGGGCGGCGCTGCGCCGGAGGATCCGGTGATCTTCCTCAAACCCAATACGGCGATCATCGGCCCGAATACGCCGATCCAGTTGCCCGCCGATGCCCACCCAGTGCATCACGAAGGCGAGCTGGCCGCGGTGATCGGCCGGCCCTGCAAGGATGTGCCCGCCTCCAGGGCCGCCGAGAACATCCTGGGATACACCATCGCCAACGACGTGTCGGCGCGCGATCAGCAGAAAAAAGACGGCCAGTGGATGCGGGCCAAAGGCCACGACACTTTCTGCCCGGTAGGGCCGTGGATCGTCACCGATCTGGACCCCGGCGATCTGGACCTGCGCACTGAAGTGAATGGTCGAACGCGCCAGCATTCCAATACTGCGCTGATGATTCACGACATCGGCGCAATCATCGAGTGGGTCTCGGCGGTGATGACCTTGCTTCCTGGTGATCTCATCCTTACCGGAACACCTGAAGGGGTCGGCCCGATCGAGGACGGAGACACTGTCAGCGTCACCATCTCGGGAATCGGGACACTCACCAACCCCGTTGTGCGCAAGGGACTTAAAGGAAATAAGTGACCGACAATAATGTTCGGGTCAGATTCTGCCCATCCCCGACCGGCACCCCGCACGTAGGGCTGGTCCGGACCGCCCTGTTCAACTGGGCCTATGCCAGGCACACCGGCGGAACATTCGTCTTCCGCATCGAAGACACCGACGCGCAGCGTGACAGTGCCGACAGCTACGCCGCGATCCTCGATGCGCTGCGCTGGTTGGGTCTGGATTGGGATGAGGGCCCCGAGGTCGGCGGACCCTTCGAGCCCTACCGTCAGTCGCAGCGGTCCGAGAGCTACCGTGATGTGCTCGATCAGCTGGTCGCCGCCGGTGAGGCCTACGAGGCGTATTCGACCGCGGCCGAGGTAGAGGCCCGGCACCTGGCCGCGGGGCGTAACCCCAAACTCGGCTATGACAATTTCGATCGCGACCTGACCGCGCAGCAGCGCGCCGATTTTCGGGACGGCGGCCGCAGTCCGGTGCTGCGGCTTCGGATGCCAGATGCCGACCTTTCCTGGATCGATCTGGTGCGCGGGGAGACGACCTTCCCGGCCGGCTCGGTACCGGACTTCGCCTTGACGCGTGGCAGCGGAGATCCGTTGTACACCTTGGTCAATCCGGTCGATGACGCGCTGATGAAGATCACCCATGTATTACGCGGCGAGGACATCATGTCCTCCACCCCGCGCCAAATCGCCCTGTACCAGGCGCTGATCCGAATCGGGGTTGCCGATCAGGTACCCCAATTCGCTCACTTGCCAAGTGTTCTGGGGGAGGGAAACAAGAAACTCTCGAAACGTGATCCCCAGTCCAACCTGTTCCTGCACCGCGATCGCGGCTTCATTCCCGAGGGTCTGCTGAACTATCTGGCGCTACTGGGTTGGGGTATCGCCGAGGATCGCGATGTTTTCAGCCTCGCTGAGATGGTTTCCGCCTTCGATGTGGTCAACGTCAATTCGAATCCGGCACGTTTTGATCAGAAGAAGGCTGACGCGATCAACGCCGAGCAAATCCGTCTGTTGGACAAAGACGAGTTCGTCCGACGACTATCTGATTTCTTCACCGCGCACGGCCACCGCACGGGTTTGGCGGACGTGTCGTTCGCGGAGGCGGCGACTCTGGTCCAGACCCGCATCGTGGTGCTCAGCGACGCATGGGAGTTGCTCAAGTTCCTCAACGATTCGGAGTTCGGTCTGGACGAGAAAGCGGCGGCCAAGGAGCTGCGTCCCGACGCGGTACCGGTGCTGGGTGCGGCACTGGCCGCGCTAGGGGCGGTTGAGCGGTGGACGACCACCGCGATCGAGGAGGCGCTCAAGGCGGCGCTGGTGGAGGAACTGGGGCTCAAACCCCGCAAAGCGTTCGGCCCGGTTCGGGTAGCTGCGACCGGTTCGTCGGTGAGCCCGCCGCTCTTCGAATCGCTGGAGCTGCTCGGCCGCGACCGCAGTCTGGATCGGCTGCGAGCCGGCCGCGAGTACGCCGCCGCCAGATCCACGGAGCAGTGAGGAAGACGGCGTCGAAGGTTTGATACTCTGCACGTCGGTCCGCCAAAAGGCGCAATGCGGTTCGGCCGCGCCGTGTCGGGTCGAGAAATAGCTTGTGACCAGCGGTGACGGGCTTCTCATGGGGTATGGTGTAATTGGCAACACAGCGGTTTCTGGTACCGCCATTCTAGGTTCGAGTCCTGGTACCCCAGCCAACCTAAGAGATTAGGTCAGCATTCTTGCCTGAGCTATGCTTGCCAACCGGAAATAGTTCTAGCCCCCGTCGTCTAGCGGCCTAGGACGCCGCCCTCTCACGGCGGTAGCGTGGGTTCGAATCCCATCGGGGGTACTCACTTCCCAAAGCCCCACGTAGCGATCAGTTCTCAGAGCAAGGTCTCGGAGCAGGTCTCAGGGCACCCGGTCGAGTTCTCATAGTCGTCGCGTCAGCGCATCGGCGGCGGACACCAGGTCGGCCGCCCACCGGGCACCGGGGCGCCGCCCCATCCGGTCGATCGGGCCCGACACCGATACGGCCGCGATCACCGTGCCGTGCGCGTCGCGGACCGGCGCGGATACGCTGGCCACGCCGGGCTCGCGTTCAGCCGCGCTCTGGGCCCACCCCCTTTTGCGTACCTCGGCCAATGCTCGGTCGGAAAACGTCGCAGACGACAGCATCGCGTGCTGGGTCGCGATATCGGCGTAGGCAAGGAGCACCTTGGCGCCGGATCCGGCGTTCATCGGAAGCCGCGCGCCGACCGGCACCGTATCGCGAAGTCCGGCAGGCGGTTCCAGGGCAGCAACGCAGATTCGTGCAGTGCCCTCCCGCCGGTATAGCTGAACGCTCTCTCCGGTGAGCTCTCGCAGACGCGGCAGCACTGCGGCGCCGGCGGAGAGCAGCGGGTCCTTGATATGGCCGGCGAGCTCGGTGACTGCAGGGCCCAGGCGCCATTGACCGTCGCCGTCACGGGCCAGCAGCCGGTGTGCTTCCAGCCCGACGGCCAGCCGGTGGGCCGTGGCTCGCGGCAGGTCGGTGCGTTCGCAGAGATCGGCCAAGCCGCATGGGGACTGGGCTACCGCGTGCAGCACACCCACGGCTTTGTCCAGCACGCCGATACCGCTATCCTGTCTCACACCGAGATACTAGCGTCCCAGATTGTGAGACAACAGAGATGGCCAGCGCGAACCAGCCCCGCACCCTCGCCGAGAAGGTGTGGAGCGAGCATGTCGTCGTACCCGGGGCCGGCGAAGGCGCCTCGCGGGAGCCAGATCTGATCTACATCGACCTGCACCTCGTCCACGAGGTCACGAGTCCCCAGGCTTTCGACGGATTGCGACTGGCCGGCCGCCCGGTCCACCGGCCGGATCTGACAATCGCCACCGAAGATCACAACGTGCCGACGATCGACATCGACCAGCCGATCGCCGACTTGGTCTCGCGGACCCAGGTGGAAACACTTCGTCGCAACTGCGAGGAGTTTGGCGTCAGGCTCCATCGGATGGGTGATCTCGATCAGGGCATCGTGCACATCATCGGGCCGCAGCTCGGGCTGACCCAACCCGGGATGACGGTCGTGTGCGGCGACAGCCATACCTCTACCCACGGCGCATTCGGGGCGCTGGCAATGGGCATCGGCACCTCGGAGGTCGAGCATGTGCTTGCCACTCAGACGTTGTCACTGAGGCCCTTCAAGACAATGGCCGTCAATGTCGACGGCGTTCTTCCGGCGGGGGTCAGCGCCAAGGACATCATCCTCGCCGTGATCGCCAAGGTCGGGACCGGCGGCGGCCAGGGATATGTGATCGAATACCGCGGCAGCGCCATCGAATCGCTCTCGATGGAGGGCCGGATGACGATCTGCAACATGAGCATCGAGGCGGGCGCCCGGGCGGGAATGGTCGCACCTGACGAGACGACGTTCGAGTTCCTGGCCGGGAGGCCCCATGCCCCCAAAGGAGCCGAATGGGACGCCGCTGTAGAAGCGTGGAGCTCGCTGCGTACCGACGAGGGCGCCGAGTTTGACGCCGAGGTCTACCTTGACGCATCGACTCTGAGCCCGTTCGTCACCTGGGGAACGAACCCGGGGCAGGGGGTTCGGCTTGCCGAGTCCGTTCCCGACCCCGAGTTGATGGTCGACGAGGCTGAACGGCAGGCCGCCGAAAAGGCGTTGGCCTACATGGACCTTCGTGCCGGCACTCCCATGCGGGAGATAGCTGTGGACGCGGTTTTCGTCGGGTCCTGCACCAACGGCAGGATCGAGGATCTGCGTGTGGTCGCCGATGTGCTGCGCGGCCGCAAGGTGGCCGCCGGCGTCCGGGTGCTGATCGTGCCCGGCTCCATGCGCGTGCGCGCCCAGGCTGAATCCGAGGGTTTGGGCGAGATTTTCATGGCCGCGGGCGCGGAATGGCGGCAAGCGGGCTGTTCGATGTGCCTGGGCATGAACCCAGACCAACTTTCACCCGGCCAGCGGTGCGCGTCGACCTCCAACCGCAATTTCGAGGGCAGGCAGGGCAAAGGCGGTCGGACGCACCTGGTGTCGCCGGCGGTTGCCGCGGCCACCGCGGTCCGCGGCACGCTCTCCTCGCCGGTCGATCTGTAGTAGTGGTGACGCCGGAATCAAGCACTGAAACCCGACAGGAGACTCTGATGGAAGCCTTCCGTACCCACGCCGGGATCGGCGTGCCGCTGCGCCGCTCCAATGTCGATACCGATCAGATCATCCCGGCGGTCTATTTGAAGCGCGTAACCCGAACGGGATTCGAGGACGGCCTGTTCGCGGACTGGCGAACCGACCCTGCGTTCGTGCTCAATCAGTCGCCTTACGACCAAGGCTCGGTTTTGGTGGCGGGGCCGGATTTCGGTACCGGTTCGTCTCGGGAACACGCCGTCTGGGCGCTCATGGACTTCGGTTTCCGGGTCGTGATCTCGTCTCGGTTCGCCGATATCTTCCGCGGCAACGCCGGTAAGGCAGGGCTGCTGGCAGCAGAAGTCGCACAGGACGACGTGGAGTTGTTGTGGAAAATTATCGAGCAGCAGCCCGGTCTGGAAATCACTGTGAATCTACAAGATCGGACCGTCGCCGCGGGAACGGTCATGGTGCCGTTCAACATTGACGACTACACGGCGTGGCGGCTACTTGAGGGGCTCGACGATATAGCCCTTACGCTGCGGAAACGCGATCAAATCGAGGCCTACGAAGGTCAACGGCCCGGCTGGAAACCGCGTACTTTGCCAGCCTGATAAGCCGCTTGGTCGGCTGAAATTGCCACGCTACGATCCGCTTTTGGCGGTCTCTGACAGGAGGCCAAGGGCGGCAAGCGGATTGAAAATAGGTCGCTGGCTTGGCCTGAAATTGCGCGTGGCTCTTGGAAATCAGTAGTCAATGGGTTTACCGTGTGCTCTAGTCGGTTCAAAGAGGACCACTGGTATTCGGAGGGTTTGCATGAATAAAGCAGAGCTCATCGACGTACTCACGGAGAAGCTGGGGACGGATCGTCGGCAAGCGACTGCGGCGGTTGAAAATGTCGTTGACACCATCGTGCGTGCGGTTCACAGGGGTGAGAGCGTGACAATCACCGGCTTCGGCGTTTTCGAACAGCGTCGTCGTGCCGCCCGTGTAGCGCGCAACCCGCGCACCGGTGAGACGGTGAAGGTCAAGCCGACCTCCGTGCCGGCGTTTCGTCCGGGCGCTCAGTTCAAGGCCGTTGTCTCTGGAGCGCAGCGCCTCCCAGCGGATGGTCCGGCAGTGAAGCGTGGCGTGACGGCGGGACGCACCGTGCGAAAGGCCGCGGCGAAGAGGGCCGCGAAGAAGGCCGCGGTAAAGAAAGCCGTGAAGAAGGCTGCGGCGAAGAAAGCCGTGAAGAAGGCTGCGGTGAAGAAAGCCGTGAAGAAGGCTCCGGCCAAGAAGGCTGCCAAGAAGGCTCCGGCCAAGAAGGCTGCGGTAAAGAAGGCTGCGGTAAAGAAGGCTCCGGCCAAGAAGGCTCCGGCCAAGAAAGCGGCGGTGAAGAAGGCCGCGAAGAAGGCTCCGGCCAAGAAGGCTCCGGCCAAGAAGGCTGCGGTAAAGAAGGCCGCGAAGAAGGCTCCGGCCAAGAAGGCCGCGGCGAAGAAGGCCGCGAAGAAGGCTCCGGCCAAGCGCGGTCGCAAATAGTCAACGCATCAAACACGCCGCGGATCCAAGGACCCGCGGCGTGTTTGTGTGTTGCCGGCGGTCGCTAGGACTCATCTCTGCGGGTTCCGAAGGGCGAATTCCGCTGCCGCGTCACTGCTTCGGAGCCAGCGGGCTGCCGATGTGGTCAGCGGCTACCAGCCGGCCACCGGACAGCGACATGACCCACGTGCTGCCCTTGCGGTTGCGTGACTTGTCCGGCCGGACGCCGTCTCGTTCGCACCACCATGCGATGAGGTCGGGAATCACCTTCCCCTGAGTGCAGATCACCGGGTTGGCCGACGTCGCCGCGATCTTGAGGATGCGTTGTCGGGTCGCCTTGCGATTGTCCGCATACGCCTCCTCGGTGAGCTTTGGTTCCATGCGGATCGTCACTCCCAGTTCCTCGGCCAGCGGATCCAACGTTTGCCGGCACCGCACGCGGTCTGCTGCGAACAATTCGCCCGCGCCGAAGGAGAGGAGCTGTCCGACCAGCGACTCAGCCTGCGCTCGACCGTGCTTATCCAGTGGACGCGTCCGGTCGTCCCCGTTGTATCTGGCTTTCCTTCCCGCGGTGGCATGGCGAACGATCATCACTGTCTGGGTATCGGCGGGCAACTTCAGGAAGCGGCGCAGCACTTTGCGATCGAGCGGATAGGTCAACGCCGTCATCGCCTGATCAGCCGGTAGCCATTGGAGGTCATCGACCTCGTCATTGACGCTGAATCGCCCGCTGACGCAGTGTGCCGCCCAGTAGCGCACAGTCTTGACGCCTTGACCAACGGGATAACTCACCGTGGCAAGGCGCCGGCCGAGATGAGCATGAAAGCCTGTTTCTTCCTTGATCTCGCGGACGGCGGTCACCGGTTCCGTCTCACCGGGATCGACCTTGCCTTTGGGTAGCGACCAGTCTCCGTACCGGGGGCGGTGGATGATGGCGACTTCCGGCGTGCCGATGGGGTCGCGAGGTCGCCACAACACGGCGCCGGCGGCGAGCAGCGGATTCTTGGGCAGGGCCGGAGCCGGTAGGTTCTGTTTAGGCACCTCAGCTCCTAAGCATCCGACACGGGAAGATTCCAGCGGGCGTGACTCCAGTGGGCGTGACTCCAGCGGGTGCTGGCCTCGCCTCACTTCGTTCCTGGCTACCGATGGCGATGGCTTTCCATTAACGACACCTGGTGGTCGCGAACGGTCTTCCCCTCGTGAGGCGATGCCGTCCAGTGTCCGTCTGGGCCGAGCTCCCAACAACGAGTCTGTGGGTCCGTCGCCGAATCGAAGAGGTCATTCAGTTGCGCGGTCAACCGCGGATCCTTGACTTGAGCCATCACTTCCACCCGCCGGTCGAGATTACGATGCATCATGTCGGCGCTACCGATCCAGTATTCATCGATGGCGTTGAAATGAATGATCCGCGAATGTTCAAGGAATTGGCCGAGAATCGAGCGCACCTTGATGTTCTCCGAGTAGTCGGTCGCCCCGGGACGCAGCGCACAGATCCCCCGGACCACCACCTCCACGTGCACGCCGGCCTGCGATGCGCGGTAGAGCGAATCAATGACCTGCTCGTCGACCAATGCGTTGGCTTTCATTCGTATTCGGCCCTCGGCGCCGTCACGGGTGGCTGCGATCTCTCGCTCGATTCGCTCGACTATCCCTTTGCGTACGCCATACGGAGCGACCAGTAGATTGCGGTAGGACTCCTTACGGGAATATCCGGTCAGGGAGTTGAAGAGGTCGGTGAGGTCGGCGCCGATGTCGGGTGCGGCGGTCAGCAGGCCGATGTCTTCGTACAGTCGCGCAGTTTTGGGGTTGTAGTTACCGGTGCCGATATGGCAGTACCGACGGATTGTCGAGCCGTCGCGACGGACCACCAGGCATGTCTTGCAGTGCGTCTTCAAGCCGACGAGTCCGTACACCACATGTACTCCGGCCTGTTCGAGCGCGCGTGCCCACTTGATGTTGGCCTGCTCGTCAAACCTGGCCTTGATCTCGACAAGCGCGACGACCTGCTTGCCGGCCTCGGCGGCGTCGATCAGCGCGTTGATGATCGGTGAGTCGCCCGACGTGCGGTACAGGGTCTGCTTGATCGCCAGCACGTTGGGATCGGCGGCGGCCTGCTCGATGAAGCGCTGCACGGTGGTTGAGAAGGAGTCGTACGGGTGGTGGACCAGAACATCTCCTTCGCGCAGCGTAGAGAAGATGCTCTTGGGCGTTTCGCGTTCACCGAACGCCGGCGGCGTGGCCGGTACGAACGGCGGATCTTTCAGCGCAGGCCGATCGACACCGTAGACCTGCCAGAGCGACGAGAGGTCCAACAAGCCCGGGACTTCGATGACATCGCCCGGCGCGACATCGAGTTCACGCAACAACAACTCGAGCATGCCCTCGGTCATGTCGTCGGAGACTTCAAGCCGCACGGGGGAGCCGAAGCGCCGACGCGCCAATTCGCGCTCCAGTGCCTGCAGCAGGTCCTCATCGCGATCTTCCTCCACCTCGAAATCCGCGTTCCGGGTGATGCGGAATGCGTGATGCTCGACGATCTCCAGACCAGGGAACAGCACCGACAGGAATGCGGCGATCAACTCTTCCATCGGAAGGAAGCGAACGACATTCGGCGTGTCTTCGCGGCTGAACAACTCCACGAATCGGTCGACGTTGTCGGGAACCTTGATTCGGGCGAAATACTGGCCGCCGTCGTGGGGGTGTTTGACCGTGATGGCCAGGTTCAGGCTCAGACCGCTGACGAACGGGAACGGGTGCGCGGGGTCGACTGCCAGCGGTGTCAGCACCGGGAACACCTGCTCATGAAAATAGGTTGAAAGCCGGCGGCGTTCGGCCTCATCGAGTTCGGCCCAGGTCACGATAAAGATGCCCTCGTCGGCCAGTGCGGGCCGAACCCCGTCGAGGAACACGTGCGCATGGCGGCTGGCGATCTGCTGGGTCAGTTCGCTGATCTGCCGCAGCTGCTCACGGGGCGAAAGTCCGTCGGCGGACCGGACAGAGAGTCCCATCTCATCTCGTCGCTTGAGGCCGGCGACGCGGACCATATAGAACTCGTCGAGATTCGAGGCGAAGATCGCGAGGAACTTCGCGCGTTCCAGCAGAGCCAGCGATGGGTCGGCAGCAAGTGCGAGCACCCGGGCGTTGAAGTCGAGCCAGCTCAGCTCGCGGTTGAGGTAGCGGTCATCGGGCAATGGGTTATCGACGGTGGGTGACGTCGCAGCCGGCGGGGCTTCGGGTGCCGAATCGGCCGGACTGGCCACCACCGGCTGAGCGGCGGTTGTCTCCGATGTTTCCGAGCTGTTGGGTCGGGTCCGGGTTTCGGTCATGTCTGTGATGATTCCCTATCGAAGGGTGCTCTTGCTACAGGTGTCGTTTATCGATAACCCGGCCGATGCTTCATGGTCAGCTTTATGGTCATCGGCTCCGTCCGATGGCATCGGCTGTCGCCGACCCGACGCCGAGCAACTGAGCGGCGATCAAGTCCTCGGGAGTGTCGATGTCACAGCGCAGCCCCGGCCATGCACCGGTCAGCTCGATCGCCCCTGAACGACGATGGCGCTCCGCGGAATCTGCACCGAAGCTGGGTTCGAGTGCGGCCCCGAAGGACAGCAGCGCCGAGGTGCCGGTGCCGTGGCGATCAGCCACGAAACTACGTGGCCGACTCCGCCCCGCGGCGATCGCTTCAGCGAGTTCCTCCGCCCGCAGCGCCGGTAGGTCCCCTTGCAGCACAACGATGTTCGCCGTTCGCCTGCGCACTATGGCATCGGCCGCGAGCAGCGCGTTGTTGAGCGGATCGCGATGGCCCTCGGGTGTCGGGTCGGTGAGCACCAGCGCGCCCAGCCGTTCGGCGGCTGCGGCGGCTGTCCTGTCAGGCGTGACGACGGTCACCGACTGCAACGCCGTGACGGCTGAGGCGGCGTGGATCGTGTCGACCAGCATCGCGAGCACGATGTGTTCTCGATTCGTCGTCGAGAACAATGGCGCCAATCGCGTCTTGGCCGCGGTGAGCCGCTTCACCGCGATCACCAGGCCGATGTCGGCGCACGGAGCATGCGGTAGATCGGCCGCGCCGTTGGTCATACCGCTCACAAGTGCCATCCTGCCAGCCGACTCGCCGGGTCGGCCGGATGGCCGCGCTCCTCAACGCGGCTCGTGCCTCGCCGCTTGATCGTCGCCCGGCTGGCCGGATGGCCGCGCTCCTCAACGCGGCTCGTGCCTCGCCGCTTGATCGTCGCCCGGCTAATCTGAAACCGTGGTGACGGCGGCAGTGATGGGTGCGGGGGCGTGGGGGACGGCCTTGGCCAAGGTACTGGCCGATGCCGGTAACGAGGTCAGGCTGTGGGCCCGCCGGCCCGAGCTGGCCGACGAGATCAACCGCACTCATCGAAATGCCGGCTATCTCGAGACGCCGCTTTCCGAGTCCATCCGTGCCACCAGTGACTACACCGATGCGCTCGAGGGCGCGTGCACGGTGCTGCTGGCCGTGCCGTCGCAGACCCTGCGCACCAATCTCACTCGGTGGAAGGATTCGATCGGCGCCGACGCCACACTGGTGAGCTTGGCCAAAGGCATCGAGTTGGACACACTGCTGCGGATGAGTCAGGTCATCGGGCAAGTAGCCTGCGCCGACCCGTTGCGAATTGCGGTCGTCTCCGGACCGAACCTGGCCAGTGAGGTCGGACAGCAGCAGCCCACCGCAACCGTCGTAGCGTGCAGTGACTCGGGAAGAGCAGTGACGATCCAACGGGCACTCGCGACCGGCTACTTCAGGCCTTATACCAACGCCGACGTCATCGGCGCCGAAGTCGGTGGCGCCTGCAAGAACGTCATCGCTCTGGCATGTGGGATGGCCGCGGGTTGCGGGCTCGGGGAGAACACCGCGGCGGCCATCATCACCCGGGGTCTGGCTGAAATCATGCGGTTCGGAATCGCGTTGGGAGCCAAGCCCGCCACACTGGCCGGGCTCGCCGGCATCGGAGATGTCGTGGCGACGTGCATGTCGTCACATTCGCGCAATCGTTCCTTCGGCGAGCGGCTGGGTAACGGAGGAACCATGTCGGCCGCGCGCGCGGCGACCGGCGGCCACGTGGCCGAGGGGGTCACATCGTGCGAGTCGGTGCTGGCGCTGGCATCCAGCTATGACGTCGAGATGCCACTCACCGAGGCGGTGCACGGCGTATGCCACCGTGCCCTGTCCGTCGACGATGCGGTGGCGCAGTTGCTCGGCCGTACCACCAAGCCGGAATAGGCGCATGGCCGGCACTTACGGAGATTCCACACGCAGCGTCAAAGCCGTTGATGCAGAGCCGATTCCGGGAAAACCGGTCGCCTCTGCGCCGGTGCCGGCAGCCGCGTACCACATTCCGCCTGACGAAGACGATTCACTGGACAGCTACGGACGCAGATCGAATCCGACCTGGCGGCAACTGGAATCGGCGCTCGCTCAGCTCGAGGGGGCTGCCGCGGCGCTGGTATTCGGCTCTGGCATGGCCGCCATCACGTCGGTCCTGCGGACCGTCGCCGCGCCTGGCCGCAAGATCGTCGTACCCGCCGACGGCTACTACCAGGTGCGCGCCTACGCGAACGAATATCTCGCACCCAGAGGGGTGACGGTGGTCGAGACGACATGCGCCGAGATGTGCGCTGCCGCTGGACACATCGGCCCCGACGATGTGGTGCTGGCCGAATCGCCGTCGAATCCGGGCCTCGACGTGGTCGATCTGCATCAACTGGCGATGGCGTGCCGCTCCCGCGGCTCGATTCTGGTCGTCGACAACACCACCGCCACCCCGCTGGGGCAGCAACCGCTGTCGCTGGGCGCCGACCTCGTGGTGGCCAGTGCCACCAAGGCCCTCGCCGGACACCACGACGTGCTGGCCGGCTACGTCGCGGGCAGTCAGCCCGAAATGATGGGGCGGCTGCAGCGCGAACGACTGCTGTCGGGATCAATCCTGGGCGCCTTTGAGGCTTGGCTTGTGTTGCGTAGCCTCGGAAGCCTCGGATTGCGTTTCGAACGGCAATGTCAGAATGCCGCTGCGCTAGCGCTCATGCTGCACTCCCACCCGGCGGTGCGGGGCCTGCGCTACCCCGGTCTGCCCGGGGATCCGTCGCATGCGATCGCCTCGAGGCAGATGCGTCGATTCGGCGGCGTGGTCGCTGTTGAGTTGGCCAGCGCGGCGGCGGTGCACGAACTGGTCAGCAGAAGCGCATTGCTGGTCGCAGCGACGAGCTTCGGCGGAATCCACTCCTCGGTAGACCGTAGGGCCAGGTGGGGAGATCCGGTACCGGACGGATTCGCCCGGCTCTCGCTGGGTATCGAGGACACCGATGACCTGCTCAGCGACATCGAGCAAGCGCTAGAGCCGGCTTGACCACGCCCTGACGCGCTGCCCGCCGGGGAATCGGCTCACGGACGGTAATCTCTCTAGGTTGTGAGTGCCCGCATCCGCGTTGGCGTCGTTTTCGGCGGACGCAGTTCTGAACACGCGATCTCGTGTGTCTCCGCAGGCAGCATCTTGCGCAACCTGGACCCCGACCGTTTCGAGGTGGTGGCGGTGGGGATATCGCCGCTGGGCTCTTGGGTTCTCACCGATGGGCGGCCCGAGACGCTGGCCATCACCGACGGCATCTTGCCCGAGGTCAGCGAATCGTCGGGCACCGCACTGGCGCTGGCTGCCGATCCGACCAGGAGTGGCCAGCTGCTGTCACTGGGTGAGGGGGCACAAGACCTGTTGGCGACCGTCGACGTGGTCTTCCCGGTACTTCACGGACCTTATGGCGAGGACGGGACGATCCAGGGCCTGCTGGAGCTGGCAGGGGTGCCGTACGTCGGCCCGGGAGTGCTGGCCAGCGCAGTCGGCATGGACAAGGAGTTCACCAAGAAGTTGCTCGCCGCCGACGGTTTGCCGATCGGCGATCAAGTGGTGTTACGTCCCCAGCAGGCCACCCTGACGCCGGAGGATCGGGAACGTCTTGGGTTGCCGGTGTTCGTCAAGCCTGCACGCGGCGGTTCGTCCATCGGGGTGAGCCGGGTCGCCGACTGGGAATTGCTTGCCCGCGCCGTCGAACTGGCCCGTACGCACGACCCCAAGGTCATCGTCGAGGCCGCGGTGCCCGGGCGGGAGCTCGAGTGCGGTGTCCTGGAGTTCCCCGATGGGCGGCTCGAGGCCAGCACGGTCGGCGAGATTCGGGTCGCCGGAGTACGCGGGCGCGAGGACGGGTTCTACGACTTCGAGACCAAGTACCTCGAAGACGCCGCAGAACTCGACGTACCGGCGAAGATCGACGACGCCGTCGCAGCCCAGGTCCGGGGGCTGGCGATCCGCGCATTCCGCGCCATCGATTGTCAGGGCCTGGCCCGGGTGGACTTCTTCCTGACCGAGAATGGGCCTGTAGTCAACGAGATCAATACGATGCCGGGGTTCACCACCATCTCGATGTACCCGCGGATGTGGGCAGCCAGCGGCGTAACCTATCGGACTCTGCTCGCGACGATGATCGACACGGCCATTGCCCGCGGCACCGGGTTACGTTAGTTACCAGCGGTCAGCGTGCGGGTGCGGGGTCGACCTTGCTCGCGGGGAGCGCGTCTTCGATCGCCGCCGAGATGACCTGTATGGGGGTCGGGCCCGAACCGGCGGGCAAGGTCAGCGCCACATAAACGGGCCGGTCGACAGCGAACCAGGTGCTCCGTCCTTCGCCTGCTCCATCGGTCACCTTGAACCATTGGACGGCGTCGACCATCTGAATCGGAGCGCCCACGACGAACTCGAGGGGACGGTCGAGCCCGCACCGCAGAATGAGCGCTTCGCTCCCACCCTCGGTCTGCCACGCCGCGGTTCCTGCCGGAGCCGGCTCCACCACGGTCGCGCGAGAATATTCACCGAGCTGTTCAGGCAGCGCAGCGTCCAGCGCGCGGCACTCCGGCCCCTCGGCCTGTGGCGCGGGCGCAGCGGCGATCACGACCGGAGTCTGCGCCGGTGGGCGCTGCAGGACAGTCGCGAGGGTCAAAACCACCCCGACGCCGCCAACGGCGAGGACGAGTGCAGCGATCAGGAAATACCGGTGCGGGCCGTCGCCGGGCCGGCTGTTCATAACGCTAAAGTCCCGACCACGCCCGCAATCCTTCCATCTGGGTGCATAGACTCCACGCCGCGGGACCGAACGTACCGCAGGCAGGCCGAGCGTCCAGGCACCGGAACGCACCGGAACACACCGGGAGGAGCCGGAGAATGGCAGACGGACCTGACATGCCGCGCGATCACCCCGGCGAGTCGCTGGCCGGGATAGGCGAGTTCGCGGTCATCGACAGGGTGGTGGCCGGGCGGTTGCAGCCTCCGCTGGTGTTGCTCGGCCCCGGAGATGATGCGGCGGTGGTCGCATCGATGGACGGCAGGACCGCGGTCAGCACCGACATGTTGGTCGAAGGCCGCCATTTCCGGCTTGACTGGTCCAGCCCGCACGATATCGGCCGAAAAGCCATTGCACAGAACGCCGCTGACATCGAGGCCATGGGCGGTCGTGCCACGGCTTTCGTCGTCGCGTTCGGCGCCCCTGGTGACACCGCGGCGGCCCGCGCGATCGAGCTCTCCGATGGGATGTGGCACGAGGCTGGGCTGATGGGCGCGGGCATTGTTGGTGGTGACATGGTGTCGGCCCCGCAGTGGGTCATCTCGGTGGCGGCTCTCGGAGACCTCGGCGGGCTGGACGCGGTACGTCGCCGCGGGGCAAAACTCGGCGATACCGTGGCGGTGATCGGCGATCTCGGCCGCTCGGCGGCAGGCTTTGCGCTGTGGCACAACGAAATCAGTGGGCCGGGCAGAGTCGAGGAATTGCGTCGGCGCCATCTGGTGCCCGAACCGCCCTACGGTCAAGGCGTCGTCGCTGCGCGCGCCGGCGCGACCTCGATGACCGATGTCTCCGACGGGCTACTCGCCGACCTGGGGCACATCGCGTCGGCGTCGAGAGTGCGCGTCGACTTGTCCAGCGTCGGCCTTCGCGACGACGTCGACGCGTTGACCGAGGTAGCGGCCAGGGTGGGGTCTGATCCGTGGCAGTGGGTGTTGGCCGGCGGGGAAGATCACGCGCTGGTCGCGACATTCCCTGCGGTGCCGCCGCCGGGCTGGCGGTCGATTGGCACAGTTGTCGACGTCGACGCCGACGCCGACGCCGACGCCGACGCTGACGCCGACGCCGAATCCGGCGTCAGCGGCGATCGGCCGGCGCGGGTGGATGAGCCAACGCGGGTGACTGTGGACGACGCTGCGTGGGGCGGTAACCGGGGCTGGCAGTCGTTCTGAATCGCACGGCCCGCTATGTTGACGTCTCGTGACTGCACGTCCTCTCAGCGAGTTGGTCGATCAGGCTTGGGCCCGCGCACTCGTTCCAGTCGAATCCCAGGTGGCGCGGATGGGGGAGTTCCTGCGATCCGAATTGGCCGATGGCCACGGGTATCTGCCGGCCGGCCCGAACGTGTTGCGCGCTTTCACCTTTCCATTTGATCGGGTGCGGGTGCTGATCGTCGGTCAGGATCCCTACCCGACGCCCGGGCACGCGGTCGGGATGAGCTTCTCGGTAGCAGCCGACGTGCGTCCCCTGCCCCGCAGCCTGGCCAACATCTTCACCGAGTATCGCGACGATCTCGGCGTCCCCCCACCGTCCAATGGTGACCTGACGCCGTGGGCTGAGCAGGGTGTGATGCTGCTCAACAGAGTCCTGACGGTGCGCCCTGGAAGCCCTGCATCGCACCGCGGTAAGGGGTGGGAGGCCGTCACCGAATGCGCGATCCGCGCTTTGGTGGGCCGGCGACAGCCCTTGGTGGCGGTGCTTTGGGGCCGCGATGCTTCCACGCTCAAGCCCCTTCTCGGCGACACCGCGACCATCGAGTCCCCGCATCCGTCGCCGTTGTCGGCATCGCGGGGGTTCTTCGGGTCACGTCCGTTCAGCCGCGCCAACGAGTTGCTGGAGAAGATGGGTGCCGAGCCGGTCGACTGGCGCCTGCCCTGACATCGACCCGCCGGGCGCACGCAAGATCGCACACCTCAAGGCTTTATCAGGCGAGTTTGGGTCTGCTCGCGGGTAGCTAGCCGCGCGAGACCTTGCCGGCCTTCAGGCACGAGGTGCAGACGTTGACGCGGTGTTTGTTGCCACCCGGGCGCGACGCAGCGCGCACGGGCTGGATGTTCGGGTTCCAGCGACGGCTGGTCCGGCGATGGGAGTGCGACACCGACTTGCCAAAGCCGGGGCCCTTCCCGCAGATATCGCACACGGCAGCCATAATCAGAACTCCTCGAATCAGTACTGGGGGTCTGGGTCCCGCCCGCAGAGCGGCCGTGGTTCGACCCGACAACCCGATCAGAATACCGGCCGTGGCAGGTATCGCCAAAAACTCTGGTCGCCCCCGTGGTCCTGCAGTGCGGGAAGTAGTGGTCTCGCGGGCCCTACGATGGCGCGCCCCGCACAGGCCAGAACCATTGGTCCTCGCTGGTGTCCCCACCACTGGATAGGCTGGCGCCGACGCCGGCAGCAGTTTTCTGCGACTCCGGCGCCGCATGCGTTCGGAGGTGAGGATGTCGGCTCGGCGGCTCGATGCGCCCGCCCTGCGGGACTGGGCATACACGGCTGTCGCCGACCTCATCATTCACACCGACGAGATCAACCGGCTCAACGTCTTCCCGGTCGCTGACTCCGACACCGGCACGAACATGCTGTTCACCATGCGTGCTGCCTGGGCCCGGGCCGATGCGCAGGCCGTCAGGGACGCGCAGGGCGCCGGGGACGCGCAGGCCGCCGGGAGCGACACGGACGCCGCCGGAGGCGACGTGGCCCAGCTCGCTGCGGCGCTGGCTGAAGGGGCGCTGCGCGGCGCGCGGGGCAATTCGGGGGTGATTCTGTCCCAGATCCTGCGGGGCCTCGCCGAGGTGACCGCTGAGGCGGCCGATGGCCCGAGCGCGCCGGCCCACATCAACTCCGCCGTCTTCAGCGGGTCCCTGCGGCGCGCGGCTGCGCTGGTCATAACGTCGATGGGTGGAGCGGTGCCGGGCACGATTCTGTCGGTACTACAGGAGGCTGGCGCAGCGGCCGAGCGGGCTGTCGCCGATGGGGCCGAATTGGCCGACGTCGTCGCCGGGTGCGCGGAGGCTGCGGTGGTGGCGTTGGACCGTACGCCGGGTCAACTCCCAGTGTTGGCTGAAGCCGGCGTGGTGGACGCGGGTGGCCGCGGACTGCTGGTGTTGCTCGACAGTTTGACCAAGACCCTGACCGGGCGAGCCCCGCAGCGGGAGGTCTACCTGCCGTCGCCCAAGCAGGCAGAGCCGGTGGCTGCACCCTCGTCAGGTCCTCAGTTCGAGGTGATGTACCTACTTCGCCATTGCGGTGCCGAGGGCGTGGAGAAGCTGCGGGCCAGGCTCGAGGAGCTCGGGGAATCCGTCGCGATCGCGGCATCGGGTTTCGGTGAACCGGAACGGCATGGGGCGGGCCACTATTCGGTTCACGTCCACGCCGACGACGCCGGCGCCGCCGTGGAAGCCGGACTTGAGGTCGGGACCCCCAGCAGGATCCAGATCACATCGCTGGTCGGAGGTGCTGACCGTCATCCGGCCGGGGGCTGGTGCCGCGAACGGGCGGTGCTGGCCGTCGTCGACGGTGACGGCGCGGAAGGCCTCTTCACCGGTGAAGGTGCCCAGGTCCTGCGTTCCGAGCCAGGCGTGCCGATCAGCGCGCAGCGACTCTTGCACGCGCTGGTCAACACGGGAGCCGCGCAGGTGATCGTGTTGCCGAATGGATACGTGGCCGCCGAGGAGATCGTCGCCGGGTACACCGTCGCGTCGGACTGGGGGATCGACATGGTGCCGGTGCCGGCAGGCTCGATGGTGCAGGGCCTGGCGGCGCTGGCCGTCCACGACCCTCAACGGCGAGCCGCCGATGACGGCTACGCCATGGCCAGGGCCGCGGCGAGCGCCAGGCATGGGTCAGTGCGCATTGCGGCGGAGAAGGCACTTACGTGGGCGGGCCCCTGCAAGCCAGGAGACGGGCTGGCGATTGCAGGTGACGAGGTGGTCATCGTGGGGCAGGACCTGCTGGCCGCCGCGGCCGGACTCGTCGACCTGCTTCTGGCGGCGGGCGGCGAGTTGGTGACCCTGCTGATGGGCAACGGAGTCGACCCGCGCGTTGGGGACGCGCTGGTAGACCACGTGCACCGTCAGCATCTCGGGACAGAGATAGTGACCTTTCACACCGGTCACCGGGGCGACGCGCTGCTGATCGGGGTCGAGTGAGCATGGCAAAGCTAGATGATCGGCTGGATTACGTGGTCGGCAAGAAGGCCGCGGATCAGCTCGAGGAGCACTTCGGACTGCACACAGTCAACGACTTGGTGCGCTATTTCCCGCGCAAGTACAGCGACGCGATGACCGTGCGCGGGGAGGGGGAAACCCTCGACCTCGAGGAGGGGGAGCACGTCACGTTCGTCGACACCATCACCAAAGCCGAGCCGAAGTGGACCAATCGCACACCCAAGCGTGAATTCCTCGTTGTGACACTCGGAAATCGGCAGCCGAAGGTGACCGCCACCTTCTTCAACGCCAAATACCTCAAGAAGACGTTGATCGAGGGAGCCCGGGTGATGCTGTCGGGGGAGGTCGGCTACTACCGGAGCGTCCTGCAGTTGACCCACCCGGCGTTCATGGTTCTGAACGCATCCGGCGGCAAGAACGTCGGCACAAAGGCACTGACCTCCATCGCGGCGATATCGGATAGCTCCGGCGAAGATCTGCTCGCGGAGTTCGAGAGGGACTTCTTTCCGATCTATGGTGCGAACTCCAAGATGCAGACCTGGGAGATCTACGCCTGCGTACGTCAGGCGCTCGACGTGTTGGATCCGGTTGCCGAGACTGTGCCGGATTGGTTTGTGCGCCAACATGATCTGATCTCCGAGGACCGGGCTCTTCGTGCTATTCACCTCGCCGAAGACGAGGCCGAACGTGCTCGCGCCGCTGAGCGACTGACCTACGATGAAGCAGTCGGCCTGCAGTGGGGCCTGGTGGTTCGCAGGTACAGCGAGTTGAGCGACTCGGGTCCCGCCGCGGAACTGCGCGACGACGGACTGGCCGCCGCGATGAGGGCTCAACTGCCGTTCGAGTTGACCGCCGAACAGCTCGACGTACTAGGGGAGATCTCTGCGGAGATCACTGCCACCCGCCCGATGAACCGCATGCTTCAGGGTGAGGTCGGGTCGGGCAAGACGGTGGTGTCGTTACTGGCGATGTTGCAGCTGGTTGACGCCGGTTACCAATGTGCCCTGCTCGTGCCGACGGAAGTCCTTGCTGCACAGCATGCTTTGTCCATCCGAACCATGCTTGGACCGTTGGCCATGGCCGGGCAACTCGGCGGGGCGGAATGCGCCACCAGGGTCGCGCTGCTGACCGGGTCGATGTCGGCTCAACAGAAGCGCGAAGTGCGTGACGACGTCGCCTCCGGCGCAGCCGGTATCGTCATCGGCACCCACGCGCTGCTGCAGGACGCAGTGGAGTTCGACAGACTAGGCATGGTGGTCGTCGACGAGCAGCACCGGTTCGGGGTCGAACAGCGAGACCGTCTGCGCGCCAAGGCTCCTGAGGGAATTACTCCGCATCTGTTGGTGATGACGGCAACGCCGATACCCAGGACGGTTGCCTTGACGGTCTACGGCGACCTCGAGATGTCGACGCTGCGGCAGTTGCCCCGCGGCCGTCAGCCCATCAGTACGAACACGATATTCATCACCCAGAAGCCGACATGGCTCCAACGCGCGTGGGCGCGGGTCGCCGAGGAAGTCCGAGCCGGGCGGCAGGCTTACGTGGTCGCCTCCCGCATCGATGACGACGACGGGTCCGGAGCTGCCGGCAAGGGCAAGAAGGCCAGGGAAGAGGCCGGGCCCCCGCCGATCACCGTCGTGGAGTTGTTCGCACGGCTGCAGGGCGGCCCGCTGGCCGGTCTGCGGTTGGCCCTGATGCACGGACGGCTGCCCAGTGAAGAGAAGGACGCGGTGATGACCGCGTTCCGCGCCGGAGAGATCGACGTGCTGGTGTCCACGACGGTCATCGAGGTCGGTGTCGACGTGCCGAACGCTACGGTGATGGTTGTCATGGACGCCGACCGTTTCGGCATCAGTCAGCTGCATCAGCTCCGCGGGCGCATCGGGCGCGGCGAGCATTCCAGCGTCTGCCTGCTGGCGACCAAGCTGCCGGAAGACTCCGCGGCGGGACGACGCCTCAAGGCGGTGGCGGGTACGTTGGACGGATTCGCTCTCGCCGACCTCGATCTGCGTGAGCGCAGCGAGGGAGACGTACTGGGTTTCCATCAATCCGGCCGCGCCGTCACGTTGCGGTTCCTGTCACTGGCCGAACATCTCGACATCATCGTCTCTGCCAAGGAGCTCTGTGAGACGGTGTACGAATCCGATCCGTCAGATCCCGGCATGGCGGTGTTGTCCGCGCCGTTCACCGAAAACGACCGGGTCCAATTTCTGGACAAGTCTTGAGCCGCAAGCAAATCCTGTGGCTGGCGGTCCTCTCCACGCTTGCGGTAATTGTCGCTTACCAGGTCGTGTCGGCGTCTCGGAGTCCATCCCGGCTCATCGCGAAAGCCGACATACCCACCGTCGCGCCCGGTGCCGACGTGCTCGCCGGAGTGGCCGAAATCCTAGCGCGTGTCCCGGCCTACGACTACCGAAGAGACGCGTTCGGTAAGTCCTGGACCGACGACACGACTGCGCCGGGCGGCCACAACGGCTGTGACACTCGGAACGACATCCTCGACCGAGATCTGGTCGACAAGACCTATGTGTCGATCAAGCGGTGTCCCAACGCCGTGGGCACCGGCACCCTGCTCGACCCGTACACCAGTGCGGTGGTGCCGTTTACGCGCGGAAACCGGACCGGCGCCTCGGTGCAGATCGACCATCTCGTGCCGTTGGCCCTGGCCTGGGACCTCGGCGCGCGGGACTGGACCGACGAGACGCGCATGCGATTCGCCAACGACCCGGCCAACCTACTGGCCGTGCACGGACCGACCAATCAAGACAAAGGTGCCGCTGGGCCTTCGGAGTGGATGCCCCCGAACACAGCGTTTCACTGCCAGTATGCCGTGCAGTTCATCGAGGTGCTGCGTGGCTACGGGCTTCCCGTGGATGCGCCGTCGGCGGCGGTGTTGCGAAAAGCTGCGTCAACGTGCCCGCACGGCTGAGTCTGCCCCGCGGCATGGTGATCTGCCGCTATCCCGATCCTCCTGCACCATCCGAGAATTCGCAGAAGGCGGTATAGGCGCGGGCGCCGTAGACGGTGGCCGGTCCGCCATGCATCATGATGCTCACCGCGATGACTTCGGCCGCCTCCTGCTTGGTAGCGCCGGCTCGGACTGCGCCACGGGCGTGCGAGGCGATACAGCCGTCGCAGCCCTGCACAACTCCGATCACCATCGCCATCAACTCCTTGATCTTGGGTTCGACGGCGCCGGCACCCATCGCAGCCCGGCTCAACTCGCCGAAACCCCGATAGACCTCGGGAATCATGTCTCGCAGGGCGCGATGTTGGGACTTGAGATCGCCGAGCACGTCGGCGTGGTGGTCGTGATTTGTCATGCGTCCATTTCTACGCGCTGCAGATCGTCGATGGGAAGGCATGTCGGACATGACCAAAGGCCTCCCGGCTGCATCCACCTTGCATTCCACACCCGCGCCGGACGGCTCATGGCATGTATACGCTGAGCTGACCCGGCAGCGCGATCCCCTGACGTGAAGGGAATTAATGAGCACGACTGGAACTTCGACGACTTCGACGCGGCGCGCTGACGCCGCTGTCCTGCGCCGCATCTGGCGGCTGCACTTCTGGGTCGGATTGTTTGCGGCGCCGGTATTGGTCGTCCTCGCCTGCTCCGGGCTGGTCATCTTGTACAGCCAGCCCATCGAACACTGGCTGGACCGCGATCTGTTTGTGGTTGCTCAGGGGTCCGAGACGGTTCCACTGGGTGATCAGGTCGCGGTGGCCCGACAACACGTCGGCCCTGACTTTGTCCTCGACGCCGTCACCCCTCCTGACAGCCCTGCCCGCTCGACACGGATCGATTTCGTTGCGCCGCAAGCTCCGGAATACCCTGACGGCGAGGGAGACGCGACACAGGTCTTCGTCGATCCCTACACGGGGCAGTATCTCGGGCAGCGCAGCCAACTGTCCGGCTTGGTGGGTTTCGCCAATCAGGTGCACCGGATGTTCGGCAATGACGGACCGAAAATCGCGCTGCCCTCGCTGGGGCACCTGATCAACCCGGCGGAGTATCCGGATGCCACCATCCCGGTCGGGGTGGGAAATCTCTGGATGGAGCTCACTGCCACGTGGATCCTGGTCCTGATGGCCTGCGGGCTTTATCTGTGGTGGCCGAGGGCGATCGAAAGTGCCAAACCGCTGTTGAAGGTTCGCTGGAGCAGGGGCGGCCGCATTCGTTGGCGCGATCTGCACGCGCTGACCGGTGTGGTGATCGCGGTGATCCTCATCGGTTACATCCTGTCC
>JAHZIT010000103.1 GCA_022601275.1 Actinomycetes bacterium
CACCCCGGAACACTGATGGTGCCTGAACCGACGGTCGCGCTGCGCATGCGACGCCTCATCGCCGAACGCGAGGTGGACACGGTCTGGTTCGGCGCCGCGGCTCCGCTGGCGTTGATGAGCCCGATAGCGCGCGCCGCCGGGGCCGACCGCATCATCGCGAGCACGCACGGACACGAAGTGGGCTGGTCGATGTTGCCGCTGGCGCGAACGGCGCTGCGCCGCATCGGCAACGACGCCGACGTGGTCACCTATATCAGCTCCTATACCCGCGGGCGGATCGCCTCGGCATTCGGGCCGCACGCAGCACTGGAGCGGGTCCCTCCCGGGGTGGACACCGACCGGTTCGCCCCCGACGAGGTCGCGCGGGCCGAGTTGCGGGCCCGATACCGCCTCGGCGGGCGCCCCGTGGTGGTCTGCGTGTCACGACTGGTTCCTCGCAAGGGCCAGGACATGCTTATCCGGGCTCTGCCGGCGATCCGGGAACGGGTGCCCGGCACCGCGCTGGTGATCGTCGGCGGTGGCCCTCACCGGACGTCGCTACACCGCCTGGCCCATACGTTCGGGGTGACCGAGCATGTGGTGTTCACCGAAGGGGTGCCCGCCCACGAGTTGCCTGCCCACCATGCGATGGCCGACGTTTTTGCCATGCCCTGCCGGACCCGCGGTGCCGGCTTGGACGTCGAAGGGCTGGGCATCGTCTATCTGGAGGCGTCGGCCTGCGGAGTCCCGGTGGTGGCCGGCAGGTCGGGCGGGGCTCCGGAAACGGTGCTCGACGGGGAGACCGGCGTCGTCGTCGACGGCAGGGACCTCGACGCCATCGCCGGGTCCATCACCGAGCTGCTCGCCGACCCCCGTCGTGCCGCGGCGATGGGCGCGGCCGGCCGACACTGGGTGGTCGAGCAGTGGCAGTGGCACCTGCAGGCGCAGCGCCTGGGGCGGCTGCTCTGAGTAGGTTCTCCGAGAAGGTTCAGGCCTTGGCGTCGTTGGCGTAGAGCGCATCGATGTCGGCAGCGAACTTCTCGGCCACGATCTTGCGCTTGACCTTCAGCGTCGGCGTCAGCTCGCCGGTCTCCTCGGTGAAGTCGACCGGCAGGATGCGGAACTTGCGGATCTGCTCGGCCTTCGAGACGGCCTGATTGGCCTCCTTGACCGCCAATTCGACCTCCACGCAGAGGTCGGGGTCGGTGGACAGGTCGGCGACCGATGCCTCGGCGTTCTTACCGTGGCGTTCTTTCCAGCCCGGGAAGGCCTCCGGGTCGATGGTGATCAGCGTGGCGATGAACGGCTGGTTATCGCCCACGGCCATCGCCTGGCTGATCAGGGGATGTGCGCGCAGCCGGTCCTCCAGCAGTGCCGGTGCCACGTTCTTGCCGCCGGCGGTGACGATGATCTCCTTCTTGCGGCCCACGATCGAAAGGAACCCGTCGTCGTCGATTGCACCCAGATCGCCGGTGTGGAACCAGTCGCCGGAGAACACCGCGTCGGTCTCGGTCTGGTTGCCCCAGTATCCGCTGAACACCACCCCGCCCTTGACCAGAAGCTCCCCGTCCTCGCCCAGCTGCATGCTGTTGCCCGGAAGCAGCTTGCCGACCGAACCGACGCGCAACTCGCCCACCCGGTTCACGGTGATCGCCGCGCTGGTTTCGGTGAGCCCGTAGCCTTCGTAGATGCTCAGGCCGGCACCACGGTAGAAGTGGCCCAGTCGGGCGCCGAGCGGTGCGCCGCCGGAGATCGCGGCGTGACACTCGCCGCCGAGCGCGGCCCGCAGCTTGCTGTAGACGAGCTTGTCGAACACCGTGTGCTTGAGTTTGAGAAGGAGCCCGGCGCCGCCGGTGTCCTGGGCCTTGCTCCATTCGATCGCGACGTCGGCAGCGGCGGCGAAGATCTTGCCCTTGCCGCCGCTCTCGGCGTTCTGCTCGGCGGTGTTGTACACCTTCTCGAACACCCGGGGCACCGAAACCACCAGCGTCGGCTTGAACACCGCGAGCATCGGCACCAGATTCTTGATGTCGCTGGTGAAGCCCAGCGTCACCCCGTTGGCGAAGGCGCTGATGGTCAGTGCGCGGGCAAGTACGTGAGCCAGGGGCAGGAAGACGAGAAGCTTCTCCCCTTTGGCCAAGTGATCGGGGAAGCACGACTTGGCGCCACGGATCTCGTGGAGCAGGTTGGAGTGGGTGAGCTGACAGCCTTTGGGCCGTCCGGTCGTGCCCGATGTGTAGATCAGTGTTGCCGGGTCGGCGGACTTGATCGCCGAGCACCGCTCATCGACCGCGCCGGCGTCGACCTGCCGGCCCGCCTCGGCCAGTTCCTCGAGTGCCGAGGTGCCGGTGCCCTCGATGCAGTAGACCTTCCGCAGCTGGGGCAAGGTGTCCTGCAGCGCCTCGATCCGGGTGACGTGCGCGCCGGTCTCGGCGAACACCGCCACTGCGCCGGAATCGGCGAGGACGAACTGCACCTGATCGTCGGAGCTGGTCTCGTAGATCGGCACCGTCACGGCACCGACCGAAAGGATTGCGAAGTCCAGGATCGGCCACTCGTAACGTGTCGCCGACAGGATTGCCACCCGGTCGCCGGCCCCGACCCCGTGGGCTATCAGACCCTGTGCCGCTGAACGGATTTGAGCGGCAACCTGGCCGCACGTCACGTCCACCCAATTGCCGTCCACGAGGCGCTGGAAGATGGGATGCTCGGGATTGTCGCGTTCGTGGGAGTAGACAGAGCTGACAATGCTGTCGTGCTCACCGACGGTGAATGTTGCGGGAACGCTGAACTCGCGCAAGATGGGGCCCTCTCATAGCTCTCGGGCGGCTCCACGGCCTGCGCCGTGTCCAACTGAGTCGTCCACGTCAGCCGTCTCGAGTCGGTGGTCCGCCATATGTGAAGCTAGTCTTTCATGAACAGCATCCAGATCGCCGACGAGACCTTCATCGCGGCGGACCCGGTCGCGGTCGGCGAGGCCGTCGCCGACCCGGCGAACTGGCTGCGGTGGTGGCCCGACCTGCGTCTCACGGTGGTCGAGGACCGCGGCGAGGCCGGCCAGCGCTGGACAGTGACCGGCGCGGTGACCGGGACCATGGAGATTTGGCTGGAAAAAGTGGATAGCGGACCCCGTGGTGTCGTTCTGCACTATTTCTTGCACGCCGAGCCCGCCGGCGCCGCAGCCTGGGAACTGGCGAAGATGAACCTCGCCCAGCGGACCCATCGGCGCCGGGTGGCGGGCAAGGAGATGGCTTTCGAGGTGAAACGAACGCTGGAGGCCGGGCGTCCGGTGGGGGTCTCACGGCCCGTCTGAAGCCGCAGACCCGGAAGCCCCCAATCGTGGGACCTGGGGGCGATACCCACAATCGGGGGAGTAGATTTCTGGCCAGCGACCAGACCTAGCGGGGGTTGATTTCAGTGGCGGACAAAACGGCGCAGACCATCTACATCGATGCCGACCCTTCGACGGTTATGGATGTCATCGCCGACATCGGCTCCTATCCTGAGTGGGTCGCCGAATACAAAGAGACCGAGGTCCTGGAGACCGACGCGGCCGGCTACCCGAAGGTGGCCCGCCTGGTTCTGGACGCCGCTGTCCTCAAGGACAGCATGGTTTTGGCCTACGAATGGCCCGCCGACCGGAATTCGGTCACGTGGTCGCTGGTGTCAAGCGCGTTGCTGAGGTCCCTGGACGGCGCATATCGGCTGGCTCCCAAGGGGTCCGGCACCGACGTCACCTATGAGCTGTCGGTCGACCTGATGATCCCCATGATCGGCCTGCTGAAAAGAAAGGCCGAACGGCGTCTGACCGACACCGCACTGAAGGACCTCAAGAAACGAGTCGAGGCTGACTGAGCGAAGGCACGCCGCCGACGCGGGACGGGAGTCCCGGCAGACCCTGATCAACTTATTCGTCGGCAAGGGCGGCGTGGGGAAGTCGACGCTGGCGACCGCCACGGCTGTGCGTGCTGCACGTGCCGGGATGCGGGTCCTGATCGTGTCCACCGATCAGGCGCACTCGACCGGCGATGTGCTGGGAATGGGAATCGCCCCAACCGGCCGGCGCGAGCCCACCCGGGTGTCGGCTGACCTCGAAACGGTCGATGCCGGCGGCGGGTCTCTGGACGCGCTCGCACTCGACACGTTGGCGCTGCTGGCGGATCGGTGGCGGCACAGCGCCGCGCTGCTGGCCGAGAGATTTCCCGAATCGGATATCGGAGACATTGCACCAGAGGAGCTTTCGGCGCTGCCGGGTGTTCAAGAGGTGCTTGGTCTGCACGAAGTCGGCGAGCTCGCGGACTCGGGACAATGGGATCTTGTCGTAGTCGACTGCGCATCTACCGCCGACGCTATGCGGATGCTCACGTTGCCCGCCACCTTCGCTCTATATCTTGAGCGTGCCTGGCCCAGGCACCGCCGGCTGTCCAGCGCCGAGGACGCGCGTTCGGCTGCGCTAATCGGCTTTCTCGAGCGGGTGGGCGCGGGTACCGATCAGCTCAGCACCATGCTGACCGACGGATCACGGGTTACTGCCCACGTGGTCATGACGGCCGAGCGCGTGGTCGCCGCGGAAGCGGTTCGCACGCTGGGCTCGCTGGCGCTGATGGGCGTGCGGGTATCCGAACTCATCGTCAACCAACTTCTCGTCGAAGACGATTCGTTCGAGTACTCCAGACTTCCGCAGCACCCGGCGTTCGACTGGTACGCCGAACGGATCTCTGAGCAGCGGGCGGTGCTTGAGGACCTCGATCGCGTCATCGGAGACGTTCAACTGGTCATGGTGCCTCACCTCGCGGGCGAGCCGATCGGAGCCAAGGCGCTCGGCGAGCTGATCGACCGCGCCCGCAGACGGGATGGCGCGCCACCTCCCGGCCCGCTGCGACCTATCGTCGACCGGGAATCCGGGAGCGGCCTGGACGCGGTGTATCGGCTCCGGCTGGAGCTACCGCAGGTGGACTCCACTGCATTGTCATTGGGTAGGGTCGACGACGACTTGATCATCGGCGTGGGCGGGATGCGGCGCCGCGTTCGGCTGGCGTCGGTGTTGCGGCGATGCATTGTCCTCGACGCTGCTCTCCGCGGCAGCGAGTTGACTGTACGATTTCGACCGAATCCGGAGGTGTGGCCGGCTTGAGTGAGTTTCACACCGACGCCGGTGCACCCGGGTCCCAACATTCGGACATAACTCCCGAACTGCGGCAACTTGCGTATTCGATCCTCGATAGGCTCGATCCCGCGGTACGGGGGCTTGCGGCCCGGGCGCAGGCCGGCGGTGCCGGCAAGTGTGAGCAGGTCTGGTGTCCGGTGTGCGCGCTCGCCGCGCTGATCGCCGGCGAGGAACACCCGTTGCTCAACGTGGTCGCCGAGCACAGCGTTGCGCTGCTGGCGCTGGTAGAGGCGATGCTGCACAATTTCGATGACACGCCGGCGCAGGCTGACGACCCGCCTGCGGACAGTGCGTCGGATACCCGGGCGCATGTCGCGCCGGAGCCCGGGCGCTATGAGAACATCACGGTGACGGTCCAGGAGTCGGGGGAGTCTGAGTCGGGGGAGTCTGAGTCGGATGAGTCGGACTCAGCTGAGCCGACGGATTGAGTGGAGTAAGCGCATCTATAGTCCTGCGCTCACGCCGTGGGTAAGGTTGTCCCAGAGCGCCGTGTCGGCGGTAGGCCATTGTGACCGCCCCGCGGTCGGGTGATGCGGAGGGTCCATGTGGTACTGGTTGTTCAAGTTCATCTTCATGGGGCCGCTGCTGAGTATGCTCGGGCGTCCGAAAATTGAAGGACTGGAGCATGTTCCGCAGTCCGGAGCGGTGATTCTGGCCAGCAACCATTTGGCCGTGGCGGACAGCTTCTACCTACCGCTGGTGGTCAATCGGCGGATCACCTTCCTGGCCAAAGCCGAGTATTTCACCGGCAGTGGCCTCAAGGGATGGTTCACCCGCTGGTTCTACACGGTCGCTGGTCAGGTTCCTATCGACCGCGCCGATGCCGGCAGCGCCCAGAGCGCGCTGACCACCGCGCAGCGAATCGTCGGAGAAGGCAAACTCCTCGGGATGTACCCGGAAGGCACCCGCTCGCCCGACGGCCGGCTGTACAAGGGCAAGACCGGGTTGGCACGGCTGGCGCTTCAGACACAGGTACCGGTGATTCCGGTCGCGATGATCGGAACCGACACCGTGAACCCTCCGGGCAGCAAGATGTGGCGATTCGGCCGGGTGCAGGTCAAGTTCGGTGCGCCGATGGACTTCAGCCGATTCGAAGGACTTGCGGGAAATCGCTTCATCGAACGAGCCGTCATCGACGAGGTGATGTACGAGCTGATGCAGTTGTCCGGCCAGGAGTACGTCGACCTCTATGCTGCCGACGTCAAAGAGGGAAAAGGTGAGGGAGTGGTGAAACCGCCGACACGGCTCCCTGAGACCGCCGCCGGCTGAGTCGGCTCGGCCCACCATTCACGGCGAGCCCCCGGTCTTCACGCGGCCGGTACGACCGGCGCAGCGTCAACCGAGGGTGTGTCCTGGCCGGCTTCGCGGACCGCGACAACGCCGGTGACGATGATCACCGCGAGTGCCCACCACAGGTAGGAGCTTCCCGCGATCTGCCGCCACAGTGACGCCGCGGTTTCGCGGTGCTCGGGTAGCAGGGCGATCGGGGTCCACACCATCAACGCCAGGCCGGTTATCGAAACCGCGCCGAGTGCGACGTTGCGCAGCCGTATCGCGAGCACGGCTGTCACCAGCACGGTGGGCAGCGCCCAGACCCAATGATGCGACCACGACACCGGGGAGACCACCAGGCCGAACATCGCCACGCAGATCAACGTCAGCACGGGTTGCTCGGCGCGCAGCGCCCGGCGTCCCGCCCAGATAGTGAGGCCGAGCACGGCAAAGCATGCGACCACCCACAGCGTGAACCCCACGCCTTCACTCAGGCTCAGCCGGGCCAGCGCGCCTGCGATGTTCTGGTTGGTGTTCAGCGTCGCGGCTCCGATGCGGTCGGTGTTGCGCACCGTCTCAGTCCAGTACTCCCAGGAGTCCCGCCAGGCGAACGCGAAGCCGACCACCGTGGCGACGGCCGTCGAGGCGGCGGTGACCAGTAGGGCGCGGGTGTCACGCTTCAACAGGAAGTACAACAGGAAGACAGCCGGCGTCAGCTTGAGTGCGATGGCGATGCCGAGCAGCACACCGCGCGGCCACGGCGTCCTGCGCGGTACACAGTCGGCGATGACCAGCGTCATCAGCACGACGTTGATCTGGCCGAAGCCGAAGTTCGACCGGATCGGCTCCAGGAATATCACCGCGGGCGCGACGATCGCGGCGGCCAGCCACCACCGCCTCGCCCACGCCGGTTCGCCGGTGACGCTGGTCGTGGGCCACACGTCCAGCCGGGTCAGCAGAATAACCGTCGACAGCACCAGCAGAATCAGCGTGGTCAGCGTGATGGCCATGCTCGCGCCATTCAGCGACAACAGCGCGAACGGGGAGAACAGGACGGCAGCCAGCGGAGGGTAGGTGAAGGGCAGTTCCAGGCCACCCCGGGTCTGGAAAGTCGCACCGTCGGCGTAGAGCGGCTGATTGTCGAGCCAGGCCCGCCCGCCCATCCGGTAGACATCGACGTCAATCCGGTACGGGGTGTGCCCCAGGAGCCGCCAAGCAGCCCAGGCCATCGCTGCTGCGGTAATCAGTTGAAACAGCCGCCATGCGAGGGTTGGTCCCCAACCAGCCCCACCGGGCGAGAGACGAGTACTCATGTCGCAGAACAGACTATCTGTGCCCACCGGCACCTCAGCGGGTATCCCGCACCGGGGGCACGCAGGTCGGCGTAAGTTTTCTCCGGTGCACCCATCCTTGGAACCAGACGTAGGCTTCGCAGTCCCGCACACCGGCCCGGCGGGGGTGCGTTGCCCTCTCGCGTTCAGCGCTGATCGCGACCGCATCCGGCAGGAAGACAGATAACTGTGCGGTACTTCTATGACACAGAGTTCATCGACAACGGTCGTACCATCGAGTTGATCTCGATTGGTGTCGCCGCCGAAGACGGCCGCGAATACTACGCCATATCAACAGAATTCGACCCAGAGCGGGCGGGTCGGTGGGTACGCAAGAATGTGCTGCCCAAACTGCCGTCGCCCGCATCGCCGCTGTGGCGCTCGCGCCGGGAGATCAGGGCCGAGCTCGAGGATTTCCTGGGAGTCGACGGCGACGAATCGATCGAGCTGTGGGCTTGGGTCGGTGCCTACGACCACGTGGTGCTCTGCCAGCTGTGGGGGCCCATGACCGATTTGCCGCCGGCGATACCGCGCTTCACCCGCGAGTTACGACAGTTCTGGGAGGAGCGCGGGTGCCCCCGGATGCCGCCGCGACCGCGCGATGCCCATGACGCCCTCGTCGACGCCGTGCACAACCTGCATCGATTCCGGCTGATGACCCATGGCGCAGGGGTCGGGGAAGTGCCCGCGCGCAGGTAAGAACCACGTGCTTGAGCCCGTTACCATGAATGGGTGAATTGGACCGTCGACGTACCCATCGACCAGCTGCCGGACCTTCCGCCGCTGCCCGAGGAGCTGCGGCAACGGCTGGACGCGGCGCTCGCCCGGCCTGCCCTGCAGCAGCCCAGC
>JAHZIT010000104.1 GCA_022601275.1 Actinomycetes bacterium
ACGGTGGCCGCCGATCAGATTCCCGACGCCATGATGGGTCTGGACGTGGGACCGGAATCGGTGAAGCGGTTCACCGCGCTGTTGTCCAATGCCAAGACCATCTTCTGGAACGGCCCCATGGGGGTCTTCGAGTTCCCCGCCTTCGCCGCCGGAACCAAGGGCGTTGCCGAAGCCATCATCTCGGCCACCGCCAAGGGTGCTTTCAGTGTGGTGGGCGGCGGGGACTCAGCAGCCGCCGTCCGTCAACTGGGCCTGCCCGATGATGGGTTTTCGCACATTTCCACCGGGGGTGGTGCGTCGCTGGAATACCTTGAGGGCACCGAATTGCCTGGTATCCAAGTACTAGAGCAATCCTGACGTACTGAGCTAGGAGACCCCCGTGTCGCGTAAGCCGCTGATCGCTGGCAACTGGAAGATGAACCTCAATCATTTCGAGGCGATCGCTTTGGTGCAGAAGATCGCTTTCTCGTTGCCGGACAAGTACTTCGACAAAGTAGACGTCACGGTGATCCCGCCGTTCACCGACCTACGGAGCGTGCAGACCCTCATCGACGGAGACAAACTGCGGCTCACCTACGGAGCGCAGGACGTGTCCCAGCACGACTCGGGGGCCTACACCGGCGAGATCAGCGGCGCCTTTCTGGCGAAGCTCGGTTGTACGTTCGCCGTGGTGGGCCACTCGGAGCGGCGAACCTACCATGACGAGGGCGACGCCCTGGTCGCGGCGAAGGCGCTCGCCGCGCTCAAGCACGGGTTGACTCCGATCATCTGCATCGGTGAGCGTCTTGATGTCCGTGAGGCGGGCAACCACGTCGAATACAACGTCAACCAACTGCGGGGCTCGCTGGCGGGGTTGTCGGCCGAACAAATCGGCAAATCAGTCATCGCCTATGAACCGGTATGGGCCATCGGTACCGGTCGCGTCGCCAGCGCCGCCGATGCGCAGGAGGTCTGCGAGGCGATCCGGAGCGAGCTGGGCAACCTCGCAACGCCACAGATCGCCAACCAAGTCCGGGTGCTCTACGGCGGATCGGTCAATGCCAAGAACATCGGCGAGATAGCCGGTCAGGCCGACGTCGATGGTGCCTTGGTGGGCGGCGCGTCGTTGGACGGTGAGCAGTTCGCCACGCTCTCGGCGATCGCCGCAGGCGGGCCCCTGCCCTGAGTGGGACCGACCAGGCACAACCTGTAGTCTGGCGGCCATGCAATTCGGCCTGCAGATCGTCCTGGTCACGACCAGTGTGCTGATCGTGCTCCTGGTTCTGCTGCATCGCGCCAAGGGTGGCGGCCTGTCCAGCCTGTTCGGCGGCGGCGTGCAATCCAGCCTGTCGGGCTCCACGGTGGTCGAAAAGAATCTGGACCGGTTGACACTGTTCGTCGTTGGTATCTGGGTTGTCTCCATCGTGGGAATGGCGCTGTCGATCAAGTACGGCTAGGTCGCGCTCGGTCGGCTCACACCCGGCCGGCTCAAAGTGGAAACCACCGCCCCTCGTAGACGGTACCCAGCACCGTGATCTCGTTGAGCCGTTCAGGATCGACGGCATACGGATCGGCTCCGAGTGCCGTGAAGGTTGCCAGCTTTCCCGGGGTGATGGTGCCCAGGTCGCCCTCCATCCGCCAGGAGTAGGCGGCCTCGATCGTCACCGCCCGCAGGGCATCATGGACTGAGATGCGGTGCTCAGGACCCGCGACGCGACCACTGGGGGTGATGCGGTTGACCCCGCACCAGGCCAGCGTCAGCGGAGCGGCGGGACCCATCGGCAGATCTGAATGAAACGACAGCGGGATGCCGCGCCGTAGCACCGACGCTGCGCGCACCATGGCGTCGGCACGCGACGGGCCCAGACCATGCGCGGCGTACTTGTCGGCGAAGCCGACGGGATAGTAGGGGTTGGCAGAGACGATAGCGCCCACCGCGGCGATGCGGTCGATCTGTTCCTCGGTCGAATTGGCGAAATGCACGATGACAGAACGATGGTCGATGCGCGGGTGCGCGGCCATGCAGCCCTCGATGGTGTCGAGCACCAGATCCAGCGCTGCGTCACCGTTGACGTGAATGTGCAACTGCCAGCCGGCGTTCCAGTACACGCGGGCGAACGCACGGAAGGTGTCCGGTTGCATCATCCATTCGCCGTGATGGCAGAGATCGGGATGACCGTGGTCATCGAGGTACGGCTCCCGCATCTGCATGAGCTGACTGATGATCGCGCCGTCGGCAAACAATTTCACCTGCTTGGGGAGCAGCCGAACCTTGCCTTCACAGGCGCCCGCGACTTGGCGCTCGGCATCGGCAACCGCATCCTCGGGAGCCATCCCGGAATCGGCCTGACTGCGTGCGTCGACGAGGAAAGTCGATGTCATCGGCGTCTCGGCGGCACCGAGGATGTCCTGGTAAAGCTGCCACGGTTCGATTCCCCACATGATGCCCGGCTCGTTGAACGCGGTGACGCCGTTGCGCCGCAGGTAGGTGACCATCTGGCGCAGGCCCGCCGCAATCCGCCCCTCGGTCATGAAGTGTGGAGCCAAGGCGGGAAACAACAGGTTCATGCCGGATTCCCACCAGTGCCCGGCCTCGATATCGACCATCGCGCTCGCCGCGCCGTGCCCGGCCATCGCGTCCGCCGTGATCCCCAGGGCCGCGATGGCCGCTGAGTTCAGGAACCATTCGTGACAGCTGCGCTGCCATACCGCGATCGGGCGGCGCCGGCTGACCCCGTCCAGTACAGAGCGGTCGAGGTGCCCGTGCCACAGCTTGTGATACCCCCAGCTGAACAGCCACTCGTCGGAGTCAGTCTTCGCCTGCTCGATATCGCGCAGCCGGCGCCGGTACTCATCCTGGGTGGTTGCGGCAGGACACATCCGGCCCGGCAGATCCCAGTCCTCGGTGGCGATCACGTCGGTGACCAGCGTGCTCGCTCCCAGAACCGGGTGCAGGTGCTGATCGATGAGTCCGGGCAGCACCACGGCACCGGCGAGGCTGGTGTCAACTCGTACGTCAGGCAGGCTTGCCAGTTCGTCGGTGTCTCCGACGGCGGTGATGCGATTTCCGGTAACCAGGACCGCCGTCGCTTCGGGGCAGGCCGGATCCATCGTGATCACCTTGCGTGCGGGGAAGACGATGGCGGTATCGGTCACCGTCCCATCGTGCCCGACCGGCCTCGTCGTGCGGGCCGGACTGGCACGCCGGATAATCGAGCAATGGCCGAGCCTTCCCTGCACACGCCCGACGCTGCGCTCGATCCGATCGGGGCGGTACACCGCACCAAGATCGGTCGAGAAGCCACCGAACCGATGCGAGAGGACATTCGCCTACTCGGAGCGATCCTGGGCGAGACGGTGCGGGACCAGAACGGCGATGCGGTGTTCGAACTCGTCGAACGCGCGCGGGTGGAATCGTTTCGAGTGCGTCGCTCGGAAATCGACCGCGCCGAATTGGCCACCCTGTTCGACGGCGTCGACATCCATCAGGCTATCCCCGTCATCCGCGCCTTCACCCATTTCGCGCTCCTGGCCAACGTCGCCGAAGACATCCACCGCGAGCGTCGCCGGGCCGTCCACGAGGGCTCGGGCGCGCCACCCCAGGACAGCAGCCTGGCCGCCACCTACGTGAAACTCGACGACGCGGAGCTGGACTCGGATGCCGTCGCCGATGCCCTTCTCGGAGCCTTGGTCGCTCCGGTCATCACCGCCCATCCCACCGAAACCCGACGGCGCACGGTGTTTGACACCCAGCACCGCATCACCGAGTTGATGCGTCTTCGGTTGCACGGCCAGGACAAAACCGAGGACGGCCGCGACGTCGAGCGCGAGTTGCGCCGCCACATCCTGACGTTGTGGCAGACCGCGTTGATCCGGCTGTCCCGGCTCAAGATTCAGGACGAGATCGAAACGGGTCTGCGCTATTACCCGGCGGCATTCTTCGACGTGATCCCGCAAGTGAATGCGGAGGTCCGGGCGGCTTTCCAAGCACGCTGGCCGGGTGCGGGGCTGTTGGAGGAGCCGATCCTGCGCCCCGGATCGTGGATCGGTGGGGATCGCGACGGTAATCCCAATGTGACCGCCGACGTCGTCAGATTGGCGACCGGGCGTGCCGCATACACCGCATTCGCGCACTACTTCGTCGAGCTCAGAGCGCTGGCAGAGGAGCTGTCGATGTCGCTGCGGCTGGTGCACGTCAGCGACGAGCTGGCGGAACTGGCCGAAGCATGCCACGAACCCGCCCGCGCCGACGAGCCCTACCGCCGTGCGCTGCGCGTGATCCACGCCCGGCTGTCGGCAACCGCCGAGCAGATACTCGACGAGCAACCCGAACACGAAATCGACCTCGGCATGCCGCCCTACCTAACCCCCGGTGAACTGCTGGCCGATCTCGATTCCGTCGACGCCTCACTTCGGGACAACGGGAGCGCGGTGCTGGCCGATGACCGACTGGCAAGACTGAGAGAAGCTGTGCGCGTCTTCGGGTTTCATCTGTCGGGTCTTGATCTGCGGCAGAACTCTGATGTCCATGAAGAAGTCGTCACCGAGCTGCTGGCGTGGGCCGGGGTGCATGCCGACTACCCGTCGCTTAGCGAACCCGAGCGGGTGTCCTTGCTGGTCGGCGAGTTGGCTACCCGCCGGCCGTTGACCGGCCCGGATGCCGACCTGACGGACCTGGCCCGCAAGGAACTCGACATCGTCGCCGCGGCAGCGCGGGCCGTTCGGGTCTTCGGGCCCCAAGCGGTGCCGAACTACATCATCTCGATGTGCCAGTCCGTCTCGGACATGCTCGAAGCGGCCCTGCTCCTCAAGGAAGCCGGACTACTGGACGCGTCCGCCGGACACCTCTACACCCCCGTCGGGATCGTTCCGTTGTTCGAGACCATTGACGACCTGCAGCGCGGGGCCTCGATTCTGGAAGAGGCGCTGGACCTTCCGTTGTACCGCGCGGTCGTCGCTGCGCGCGGCGACAGCCAGGAGGTGATGCTCGGCTATTCCGATTCCAACAAGGACGGCGGGTATCTGGCCGCGAACTGGGCGTTGTACCGCGCCGAGCTCGACCTGGTCGAGTCGGCCCGCAAGACGGGCATCCGGCTGAGACTGTTCCACGGCCGCGGCGGCACCGTGGGTCGAGGCGGTGGCCCGAGCTACGACGCCATTCTCGCGCAGCCGCCCGGCGCAGTGCGGGGTTCCCTGCGGATCACCGAGCAGGGGGAGGTGATTGCGGCGAAGTACGCCGAGCCCAGGATCGCTCATCGCAACCTCGAGACGTTGCTGGCTGCCACCCTGGAAGCGACGCTTCTGGACACCGAAGGTCTCGGGGAGCTCTCCGGCCGCGCCTATCAAGTCCTCGACGAGCTGGCCGCGCGGGCACAGCGGGCGTACGGAGAACTCGTCCACGAGACGCCGGGGTTCGTGGAGTACTTCAAGGCTTCGACGCCGGTCAGTGAGATCGGCGCCCTCAACATCGGTAGCAGGCCCACATCGCGCAAGCCGACCACTTCCATCTCCGACCTGCGAGCGATCCCGTGGGTGCTGGCGTGGAGCCAGTCGAGGGTGATGTTGCCGGGTTGGTACGGCACGGGAACGGCGTTCGAGGAGTGGATCGCCGAGGGTCCCGAAACCGAGGAGGTCCGTCTGGAGGTCCTCCGGGACCTCTACCGGCGGTGGCCGTTCTTCGCGACCGTGCTGTCGAACATGGCGCAGGTGCTGGCCAAATCGGATCTGGGCCTCGCCGCGCACTATGCGGAACTGGTCGAAGACGAAGCTCTGCGGCGGCGGGTGTTCGACATGATCGTTGACGAACATGAGCGCACGATCCGCATGCACAAGCTGATCACCGAGCAGGACGACCTGTTGGCGGACAACCCGGCGCTGGCAAGGTCGGTGTTCAACCGGTTCCCGTACCTTGAGCCGCTCAACCATCTGCAGGTCGAGCTGCTGCGTCGCTACCGCTCCGGCGATGACGACGAACTCGTGCAGCGCGGAATCCTGTTGACCATGAGTGGATTGGCCACCGCACTGCGCAACAGCGGGTAGCGCCGGTCGGTGCGCGGTCCGGTCTTACAGCCCGGTCGTTCGGCGCAACCTGGTGACCGCTCCTCGAATCGCGTGATCGGTAGCCGTGAGAGGCGAGATCACTGATTCGCCGATGCCCACAATCCGTTCGACGCGGGAAACAATCCCCTCCAGACGGTCCACCAGTCCGAGCAGCACCGGCGCCAACTCGTTGATACTGCTGATGGTGTCGTTGAACCGGACGAGGGTGGCGTCGAGATTGGCGGTCGAATTGTTGAGATCTTGCAGCGTCTCGCTCAGGTTCTCGAGAATAGTGTCGACATGCTCGACGGTGACGTCGGCGTTCAGCGCCGCCTGCGCGAGTTTCCTTATCCGCTCACCGCCGGTCCGCACTGTTGCTCTGCCGGCCTTCTCAGTCATGTTGGCCAGTATGACGTGTGCCGCCGGCGAGTCGGATGTCTTCGCCCATGATGAGGTGGTCGACAACGTCATCAATTCGATAACGTCATCAATTTCGCCCCATCCAGCTCAGGTGTGGCTACGAACACACAACATGAATGCAATCCAGTTTCACGATCTGCTGCTCACGCCGTTGGCCATGTTGGCGATCGCATTCGTCATAGTGGTGTTGATGGCGCTCACCATGAACGCGGTGGTGAAGCGCGAACGGGCCATGATGGTCCGCGTGTCCTGAGACGACAGCGCCCGGATGGGCTACGTGAGGCGATGGCGTCGGATCGACTCCCAGTCGCCGACTTCTCGTTGAAAAGCCGCACGGCCCTTGGAATCCCGGCCCTCGGCATCAGAGCGCGGTCCCTGCCGCTGACATCGGGCTCAACGGGGCAGCTCGGCCGCAGCTTCCTCGTCGAGGAGCCACACGGTGGCCTCGCGGCCCACCGCGCCCGCTGCGGGAATGTCGACCGGGTCCGCGCCCGCGACCGCCGCGGCCACCGCGTGCGCCTTGGCGGCTCCGGAAACCACCAGCCACACCTCCCGGGAGCGCTGAACTGCATTCAGTGTCAACGTTATTCGGCGCGGCGGTGGTTTCGGGGAGTTCGTCACGCCGACCACCAGCCGTTCGGCTTCGCGCACGGCCGGGGTATGGGGGAACAAGGAGTTGATGTGGCCCTCGCCGCCCATCCCCAGCAAGTGCACGTCGAACTCCGGCTCGGGTGCGTCGACAGTGGCGGCCAGCAGCCCGCCGTACCAGTGTGCAGCTGCGTCGAGGTCGTCGCCGAACTCGCCGTCGCTGGCGGGCATTGCGTGCACGTTGACCGCCGGGATGTCGACGTGTCCCAGCAAGGCCTCGAAGGCTTGCTTGTCGTTCCGCTCGTCATCGTCTGAGGGCACGAACCGGTCATCGCCCCAGTACAAGTGGACCTTCTCCCAGTCGACCTCGTCGCGGCGCTCACCGACCCGCTTGAGCAGCCCGATACCTGTGCCGCCGCCGGTCAGCACGATCGCCGCCTGGCCCCGCTCAGCGATGGCGTCGGCGATTGCGCCGACCAGGCGGTCTCCTGCGGCTGTAACCAACGCAGCAGTGTCGGAATAGGTTTCGACGATTGGTGTCACCGATACACGACCTCGGCGATTCCCTGCAGGGCCTCGTGGTAGATCTCGTCGGCATCGAGTCGACGCAACTCTTCGGCCAGGCACTCCGGGACATCCCGGCGCGCCAACGGAATCAGTGCCACCGGACGTGATGTGCGGCTCAGCGTCGCGGTGAGTCCCTCCTGTGGGCGGCTGAGCGTGACGGTCTCGCTGGCCCGATGCAACTCCACTTTGAGCGTGCCCACCGTGCGGGTGACGGTGCCGTCGATTTTGCTCGCCAGCCAGCCCGCCAGAATATCGAGCGCAGGCTCGGCCTCCAGGCCGGAAACCAATGCCGATTCGATGGGTTCATGAGGTGGCTCGTCGATTGCCGAGGCCAAGAGCGCACGCCAGTAGGTGATGCGACTCCACGCCACGTCGGTATCGCCTGGGGCGTAGCCGGGCAGTCGGTCCTTGAGCGCGGCCAGTGGGTCTGGGGCTCTGGTGGCGTCGGTGATCCGCCGGATAGCCAGCCTGCCCAGCCGATCCTGCGCGGGCACCGCGGGGGCCGAGGTGGGCCACCATGCGACCACCGGAGTGTCGGGCAGCAAGAACGGCAACACCACGCTGTCGGCGTGATCGGCGAGTTCGCCGTGCAGGCGCAGCACCACGACCTCACCCGCGCCTGCATCTCGACCCACCCGGAGTTCGGCGTCCAGTCGGGGTTTCGACTTACCGCGGTCCCCGGTGAGCGTCACGATCACTCGGCAGGGGTGTTCACGGCTGGCGAGGTTGGCCGCCGCTATCGCACTTTCGAGGGTCTCTTCGCTGTCCGGCGCTATTACCAGTGTCAGCACCCGGCCCGAGGCCAGTGCCCCGCCCTGTTCCCGAAGTCCGATGATCTTGGCGTTGATTTCATTGGTGGTCGTATCTGAAAGCTCGATGATCACTACGGCCGCCTCCATTCCCGCTGCAACCTGTGCACCATTTCGGACGCCGAGGGCGGGCCCCAGGTGCCGGCTGCGTACGGGTCGGGGCCGGCTCCGGCCTTGTCGTTTCGGGCCCAGTTCTCCAGGATCGGATCCAGTATCTCCCAGGATAATTCGACCTCGGCATCGACCGGGAACAAGGATGGCTCGCCGAGCAACACGTCAAGGATCAGGCGTTCGTAGGCTTCCGGGGAGTCCTCGGCGAACGCCGACCCGTAGGAGAAGTCCATGTTGACATCGCGGACTTCCATTGCGCTGCCGGGAACCTTGGAACCGAACCGCGTCGTGATTCCTTCGTCTGGTTGAATCCGCAGCACCAAAGCGTTCTTGCCGAGTTCCTCGGTCATGCTGCTGTCGAATGGCAGATGCGGCGCCCGCTTGAACACCAACGCGACCTCGGTCACCCGGCGGGGCAGGCGTTTTCCGGTGCGTAGGAAGAACGGCACCCCCGCCCAGCGGCGGGTGTCGACTTCCAGGGTGATCGCTGCGAAAGTCTCGGTGCGGGAGTCTTCGGAAAAGCCCTGCTCCTCGAGCAGGCTGGGCACTTTGTCACTGCCCTGCCAGCCCGCGGCGTACTGGCCGCGGGCAGTAGTCAGGTCCAGCGGCCGCATCGGGCGGGTCGCCGAGAGAACCTTGATCTTCTCGGCCTGCAATTCGTGCGGGTTGAAGCTGACGGGCTCTTCCATCGCCGTCAGGGCGAGCAACTGGATCAGGTGGTTCTGGATGACATCGCGCGCGGCGCCGATTCCGTCGTAGTAGCCGGCCCTGCCGCCGAGTCCGATGTCCTCGGCCATGGTGATCTGCACGTGGTCTACGTAGTGCGCGTTCCAGATAGGTTCATAGAGTTCGTTGGAGAACCGCAGCGCCAGAATGTTCTGCACGGTTTCCTTGCCGAGGTAATGATCGATGCGGAACACCGACTCCTCGGGAAACACCGTGTTGACCACGCGGTTGAGCTCACGCGCGCTGTCCAGATCGTGCCCGAACGGCTTCTCGATGACCACCCGACTCCAGCGACCCTCCTGCTGGCGGGCCAAGCCCGACTTCTGCAGCTGTTCGCACACGACGGGGAAAGCCTTGGGTGGAATCGACAGGTAGAAAGCATGATTGCCGCCGGTGCCGCGTTCGGCGTCCAGTTTGCCCAGAGTCTCCGACAGTCGGCCGAAGGCCTCGTCATCGTCAAATGTTCCCTGGACGAAACGGATTCCCTCGGCGAGTCTGTCCCACACCTCCTGGCGGAATGGGGTGCGGGCATGTTGCTTTACTGCTTCGTAGACGACCTGGCCGAAATCCTCGTTCGCCCAATCCCGTCGCGCGAAACCAACGAGCGCGAAAGTCGGCGGTAGCAGTCCCCGGTTGGCCAGGTCGTAGATGGCCGGCATCAGCTTCTTTCGGGCCAGGTCGCCGGTCACGCCGAAGATCACGACGCCGCACGGCCCCGCGATGCGGGGCATGCGCTTGTCGCGCCTGTCCCGCAGCGGGTTACACCACGATTCGGTCATTGCTGCGCGGTTATCCCTTGGCACTGTGGATGGCACTGTCGAGCTGTTTCTGGGTAGCGTCCAACAGCTCCTGCCAGGATTTCTCGAACTTCTCGACGCCTTCATCCTCGAGGACTTTGAACACGTCCGTCAATTCGATGCCGACCGAGGAGAGCTGGTCGAAGATCTCCTGGGATTGCGCACCGCGGCCGGTGACGGTGTCGCCGGTGATGACACCGTGGTTGGCGACCGCGTCCATGGTCTTCTCCGGCATCGTGTTCACGGTGTGGGGGGCGACGAGCTCGGTGACGTAGAGGGTGTCGGAGTATTGCGGGTTCTTCACACCGGTGGATGCCCACAGCGGGCGCTGCACCCGGGCCCCGGCGGACTTCAGCGCGCCGAAACGATCCCCGCCGCCGAACACTTCCTGGTAGGCGGCGTACGCGAGCCGCGCGTTGGCCACCCCCGCCTTGCCCCGCAGTGAGAGCGCCTCCGGGCCGCCGATCTTCTCCAGCCGGCTGTCGATCTCGGTATCCACCCGCGAGACGAAGAACGATGCCACTGAATGGATTCGGGACAGGTCGTGGCCGGCGGCCGCGGCGGCCTCCAGCCCGGCCAGGTAGGCATCCATCACCGCTCGATGCCGCTGCACGGAGAAGATCAGCGTGACGTTGACCGAGATGCCCTCGGCGATCACTGCGGTGATCGCCGGCAGACCGGCCAGGGTGGCGGGAATCTTGATCAGCAGGTTGGGCCGGTCGACGATCTTCCACAGCTCGATGGCCTGCAGGATGGTCTTGTCGGTGTCGTGGGCCAGGCGCGGATCTACCTCGATCGATACCCGTCCGTCGATGCCGTCGGAGAGCTCGTACTGCTTGGCCAGCACATCGCAGGCGTTGCGGACGTCGTCGGTAGTCACCGTGCGGATCGTCGCGTCGACGTCAGCGCCCCGATCGGCGAGTTCGGTGACCTGCTCGTCGTAGGCGTGGCCCTTGGACAGGGCGGCCTGGAAGATTGACGGGTTGGTGGTTACGCCCACAACGGATTTTGTGTCGATGAGCTGCTGCAGGTTTCCGGTCTGGAGCCGCTCCCGGGAGAGATCGTCCAGCCATACCGATACACCCGCGGAGGACAGTGCGGCCAGGTTCGCGTTCTGGGTCATGTCTGCTTCCTTGATCTCTTCCTGGGTCTCTTGATCTTCGTGATCTTCTAGAGCTCTGAGTTCGCCATCGAACGTTGCGCGGCGGCCATCACTGCCTCGGGGGTGAAACCGAATTCACGGAACAACGTCTTGGCGTCGGCCGACGCACCGTAGTGCTCGATCGAGACGATCTCGCCGGCACCGCCGACGACTTTGTGCCAGCACTGCGCGATACCCGCCTCGACGGCGACGCGGGCCGAGATGCCCGGCGGCAGCACGCTGTCGCGGTACTCCTTGGGTTGGGATTCGAACCACTCGAGGCAGGGCATCGAGACAACGCAGGCGTTGATGTTCTTGTCCGCCAACAACTTCTTGGCTTCGACCGCCAGCTGAAGCTCAGAACCCGTCCCGATCAGGATGACGTCGGCGGCGGCGGCCGGGCTACCGCCGCCGTCGGCCACTGAGCCGCCAAGGATGTAGCCGCCCCGGGCAACCCCCTCGGCGTCGGTGCCCTCCAGGACCGGAATCCCTTGTCGGGTCAGAATGAATCCCACCGGCCCGCTGCCATTGCCACGGGCGATGATGCTGCGCCACGCGTAGGCGGTCTCGTTGGGATCGCCGGGCCGCACCACCGCGAGGTTCGGGATCGCCCGCAACGCTGCGAGGTGCTCGATGGGTTGATGGGTCGGCCCGTCCTCGCCCAGGCCGATCGAGTCGTGGGTCCAGATGTAGATGGGGTCGATCTCCATCAGTGACGCCAACCGCACCGCGGGACGCATGTAGTCGGAGAACTGCAGGAAGGTGCCACCGAATGCCCGGGTCGGTCCGTGCAACACGACGCCGGACAGGATTGAGGCCATGGCGTGTTCGCGAATGCCGAAGTGCAGCACCCTGCCGTACCAGTCCGCGGTGAAGTCATCGGTGGAAATCGACGGTGGCCCGAACGACTTCACGCCCTTGATGGTGGTGTTGTTGCTGCCCGCCAGGTCGGCCGAGCCGCCCCACAACTCGGGCAGCCTGGGTGCGACGTCGTTGAGCACCTGACCGAACGCAGCCCGGGTGGCAACCTGCTTGGAACCCGGCTCCCAGTACGTCAGGTCGGCGTCCCAGCCGTCGGGCAGTTCGTGGGCCAGCAGTCGTTCCAGCAGCGCCCGGCGCTCAGGTTCGCGCGCAGCCCATGCGTCAAAGCCGGTCTGCCACGCCTCGTGGGCTGCCCTGCCCCGCGCGGCCAGCCCGCGGGTGTGGGCGATGACGTCATCGCGGACCTCGAAGGACTTGTCGGGGTCAAATCCCAACACTTTCTTGGTGGCCGCCACCTCCTCGACACCCAGCGCTGAGCCGTGCACGCCGCCGGTGTTCATCTTCGTCGGCGCGGGATAGCCGATGATGGTGCGTACCGCGATGAACGACGGCCTGTCGGTCACGGCGCGCGCAGCCTCGATGGCCTGCTCCATCCCAACGACGTTCTCACCGCCCTCGATCTCCTGGACGTGCCATCCGTAGGCCCGATAGCGCGCCGCGACATCCTCCGAGAGCGCGATGTTGGTGTCGTGCTCGATGGAGATCTGATTCTTGTCGTAGAACACGATGAGATTGCCGAGCTGCTGGGTGCCCGCCAGGGAGGACGCCTCGCTGGTGACGCCCTCCTCGATGTCCCCGTCGGAGGCGATCACGTAGATGTAGTGGTCGAAGGGGCTGGAGCCCGGCGCAGCGTCCGGGTCGAACAGGCCCCGCTCGTAGCGTGAGGCCATCGCCATACCCACCGCCGAGGCCAGGCCCTGACCCAACGGACCCGTGGTGATCTCCACCCCGTCGGTGTGGCGGAACTCCGGATGGCCGGGAGTCTTGGAGCCCCAGGTTCGCAGTGCCTCGATGTCGGACAACTCCAGGCCGAAGCCGCCGAGATAAAGCTGGATGTAGAGAGTCAGGCTCGAATGGCCGCACGACAACACGAAACGATCCCGGCCCAGCCAGTGCACATCGGATGGGTCGTGACGCATCTGCCGCTGAAACAGCGTGTATGCCAATGGAGCCAGGCTCATCGCCGTACCCGGGTGGCCGTTACCGACCTTCTGCACCGCGTCGGCCGCCAGCACCCGCGCGGTGTCGACCGCCATCGAATCCAGCTCGGTCCAGTCGTCAGGATGGTTCGGTCGGGTCAGGGACGTGATCTCATCGAGTGTGGTCACGCAGGCGCGCTCCTCGGCTAGGCAGGGCTTCAAACGATCCATCGGCATTCCGCACCATTACCCTAGTGGGGGATGGTCTGCGGTTGCAGTAGTGCCAACAAGTCGACCCTGCAATTACAGGTATGGGCCGCCGCGGTCTACCATCCTCTGTAGTAGAAGCGCAGATCGGTGCACGCTGACGTTGAGGAGTTGGTGCGTGAGAATTCGCGATGACCGACTTGTCGGCGAGTCGGCCGGCGCATCCGAGGGGTTTCCTGACCGTCTGCGTAGTTCGCTGCTGGGCTACCTGTCGCTGACGAAGCCACGTGTCGTCGAGCTTCTGCTGGTCACCACCATCCCGGCGATGCTGCTCGCCAACCGCGGCTCCGTCGACCCGTTGCTCATCCTCAACACGCTGTTCGGCGGGCTGCTCGCCGCTGCGGGCGCCAACACGCTGAACTGTGTCGCGGACGCCGACATAGACAAGATGATGAAGCGCACCGAGCGCAGACCGCTGGCCCGCGCCACGGTGCCCCGCAGCCATGCGCTGGTGTTCGGCCTGGCGTTGTCGGTCGGCTCGTTCTTTTGGTTGTGGTGGACGACCAACCTGCTCTCGGCGCACCTCGCGGGCGCCACCATCGCGTTCTACGTTTTGGTCTACACCTTGCTGCTCAAGCGACGCACGTCGCAGAATGTGGTGTGGGGTGGAGCAGCCGGCTGCATGCCGGTGATGATCGGCTGGTCGGCGGTCACGGGAACCATCCAGTGGCCCGCACTGGTGATGTTCCTCATCATCTTCTTCTGGACACCGCCGCACACCTGGGCGCTGGCCATGCGCTACAAAGAGGATTACCGGGCAGCGGGCGTGCCGATGCTGCCCGCGGTGGCCACCGAGCGTCAGGTCACCCGACAGATTCTGGTTTATACCTGGCTGACCGTGGCGGCGACGCTGGTGCTCGTGCTGACGACCGGCTGGCTTTATGCGGCCGTGGCAATCGTGGCGGGCACCTGGTTCCTGGTGATGGCGCATCAGTTGAACTCCGGCGTGCGGCGTGGCGAGTCGGTGAAACCGTTGAAACTGTTCCTTCAGTCCAACAACTATCTGGCCGTTGTCTTCTGCGCGTTGGCGGTGGATTCGGCGCTGGCGCTGCCCACGCTGCTCACGGTCTGAGCCGGTCAGGGAATCAGCACCACAGAGCCGACGGTCTTGCGGCCCTGTAGGTCGCGATGTGCCTGCTCGGCCTCGCGCAGGGCGTAGCGGTTGCTTACCGTGACGGTCAGCGTCCCGTCGGCAATCGCAGTGAGCAACTCACCCGCACGCCAGGAAAACTCATCGGCTGTGCGGGTGTAGTGCGCGAGGTTCGGGCGGGTCAGGAATATCGAACCGGCGGCGTTGAGCCGTTGCGGGTCGAGTGGCGGAACCGGGCCGCTGGCTGCGCCGAACAGCGCCAGCGTGCCGCGCACGGCAAGGCTGGCAAGGCTGGCCTCGAATGTCGAGGCGCCCACGCCGTCGTAGACGGCTGCGACCCCTGCGCCGTCGGTCAGCTCGCGGACCCGTTCACCGAACTGCGCGGCGCCCCCCTCTTCGGTGCTGGGATAGTCGAGCACTTCGACCGCGCCGGCCTGCCGGGACAGCTCGGCCTTGTCAGGTGTCGATACCGTGGTGATCACCGAGGCCGCGAGGCTGGTCGCCCACTGCGTGAGGAGCAGCCCGACACCGCCGGCGCCGGCATGCATCAGTACGGTGTCGCGTTGCTGCACCGGGTAGGTCGACTTGATCAGGTAGTGCGCCGTCATCCCTTTCAGTAACGCGGACGCCGCCACGTCGGCCTCCACCCCGTCGGGCACGAAGGCGACGAAATCCGCTGGGGCCAGGCAGTAGTCGGCGTACGCCCCGGCGGACTGCGCGGTCACCACCCGGTCGCCCACGGTCAATGCCGCGACGTCCGCTCCGACCGCCTCGATTCTTCCGCATACTTCGGTGCCGACGACGAACGGAACGGGCCGCGGATAGAGGCCGGACCGAAAATAGGTATCGATGAAGTTCACGCCGACGGCTTCGGACTTGATCAGTACCTGACCGGGGCCCGGGGCGGGTTGCGGCTTCTCGACATAGGAAAGGACTTCCGGCCCGCCCGTCTCGGCGACTTCGATGGCGTACATAGCGCCCATCATGCCCGGCCGGCAGCGGTCTTCCTCGTAAACTCAGTTCAGTCATGAAACTCGCCCGCCCCGACCTGTTCCATCCCCGGATCGTGCTGGCCGGATGCCCGGCGCTGCCCGAGGGTGACGGTGACGATGCCGGCCTGGTGCAGGCGCTGCGCGGACGCGGCCTGCACTCTCGCTGGTTGTCCTGGGACGATCCGGGGGTCCTGAAGGCCGACCTGGTGATCCTGCGGGCGACGTGGGACTACATCGACCGACTCGACGAGTTCCTCGCCTGGACCGGGTCGGTGGCGCTGCTGCTGAACTCACCGCGGGTGGTCGCATGGAATGCCGACAAGCGGTATCTGGGCGACCTTGCCGCAGCTGGCGTGCCAACGGTTCCCAGCGCGTTCTTCGCCCCGGGGGAGCAGGTGCGCGTCCCGTCCGGCGAGGTCGTCGTCAAACCTGCGGTTGGCGCGGGTTCGGTTGGCGCGCTGAGGTTTTCCAACGTGTCAAAAGCTCTCGCGCATGGCGCGGCGCTGCAGGAGGGTGGGCAGACCGTCCTTGTGCAACCCTATGATCCGCGAGTGGGGGAGGGCGAAACGGCGCTGGTGTTCATCGGCGGCGAGCAGTCCCACGCGTTCACCAAAGGGCCGCTGCTGCCGCCGCCGGGCGGGGCGCCAGTGTTCGACGAGTCGGGCACCTACGCGCAGGAGCGACTCCAGCCCGCCGAACCGGACTTCGAGCTCTGGGACCTGGGCCATGCGGCGCTTGCCGCCGCGGCCGCCCACCTCGGAGTCCGAATCACCGACCTGCTCTACGCTCGTGTCGACGTGCTCGGTGCAGCGGACTCGCCCGCTCTGTTGGAGCTGGAACTCGTAGAACCGTCGCTGGGTTGGCGGCAGCTCAGCGACAGCGCGCGAGAACTCCAGCAGCGTAAGTTCGCCCTCGCGGTGGAGTCAGCTCTGGATGGGTTCGGGCTTGGCCCGCTCTCTCATCGAGGCCCATAGCGCCGCGGTGGCCGCCGTGCAGATCGCCGCACCGGCGACGTGCACCACCACCAGCGCCACGGGCACGCCGGCGAAGAATTGCACGGTCCCCACTATCCCCTGAAGGCAGACCAGCACGGCCACCACGACCAGCCGCAAGGTCACTGGTCGTGGTGCGCGCACCGCGAGCAGGCCGAGCCCCAGTCCGACCAACAGCGCGAGGTACACGGCCATCAGCGACGAGTGACGGTACACCAGCGTGAGGATGTCCAACTCCAGGCGCGGCACCGGCGCATCGACGCTCTTGTCGCCGGCGTGGGGACCGGCGCCGGTGACCATCGTGCCGGTCACCAGCACCGCCGACAGGGCGACGGCACTGAGGAAGGTCAACTGGCGCAGTGGTTTCGGCACTCTGGTCACCGGCACGCCATCATCGGGCTCGCCGACCTTGACGTAGAGCAGAGTGGCAATCCAGACCATCGCCATCGACGCCAGCAGGTGGATGGCCACCGTCCACCACAGCAGCCCGGTCAACACGGTGATGCCGCCGATCACCGCCTGCACCACGGTCGACGCGGGCATCAGCCAGGCGTAGATCAGCACCTCGCGCCGGCGCCGGGCGCGGGTCAGCGTGATGACTGCAGCCGCGGCGGTGAGCACCACCAGGAAGGTCAGAAGGCGGTTGCCGAACTCGACGGCCTGGTGCAGGCCGGCCACCTCGGCATGCGGCACCGGGGTGAAGCTGCCGGGGAAGCATTGGGGCCAGGTGGGGCAGCCGAGTCCGGATGCGGTGACGCGCACGATCGCTCCGGTTACCGCGATACCGCCCTGGGTGAGAATCACCGCTGCGGCGACGATGCGCTGAACGCGCAGGCTGGGCTCAGGAAACAGGTCGACCAGCCCGAGGAAGAGCCTGGGCAAGAGCCTGGGCGAGGGGCGTCCGTTGGGCACGCCCCGATGGTAGATGCCGTTCGACTACCGCCTGTAGTAGGGGCGTATCGGGGGTGGCAGCACCTGCCGCCACACTCGTCAGGTGAAGCGGAACCAGCGCAGCGCGCACAGTCCGGCGACCGCGCCCCACACTGCGAGTACCGCGAGGCCGAACCAGTCCACCGACAGCGTCGTCGCGCGGGACAGGGCTTCGGTCAGCGCGCCCGAGGGCGTCAGTCGCGCCACCCATTGCAGGCCCGATGGGGCTACCCCACCTCCCAGGCCACCTCCCAGCGTGAGAGCGCCCAGGCCGGCGAACACGAACCAGAGCAGGTTTGCGATGGCCAGCACGATCTCGGCGCGCAGCGTGCCGCCCAGAAGCAGGCCGAGGGCAGCGAAGACGGCGGTGCCGAGCGCGATGACCACCGCGCCGATCGCCAGTCCGGCCAGCGGCGGGCGCCATCCCAGCGCGAAACCGATGGCGCCGAACAAGATCGACTGCAGAAACACCACAGTCACCACGGCCAGAGATTTTCCGGCGATGATGCCCCACACCGGCAGGGCGGTGGCGCCGAGCCTCTTGAGAGCGCCGTAGCGGCGGTCGAAGGCAACGGCGATCGCCTGGCCGGTGAACGCGGTGGAGATCACCGCCAACGCCATGATGGCCGGGACGAAGGTCGCCGCCCGGTTGTCTCCGAACGACCCCAGCGGCAACAACGTGAGCCCCACCAGCAGGGTGATCGGGATGAACATCGTGAGCAGCAGCTGTTCGCCGTTGCGCAGCAGCAGGCGCAGTTCCAGCCCGAACTGGGCGTTCAGCATCCGCGACACCGGTGCAGGTCGCGGATCGGGGGTGAACGTCCCGGGTGCGAAACGATTGGTCATGATCTCAACTCCCGCCCGGTCAGCTCGAGGAACACGTCCTCGAGGCTGCGCTGTTCGACGCGCATGTCGGTGGCCAGGACGTCGAGTCGGGCGCACCATGCGGTCACGGTGGCCAGCACCTGTGGATCGATGCGGCCTTCGATGAGGTACTCACCCGGGGAGGTCTCGACGGCCCGGTAACTCTCCGGAAGTGCGGTTGCCAGCAGAGTCAGATCCAGCATCCGCGGGGCGCGGAACCGCAGCTGGTTCTCCGCGCCGCTGCGCATCAGTTCGGCCGGGGTGCCGGTGGCGACCGCCACGCCGTGATCGATGATCAGGATTCGGTCGGCGAGCTCCTCGGCCTCGGCCAGCTGGTGGGTCGTCAGCACCACCGTCACGCCGTCCCGCCGGAGTGCGTCGATCAACTCCCACACCACGATCCGCGCGTGCGCGTCCATCCCGGCCGTGGGTTCGTCGAGGAACACCAACTCCGGACGGCCCACGACAGCGCAGGCCAGCGACAGCCGCTGTTGCTGGCCACCGGACAGCCGTCGATATGTGGTCCGGGCGGAGTCGGTCAACCCGAGTGTGTCGAGCAGCCATCGGGGGTCGATCGGGTCGGAGGCATAGGACGCCACAAGCTCGAGCATCTCTCCCGCACGCGCTGCCGGATACGCCCCTCCGCCCTGGAGCATCACGCCGATGCGGGAACGTATCTCGGCGTTGTCGGCGAGGGGTTCCAGACCCAGGATCCTGATCTGGCCCGAGTCGGGCTTGATGAAGCCCTCGCACATCTCCACCGTGGTGGTTTTCCCGGCACCATTGGGTCCGAGCAGCGCGAACACCTCGGCGGTGTCGACATGCAGGTCGAGGTCGGACACCGCGACAGTCGATCCATAACGCTTGCTGACTCCCCGCAGCAGCATGGGGGCTGCAGACGAGCGCTCGCGCGGGGAGCCGACAACACCGGAGGTCACGGAGACTCAGCGTAGGCGTCGGGCCTGGGGGTGGGTGGATCTGGTGGCGGCGAGGGACCCTGATCGGGGGCTTCGACCGTCTCCGAGTCGTCGACGGCGGGGTCCTGCGGGATCGGGCGCCAAGGCAGCCGTCGGTAGGTGAACGCGATCAGGATCAGCACGATCAGGGCACTCGCCAGTGTCGCCATCACGATCTGGAACAACGCGAACCTGTCCCCGTTGGCTGTCGGGCCGAAGATGCCCACCACCAGCGTGCTGGCAATGGCCATCGCCCGAAAGCCCGGTCGGGTGGCCCACGCGGCGAGGGGGATGATCGCCCACAGCAGGTACCACGGTTGCACGACGGGGAACAGGAGAACGGTCGCTCCCAGCGCGACCCCGAGCCCGCCGACCGGGTGTAGCCGGCCACGGAGCACCGCAAACAGCAGCCAGGTGACGATCACCGCGATCATGCTGACGCCGATCGCACGGGTCAGCGCGAGCACCGCGGTGGTGTGGTCACCGAGGCCGAGCAGAATTCCGACCTGCCCGGTGCCCAGGGCCAGCAGGGTTGGTGGAGACATCCAGCTACGGACCACGTTTGCGGTGCCCAGGGTGAACAGCCAGCCGAAGCCGAGTCCGCTGGCCCAGCCGATCACCGCCATCACCAACACCGACACCGCGGCCAACGATCCGCTCGCGATGAAGAACGCCTTGATCGTGCCGCCCAATTGATGTCCCAACGCCATCGCCACAAAGCCCAGCGCGAGTAGCGACGGCAGCTTCACTTGCGATGACATCGAGATGAGCACTGTGCCGATCAGCAGCATCGCCATCGGGTACCAGCGGGCCCACTGCTCGCGGCCCCGCGGCCATGCCGGTGGCCGCGGGATAAGAGGGGCGGCGTCTCGGATGCTGCTGATGCCACGCAGCGCGAACTCGGTACCGGTCAGCATCAGCCCCAACATCAGCGCCTCGTTGTGGATGCCGGCAACCAGGTGCATGAACAACAGCGGGTTCGCCGCACCAAGCCAGAGCGCGCTCACCTCGGCGACACCGCACCGGCGGGCCAGTCGCGGCGTGGCCCACACGATCATTCCCACGCCGAGTAACACGACCACGCGGTGCAACAACACGGCTTCGACGATGTTCTCGCCGGTCAGAGCTGAAATTCCGCGACCGATCCACAGAAACAGCGGTCCGTAGGGCGCCGGTGTGTCGCGCCACAGGCTGGGCACCGACAGGGTGAAGGCATGGGCCAGGCCGAGGCCGGGGGCAGGTCCCACGACGTACGGGTCGTTGCCCTGGAGCGAGATCTCGCTCTGTGCGAGGTAGGAGTAGACGTCCTTGCTGTACATGGGGGGCGCGATCAGCAGTGGCAGTGCCCAGAGCAGTAGGTTGCGGTCAAGCTGGCTGCGTGTCATCTTCCGCTCGCCGAGCGCGAACCGGCCCAGCATCAGCCAGGCCAGCGCCATCATCACAGCACCCGTGGTGGTCATCGTCAGCGAGACCGTCTGGATACGTGACGGCAGGTTCAGTAGCCGGACCCCGAATGTCGGGTCCTGGATCACGGGGCGCGCGCCGGCGCCGAGGGCGCCGATGGCCATCAGCACCGTTCCGGTCGCCCCGAATAACCTGGTTCGGCGCATCGCGATGAGCTCGGCGTCGTTGAGCGGGCTGCCGACGGTCCGCTCATCGCCGTGCCAGCCGGCGATCGAGGTGCTCAGGGAGCTCAGGCGGGCTGCCACCAGGGCAGCGTAGCCTTCCCCGCTTGCTTAGGGTGCCCTTGCTGGACCGGGTTTCGGAATTGCGTCACACTGGTGTTGTGAAAATCGATTCCCGGGTTCGGCACTCGACTGCGCCGCAGTCGGGGCCGTCCTGCGCTGCCGATGGTGACGTTGCCGACGGTGACGCTGCCGACGGTGACACCGATGAGGGTGTTCATGTCGATACCCGGGGCGCGATCATCCAACTCCTCCTGGAATCGGGTCCGACCACCGCGAGCCGCATCGGAGAGCAGCTGGGGCTGTCCGCCGCCGGTGTGCGTCGGCACCTCGATGCCCTCATCGATGCCGGCGACGCCCAGGCCAACGCCGCGGCGGCCTGGCAGCACCAGGGTCGGGGCCGGCCCGCCAAGCGCTATCAGCTCACCGCAGCGGGCCGGGCGAAGCTGGAGCACACCTATGACGACCTGGCTTCGGCGGCGATGCGCCAGTTGCGCGAGCTGGGCGGCGACGAGGCCATCAAGAGATTCGCCCGCACCCGGATCGACACGATTCTGGCCGATGTCGAGCCCGCCGCCGGTGCGGCCGCCGCCGACGTCGAGGCAGCTGCCGACCGGATCGCTGATGCGCTGAGCGGCGCCGGGTACGCGACGACCACCACCCGGGTGAAGGGGCCACTGCACGGCGTGCAGATCTGCCAGCATCACTGCCCTGTCTCGCATGTGGCCCAGGAGTTCCCCGAGCTGTGCGAGGCCGAGCAGCAGGCCATGGCCGATGTCCTGGGCACCCACGTACAGCGGCTTGCGACCATCGTCAACGGCGATTGCGCCTGCACCACCCATGTCCCACTGAGTGACAACGAGAGCAAAAGGAGTGTGTCGCAGTGACACTCACCCCAGAAGTAAAGCCGGCTGAGCCATTGACCCAGGACGAAGCGATCGCTTCTCTGGGTAACTACGGCTACGGCTGGTCCGACTCCGACGTCGCGGGCGCGAGCGCGCAGCGCGGACTCTCCGAAGCAGTGGTGCGCGACATCTCATCGAAGAAGAGCGAGCCCGAATGGATGCTGGACATCCGGCTGAAGGCGCTACGGACGTTCGGCAAGAAGCCGATGCCGAGCTGGGGTTCCGACCTCGAAGGGATCCACTTCGACAACATCAAGTACTTCGTACGCTCGAGTGAGCAGCAGGCCGCGACGTGGGATGACTTGCCCGCCGATATCAAGAACACCTACGACAAGCTCGGCATCCCGGAAGCTGAGAAGCAGCGGCTGGTCTCCGGCGTAGCGGCTCAGTACGAGTCGGAGGTGGTCTACCACTCGATCCGGGAGGATCTTGAGGCCCAAGGTGTCATATTCCTCGATACCGACACTGCGCTGAAGGAACACCCCGAGATCTTCAAGCAGTACTTCGGGACGGTGATTCCGGCCGGTGACAACAAGTTCTCCGCACTGAACACCGCGGTGTGGTCTGGTGGATCGTTCATCTACGTCCCCAAGGGCGTGCACGTCGATATCCCGCTGCAGGCCTACTTCCGGATCAATACCGAGAACATGGGCCAGTTCGAGCGGACCCTCATCATCGTCGACGAAGACGCCTACGTGCACTACGTCGAGGGCTGCACGGCGCCGATCTACAAGTCGGATTCGTTGCACTCGGCGGTCGTCGAGATCATCGTCAAACCCGGTGGCCGCTGCCGGTACACCACCATCCAGAACTGGTCGAACAACGTGTACAACCTGGTCACCAAGCGCGCTCGAGCCGAAGCCGGCGCCACGATGGAATGGGTCGATGGCAACATCGGTTCCAAGGTCACCATGAAGTACCCGGCGGTATGGATGACCGGCGAGCACGCCAAGGGCGAGGTGCTTTCAGTGGCGTTCGCCGGCGAGGGTCAGCATCAGGACACCGGCGCCAAGATGTTGCACCTCGCACCGAGTACATCGTCGAACATCGTGTCCAAGTCCGTGGCCCGCGGCGGCGGCCGGGCCTCCTACCGCGGCCTGGTCCAAATCAACAAGGGCGCGCACGGCTCGCGGTCCAGCGTGAAATGCGATGCGCTGCTGGTCGATACGGTCAGCCGCAGTGACACCTACCCGTATGTCGACATCCGCGAAGACGACGTCACCATGGGTCACGAAGCCACCGTGTCGAAGGTCAGCGCGGATCAGCTGTTCTATCTGATGAGTCGCGGCCTGACCGAAGACGAGGCCATGGCGATGGTCGTCCGCGGCTTCGTCGAGCCGATCGCCAAGGAACTCCCGATGGAGTACGCGCTGGAGCTCAACCGGCTGATCGAGCTGCAGATGGAAGGGGCGGTCGGTTAGTGACGCAGGACTTCACGACGGCTGTCGAAGGTACGGCCAAACCGGGCTCGGCTCTCGCCGGCGCCAATAAAGGCGAACTGTTCGCCTCGTTCGACGTCGATGCCTTCGAGGTGCCCGGCGGACGGGACGAGCTGTGGCGGTTCACTCCGCTGAAGCGGCTGCGCGGCCTGCATGACGGCACCGCACCCGCGAGCGGTAGCGCACAGATCGAGGTCGTCGAGCGCCCGGGCGTCACGGTGGAAACCGTGCGCCGCGGTGACGAACGGCTCGGGCAGGGCGGCACTCCAACCGACCGTGTTGCCGCCCAGGCGTTTTCATCGTTCAACTCCGCGACCGTGGTGACTGTGGCACGCGAGACCGAGGTTGATGAGCCGATCGAAATAGCGATCACCGGGCCCGGTGCGGGTGCGGTGGCCTACGGGCATCTGCAGATCCGCGTTGAAGAACTGGCCCGGGCCATCGTCGTCATCGATCTTCGGGGCAGCGGAACCTACGCCGACAACGTCGAGATCATCGTCGGTGACTCGGCCGGCCTCGGCGTCATCTGGATCGCCGACTGGGCTGACGACATGGTGCACGTCAGCGCGCACCATGCTCGGTTGGGCAAGGACGCGGTGCTCGGGCATATCAACGTCACGCTGGGTGGCGAGGTCGTCCGGACTTCGGCGACAGTTCGTTTCACCGGTTCCGGTGGCGACGCAAAGTTGCTCGGCACCTATTTCGCCGACGACGGCCAGTTCTTCGAGTCGCGCCTGTTGGTCGACCACTCACAACCGAATTGCAAATCCGATGTGCTCTACAAAGGTGCCTTGCAGGGGGATTTGGGCTCGAACCGGCCCGACGCGCACACCGTGTGGATCGGTGACGTGTTGATCCGCGCGGAGGCCACCGGCACTGACACCTTCGAGGTGAACCGCAACCTGGTGCTCACCGACGGCGCCCGCGCTGACTCGGTGCCCAACCTCGAGATCGAGACAGGCGAGATCGTCGGTGCCGGGCACGCCAGCGCCACCGGTCGTTTCGATGACGAGCAACTGTTCTATCTGCGCACACGGGGCATTCCGGAAGCACAAGCCCGGCGACTGGTGGTGCGGGGCTTCTTCAACGAGATCATCGCCAAGATCGCCGTCCCGGCCGTACGTGAGCGCCTCACCGAGGCCATCGAGCAAGAGTTGGAAAAGAACCAAATCACTGAATCGAGAAGTTCGTAGACATGACCACACTGGAAATCAAAGACCTACACGTCTCCGTCACCTCCGCCGATGATGTCGACATCCCGATCCTCAAGGGAGTCGACCTCACCGTGAAGTCGGGGGAGACCCACGCCGTGATGGGGCCCAACGGATCCGGCAAGTCCACTTTGTCCTACGCCATCGCGGGCCATCCCAAGTACACGGTCACCTCCGGGTCGATCACCCTCGACGGCGCCGATGTCTTGGAAATGAGCATCGATGAAAGAGCTCGGGCGGGACTCTTCTTGGCGATGCAGTACCCCATTGAGGTGCCGGGGGTGTCGATGTCGAACTTCCTGCGCACCGCCGCTACCGCGGTCCGCGGCGAGGCTCCCAAGCTTCGGCACTGGGTCAAGGAGGTCAAGGGTGCGATGGGCGACCTCGACATCGACCCGACCTTCTCCGAACGCAGTGTCAACGAAGGTTTTTCAGGTGGGGAGAAGAAGCGACACGAGATCCTGCAGTTGGGTCTTCTCAAGCCCAAGATCGCCATTCTCGACGAGACTGACTCGGGACTTGACGTCGATGCGTTGCGGGTCGTCAGCCAGGGTGTCAACCGGTACGCCGAGAGCGAGCATGGTGGCGTCTTGCTCATTACCCACTACACCCGAATCTTGCGCTACATCCAGCCCCAGTTCGTCCACGTGTTCTTCGGTGGCCGGATCATCCAGTCCGGTGGGCCTGAGTTGGCCGATGAACTCGAGGAGAACGGCTACGAGCGCTTTACCCAGGCTGCACCGGCCTCTTAGGAGGAGCCTCCTATGACGATGACCGTCGGTCGCCCACTGGATACGGAGAGTGTCGCCCGCATCCGGGCGGACTTTCCGATCCTGAACCGGGTGATGCGCGGCGGATGCCAACTGGCATACCTGGATTCCGGTGCGACCTCACAGCGCCCGGTGCAGGTGCTCGACGCGGAACGCGACTTTCTGGTTCATTCGAACGGAGCCGTGCACCGCGGTGCCCATCAGCTGATGGAAGAGTCCACAGACGCCTACGAACAGGGCCGTGCAGATATCGCGGCCTTCGTGGGCGCCGAACCCGATGAGCTGGTGTTCACCAAGAACGCCACCGAGGCCATCAATCTCGTGTCATACGCGATCGGCGACGATCGTTTCGACCGCGCGATCCGTCCCGGTGATGTGATCGTCACCACCGAGTTGGAGCATCACGCGAACCTGATCCCGTGGCAGGAGCTCTGCCGACGGACGGGTGCCGAGCTGCGCTGGTACAGCGTGATTTCCGAGGGTCCCGACGCCGGACGCATCGACCTGGATTCACTCGAACTCGATGACCGCGTGAAGCTCGTTGCCTTCAGTCATCATTCGAATGTCACCGGCGCCGTCGCCCCGATCGCCGAGTTGGTCGCCCGGGCGAAGGCCGTCGGTGCACTGACCCTCCTCGACGCGTGCCAGTCGGTGCCCCATCAACCCGTGGACTTCCACGACCTTGATGTTGATTTTGCCGCCTTCTCCGGTCACAAGATGTTGGGTCCCACCGGCATCGGCGTGCTGTATGGCCGCGCCGAGTTGCTCGGCGCGCTTCCGCCATTCCTGACCGGCGGGTCGATGATCGAGACCGTGACCATGGCGGCCACCACCTACGCGGCAGCCCCGCAGCGCTTCGAGGCGGGCACCCCGATGACCTCACAGGTCGTCGGACTTGGCGCGGCCACCCGCTACCTACGGGATATCGGGATGGCCGCGGTCGAGCAGTATGAGGCAGAGTTGGTCGCCGCCGCATTGGACGGACTTTCGGGCATCGATGGCGTCCGGATCATCGGTCCCCACTCGATGGAGCACCGCGGTTCGCCGGTGTCGTTTGTCGTGGACGGTGTGCACGCGCACGACGTGGGACAAGTTCTCGACGATGAGGGGGTGGCGGTGCGTGTCGGTCATCATTGCGCGTGGCCGCTGCACCGCAGGTTTGGTATCGCGGCGACGGCGCGGGCCTCCTTCGCTGTCTACAACACCGTTGACGAGGTCGACCGGTTGGTGGCAGGGGTGCGCCGGGCGGTGGAATTCTTCGATGCGGCTTGAGCAGATTTACCAGGAGGTGATCCTGGACCACTACAAGCATCCGCATCACCGCGGTCTGCGTGAGCCTTTCTGTGCCGAGGTCAGTCACGTCAATCCCACGTGCGGGGATGAAGTCACGCTGCGGGTGGCGTTGTCCGAGGACGGTGAAACCGTTACCGACATCTCCTACGACGGTCAGGGTTGCTCGATCAGCCAGGCCTCGACATCGGTGCTGACCGACCAGGTGATCGGGCAGAGTGTGGGTGGCGCGTTCAAGACGGTCGCCGCGTTTTCGGAGATGGTTGCCTCGCGCGGCCGGATCGAGGGCGACGAAGACCTGCTCGGGGACGGTGTGGCGTTCGCCGGGGTCTCGAAGTACCCGGCGCGGGTCAAATGTGCGCTGCTGGGCTGGATGGCTTTCAAAGATGCGCTGGTGCAGGCCAGCGCGGAATCCGAGGTAGATCTAGAGGAGGCAGACCATGGCCGAGGCCAGCGCGCAGAATAACGAGATGCTCGAGGATCTCGAGGAGGCCATGCGCGATGTGGTCGACCCCGAGTTGGGCATCAACGTGGTCGACCTGGGCTTGGTCTATGGACTGAACATAGAACAGGCCGACACGGGCGCGGTGGCGCTGATTGATATGACGCTGACGTCGGCTGCCTGCCCGCTGACCGATGTGATCGAGGATCAGTCGCGTAGCGCACTAGTGGGTACCGGTCTGGTGAACGACATCAAGATCAACTGGGTGTGGAATCCGCCGTGGGGTCCGGACAAGATCACCGACGACGGACGCGAACAGCTCAGAGCCCTCGGGTTCACTGTTTAGAGCGGCCACGTTAGAGCGGCCAGGGCCGGGCGTCGCCCCTCGAAGGACGACTTCGTCGGCAGCGGAACCAGGGTGGGCTTGAGCTTCTGATTGTTCACATGGTTTGTCGCATGGCTGGTCGCAGCGGGCTGGCCCCCTGACGGATTGACATCGGCCGGGCAGTGGGCACCCGCGTGATTACCGCACGACGTTCACCCACTGGCCACTACAGTTGATGAGGAAGCGGACGGGGAAACGGACCGGAACCCACCAACTCCGAACCGCATGGGCGGGAGAAGTTGCATTCGTGAGTGACATCGATCTTGACTACACAGGTCTTCGGGCACTGTTCATCAACTGCACGCTGAAGCGTTCACCAGAAACCAGCCACACCGACGGTCTCATCGGAATCAGCGCCGGGATCATGGGCAAGCACGGCATCGCGGTCGACGTCGTCCGTGCGGTCGATCACGACATCGCCACCGGTGTTTGGCCCGACATGCGCGAGCACGGGTGGGAATCAGACGACTGGCCGGCAATCTTCGAGAAGGTTCTTGCTGCCGACATTCTGGTGCTCGCCGGCCCGATCTGGCTGGGTGACAACAGTTCGGTGATGAAGAAGGTGCATGAGCGGCTCTACGGGGGCTCGCACCTGCTCAACGAAGCGGGTCAGTACCTGTATTACGGCCGGGTCGGCGGCTGCCTCATCACCGGAAACGAAGACGGCGTCAAGCATTGCGCCCAGAACGTGTTGTACACCCTTCAGCACATCGGCTACACCATCCCGCCGCAGGCCGACGCCGGCTGGATCGGCGAGGCAGGTCCGGGACCGTCTTACCTGGATCCCGGGTCGGGTGGACCGGAGAACGATTTCGTCAACCGCAACACCACGTTCATGACGTGGAACTTGATGCACTTGGCCCGCATGTTGAAGGTCGCAGGTGGTGTCCCCGCATACGGCAACCTCCGGTCAGGATGGGATGCGGGCTGTCGGTATGACTTCGCCAATCCCGAGTACCGGTGAGCCTGGGAACACCGCGGCGCCGAAGCGCGTTGAGATTTGCGTGGCTACCAGAGACCTGACCGCCGAAGAGTTCAATGACACCATCAGCGCCAACGACATCGTGCTCGTCGATTTCTGGGCGACGTGGTGCGGGCCGTGTCGGCAGTTCGCCCCGACCTTCGCTGCCTCCTCGGAAAAGCATCCCGACGTCGTCTACGCCAAGGTCGACACCGAGGCCGAGCAGGAGCTCGCCGCGGCGGCCGATATCCGCTCCATTCCCACCCTGATGGCCTTTAAGAAGGGCAAGTTGGTGTTCAACCAAGCGGGGGCGCTACCCCCGGCCGGGCTGGAAGATTTGGTGGTGAAGATCAAGGAGTTCGACGTCGACGCCGCGATCGCGGCGCAAGGCGATGGGCAGGCACCCGGCCAGAGGTAACGGCTGACACCGCGCCCGATACCGTGCAGGCGTGAGCCCGCAAGACCCCTTTGAGTTCGTTCTGGTGGACCGGCGTCGTCCACATGTCGCCCTGGTGACGCTCAACCGGCCCGAGCGGATGAACTCGATGGCCTTCGATGTGATGGTGCCGTTGAAGACGGTTCTCGATGAACTGAACTCGGACAACACGGTGCGCGCCATCGTGCTGACCGGGGCGGGGCGCGGATTCTCATCGGGTGCCGATCACAGATCGGCCGGTTCGGTGCCGCATGTGGACGGCCTGACCAGGCCGACATACGCGTTGCGCTCGATGGAGGTGCTCGACGAGGTCATTCTCGCCCTGCGCAAGATGCACCAGCCGGTGATTGCCGCGGTGAACGGAGCAGCGATCGGTGGGGGCCTGTGCCTGGCGCTCGCCTGTGATATTCGCCTCGCATCAACTGACGCCTATTTTCGTGCAGCGGGCATCAACAACGGCCTGACCGCCAGCGAGTTGGGCCTGTCCTTTCTGTTGCCGCGCGCCATCGGCACGTCGCGCGCCTTCGAATTGATGTTGACCGGGCGCGATATGGCCGCCGCCGAAGCCGAACGAATCGGCCTGGTGTCGCGCGCGGTCCCGCCGGTCGAGCTGCTCGACTGTTGCCTGGAGATGGCCGAGCGGATTGCGACGTTCTCCCGGCCGGGGATCGAATTGACCAAACGGACCCTGTGGAGTGGACTGGACGCCACTAGCCTGGAAGGGCACATGCAGGCCGAGGGTCTGGGTCAGCTTTACCTACGTTTGCTCACCGGCAACTTCGAAGAAGCGGTCGCAGCGCGCGCTCAGGGGCGAGCCCCGGTCTTCACCGACGACAAACCATAGGGGCGCGCAGCGTGATCACCGCAACGGACCTGGAGGTCCGCGCCGGGGCGCGCACATTGCTCTCCGTCGAGGGTGCTGCGCTTCGCATTCAGCCCGGCGACCGCATCGGTCTTGTCGGTCGCAACGGAGCCGGTAAGACCACCACCATGCGGATTCTCGCGGGGGAGGGCGAGCCCTATGCCGGAACGGTCACCCGGACCGGTGAAATCGGTTATCTGCCGCAGGACCCCAGAGAAGGCGACCTCGACATGCTGGCTCGGGACCGAGTGCTCTCGGCGCGCGGTCTGGACACTTTGCTCGCCGACTTGGAGAAGCAGCAGGCGTTGATGGCTGAAGTGGCTGATGATTCCGCCCGCGACAAGGCGGTCCGCCGCTATGGACAGCTCGAGGAGAGGTTCGCCGCCCTCGGCGGGTATGCCGCCGAGAGTGAGGCCAGCCGCATCTGCGCCAGCCTCGGCCTGCCAGAGCGCGTTCTGACCCAGTCGCTGCGGACACTTTCCGGTGGTCAGCGCCGCCGGGTTGAGCTCAGCCGCATCCTGTTCGCCGCCTCGGAAGGTCACGGTGCCGGACCAAACTCGGGTACTACGCTGCTGCTCGACGAACCGACCAATCACCTCGACGCCGACTCAATCGGCTGGCTGCGCGCCTTTTTGCACAACCACACCGGCGGGCTGGTCGTGATCAGCCACAACGTCGATCTCCTCTCCGACATCGTCAACCGAGTGTGGTTCCTCGACGCGGTCCGCGGTGAGGCCGACGTCTACAACATGGGGTGGCAGAAGTACCTCGATGCCCGCGCCACCGATGAGCAGCGGCGCCGTCGCGAGCGGGCCAACGCAGAACGCAAGGCCGCTGCGCTGCGCACGCAGGCTGCAAAGATGGGCGCCAAGGCCACCAAAGCAGTTGCTGCTCAGAATATGCTGCGGCGTGCCGAACGCATGATGGCGGCACTCGACGAAGATCGGGTGGCCGACAAGGTAGCGCGCATCAAGTTCCCGACGCCGGCTCCGTGCGGGCGAACTCCGTTGGTCGCCAAGGGGCTCACGAAGAACTACGGATCCCTCGAGGTGTTCACCGGCGTCGATCTCGCGATTGACCGTGGGTCGCGTGTTGTGGTGCTCGGACTCAACGGTGCGGGCAAGACAACCTTGTTGCGGCTGCTTGCCGGAACGGAGAGCTCCGATGCGGGAGGACTGGAGCCCGGTCACGGCTGCAAGATCGGCTACTTCGCCCAGGAGCACGACACCCTCGATGACAACGCGACGGTATGGGAGAACATCCGTCACGCCGCTCCAGACACCGGTGAGCAGGACCTTCGTGGTCTGCTGGGCGCGTTCATGTTCTCCGGTGCGCAGCTCGACCAGCCTGCGGGCACGCTGTCGGGAGGCGAGAAAACCCGGCTGGCGCTGGCTGGGCTCGTGGCCTCCACCGCGAATGTGTTGCTGCTCGACGAACCCACCAACAATCTCGATCCCGCCTCTCGCGAACAGGTCCTGGACGCCTTGCGCAGTTACCTGGGAGCCGTGGTGCTGGTGACCCATGATCCGGGGGCGGCCGAGGCGCTGAATCCGCAGCGGGTTGTGCTGCTGCCGGACGGCACCGAGGATTTCTGGTCAGACGAATACCGCGACCTCATCGAGCTGGCCTGACGGCCTACCCCTGTCGCAGCGACGCCTCTACGAGGTCCAGTGCGGCACTGAGCCTTTCCGGTTCGTCTCCAGAAGCCAGCCGCGCCACCAACCCGTCGAGAACCAGCTCGAGGTAGGTGCGCAGCACCTGGTCGGGCACGTCCTCGCGAAGTCGCCCGGCCTGTTTCTGGCGCCGCAGACGTTCCGCGGTGGCCGCCGACAACTCGGCGGACCGCGCGGCCCACTCGCGGCTGAACGCGGGATCGTTACGGAGCTTGCGCGCAATCTCCAAGCGAGTCGCCAGCCAGTCGAATTGCTCTGGTGCGGCGAGCATGTCACGCATCACCTGAATCAGGCCCTCACGCGTGGCCACCTCGGCCATCCGTTCGGCGTCCTCGCGCGCCAGTTCGAAGAACAGCGTGTCCTTGTCGCGGAAGTGATGGAAGATCGCGCCGCGCGACAGCCCGATCGTCTGCTCGAGGCGGCGCACGGTGGCCCTGTCGTAGCCGTACTCGGCAAAGCATCGCCGAGCGCCGTCGAGGATCTGGCGCCGACGCGCCGTCAGGTGATCGTGGGTTACCCGCGGCATGTCACGCTGCTAGGTGCCACTTCTGCGACCTGCCACTTCTGCGACCTGGCACTTCTGCGACCTGGCACTTCTGCGACCTGGCACTTCTGCGACCTGGCACTTCTGGGGCCGGGCACCCTGGCTATGTCTTGAGCATGTTGCGCAAGACGTACTGCAGGATGCCGCCGTTGCGGTAATAATCGGCCTCACCAGGGGTATCGATACGTACGACGGCATCGAACTCGGTGCGAGACCCATCCTGTTTGGTGGCGGTCACCCGGACGGTCCTGGGCGTCTTGCCGCTGTTGAGTTCGGTGATGCCGGTGATGTCGTAGACCTCGGTGCCGTCCAGCTTCAACGACGCCGCGGACTCCCCGGCCGGGAACTGCAGGGGGATGACACCCATACCGATCAGGTTCGATCGGTGGATCCGCTCGAACGACTCGGTGATCACCGCACGGACACCGAGCAGGCTGGTTCCCTTGGCCGCCCAGTCCCGTGAGGAGCCTGAGCCGTATTCCTTGCCGCCCAGCACGACCAGCGGGATGCCCTGCGCCGCGTAATTCTGCGCCGCGTCGTAGATGAATGCCTGCGGGGCCTCGCCGCCATCGGCGGCCTGGGTGAAGTCGCGGGTATAGCCGCCGGACACATCGTCGAGCAATTGGTTGCGCAGCCGGATGTTCGCGAACGTGCCACGAATCATCACCTCGTGGTTTCCCCGCCGCGAGCCATACGAGTTGTAGTCCTTGCGCTGAACACCGTTGGACTCCAGGTATTGCGCGGCCGGCGTGCCCGACTTGATGTTGCCGGCCGGGCTTATGTGGTCGGTGGTCACCGAATCCCCCAGCAGTGCGAGCACTCGGGCGCCACTGATATCGCTGACCGGATTCGGCTCGGCGGGCATGCCGTCGAAGAACGGGGGTTTGCGCACGTAGGTCGAGTTCGCATCCCAATCGAAGGTCTTGCCATCCGGGGTTGGCAGCGACCGCCAGCGCTCGTCGCCCTTGAAGACATCGGCGTAATTCTTCGAGAACATCTCCTGGTTGATCGAGCTGGCTATGACATCGGAGATCTCCTTCTGCGACGGCCAGATGTCCTTGAGGAACACATCGGCGCCTGCGGTGTCCTTGCCCAGTGGCTCGGTCTCGAAGTCGAAGTCCATCGTTCCGGCCAGCGCGTACGCGATGACAAGGGGGGGCGAGGCAAGGTAGTTCATCTTGACGTCGGGGGAGATCCGGCCCTCGAAGTTGCGGTTACCGGACAGCACCGCCGTCACCGACAGGTCGCTCTCGTTGACCGCTTTCGAGATTTCCTCGGGCAGCGGTCCGGTGTTGCCGATGCACGTCGTGCAGCCGTATCCGACCAAGAAGAAGCCGAGCTTCTCCAGGTAGGGCCAAACGCCGGCCTTGTCGTAGTAGTCGCTGACCACCTGGGATCCCGGCGCCATCGAGGTCTTGACCCACGGCTTGGAGGTCAGCCCTTTGTCGACGGCGTTCTTCGCCAGCAATGCGGCGCCGAGCATCACCGAGGGGTTGGAGGTGTTGGTGCACGACGTGATCGCCGCGACGACCACCGCACCATGATCGAGCACAAAGTCGCCGCGCGCTTCGGATGTCACCGGCACCGGCTTACTGGGCCTGCCGTGTGCTCCGTTGGCCGCGCTGGGCCGGACATCAACTGCGTCTTCCTCGGCAAAGGACAGGGCCACCGAATCGCTGGCCGGGAAGGACTCGTCGACAGCCTCGTCCAGGTTGGTCTGAACCGAGCTCTCCGCCTCCCCGTCCACGTAGTTGTGAATTTCTTTGCGGAACGCCGATTTGGCGTCTGACAGCTGAATCCGGTCCTGCGGGCGCTTGGGCCCGGCTATCGAGGGCACCACGTCGCCGAGGTCGAGTTCGAGATACTCGGAGTAGACGGGTTCTTTGTTCGCGTCATGCCACATGCCCTGTGCTTTGGCGTAGGCCTCGACCAGTGCCAGCTGATCATCATCGCGCCCGGTCAGTCGCAAGTAGTCGATAGTCACCTCGTCGATCGGGAAAATAGCTGCGGTGGAACCGAACTCGGGGCTCATGTTGCCAAGCGTGGCGCGGTTGGCCAGCGGCACCTCGGCCACGCCCGCGCCGTAGAACTCGACGAACTTGCCGACGACGCCGTGCTTGCGCAGCATCTCGGTCACGGTGAGCACCACGTCGGTGGCCGTCACACCCGGCTTGATCTCGCCGCTGAGCTTGAAGCCGACGACGCGTGGGATCAGCATGGACACCGGCTGACCCAGCATCGCCGCCTCAGCTTCGATGCCACCCACGCCCCAGCCGAGCACGCCGAGGCCGTTGACCATGGTGGTGTGGCTGTCGGTGCCGACGCAGGTGTCCGGGTAGGCGGTGTTGGTGCCGTTGACATCGCGGACCATCACGGTGCGGGCCAGGTACTCGATATTGACCTGGTGCACGATGCCGGTGCCGGGTGGCACCACCTTGAAATCATCGAAAGCGCCCTGGCCCCAGCGCAGAAACTGATAGCGCTCACCGTTGCGTTCGTACTCGATGTCCACATTTCGTTCGAACGCGTCGCGGCGGCCGAATACATCGACGATCACCGAGTGGTCGATCACCATCTCAGCGGGTGCCAGTGGGTTGACCTTGTCGGGGTCGCCGCCGAGGTCACCGATCGCTTCTCGCATGGTTGCCAGGTCCACGATGCAGGGCACGCCGGTGAAGTCCTGCATCACGACGCGCGCCGGAGTGAACTGGATTTCGATGCTCGGGTCTGCGGATGGATCCCAGGCCGCGATCGCCTCGATGTGATCCCCGGTGATGTTGGCGCCGTCCTCGCAGCGCAGCAGGTTTTCGGCGAGGACCTTGAGACTGTAGGGAAGCCTCTCTGTGCCGGGGACCGCGTCGAGTCGATAGATCTCGTAGCTGTTGTCACCGACCTCGAGTGTGTCGCGCGCTCCGAATGAGTTCAGGGATGAATTCTTGCTGCTCACATCAGCTCCCGGCTTGATCATCGCCGCGACGGGCTGTGTCGGCGGCGCTCGTTATCGTGACAGTACGCATGTCCTGCAAGGCAGGACGGTTATTTCGGGTGATCCCATTCCAGTCTTGTCCTCCAGTGCGCGCGTCGCCACCCCCATGGGGACACGTGGGAAAAAAGTCGTGTCGCCGCTGCCGCGGCTTACCGGCGGTCGCGTACCGTGCTGCTGTGACCGGACCGCACTCCATCCCTCTCCAGATCCCTTCCCAGGTCCCTCTCCAGGTCCCGTTCGCTCCGTCCTACATCCCCCCGGAAATCGACATGGAGCAGGTGATTGCCGACGTGGCGGACGACGGGGTCAGCGTGCCGCCCGCCGCTCAGGGCGATGTGCCGGCGCTGCGCCAGGTCGTCGAGCAAGCCCAGAGTGAAGGGGTCGATCTCAAGATCGTCGTCATCGAACTCAATCCGCCGACAGAAATGCCGCTGCGGGACATCGCCACCGAGGTCGGTGCGGCGAACCCGGGCGCCACCGTATTGGCGATGAGTCCGTCCTTCGCCGGCACCTACAGTCCGGTCTTCGACCGGGTGACGCTGGAAGCCGGTCAGGATCTGGCCAAGACCGGCAACTCGGTGCAAAGCTCGCAGAATTTCCTCGGTGAGTTGACGACCAGCCACTTTCCGTGGACGCCATTCACCATTGTGCTCGTTTTAGCGGTGGCAGTCGCGGCGGTCAGCGTCCGATTGTTGCAGGTAATCGGCAAACGGGCTGAGGTTCCAGATACGGCGCTCAGCAGCTCCGATTAACCCTCTGTTCGCTCTTCCGCAAATTGCAATGTCACTATTCGATAACGCCAAATGCAATTACATTGCTGTAATTTGTGACTAAAGTTTCGTTAGGGTCAGATGTGACGTACGGTACAAACAGTGCCCGGTGTTGCAGATGTTCTTAGTGTGACTTCTGAGCTGAGGCGCCCGAGAATATTCCGGCACGTTCGCGTGGAGCCTTAGGAGACTTGAGTCTGATGAGCCGCACCCCTGTCGGCGCCTCCGCATCGCGGCTGTGCGCGGTGTCCCTGACGTTCGGCATGGTGCTCACCACCCCCGGCCTGGCCCAGGCGCAACCCGCCAACCCCGACGGCCTGGCGGCGCTGGTGACCTCGGTGGCCAATGTCAACCAGCAATTGCAGGACCTTGGTGCCGCGATCCAGACCAAACAGGAGAGCGTCAACAAGGCGATCCTGGATGTGAAGAACGCGCGAGACGACGCCGCAGCAGCTCAATTGGAGGTCGAAGCCAGCGCGCAGCGGGTCAAGGACGCCAACACCGCCATTGCCGCCGCCCAGCAACGGTTCGACACGTTCGCCTCCGCGATGTACGTCAGCGGCCCTTCGAGTTCGTACTTCACGGCATCGGATCCCACCGACATACTCAACACCGCTGCCACGGCTCAGACGCTGTCGATCAGTTCCCAGAAGGTGATGGCCAACCTTCAGCGCGCCCGCACCGAGCAGGTCAACAAGGAGTCCGCGGCCCGGCTGACAAAGCAGAAGGCCGATGAGGCCGTCGTGGCCGCCGAGACCAGTCAGCAGAACGCGGTGTCCGCTCTGGCCGACGCGCAGGAGACCTTCCAGCGGCAGCAGGTCGAGCTCGATCGTCTCGCCGCCGAGCGCTCGGCGGCCCAGGCGAAGCTCGACGAGGCCCGGAGCCTGGCCGCGACGACCGCCGGTCAGGCCCAGGCCCCCGCGGCTGCTCCGGTGCCCGGTCAGCCGGAAGCCGCGCCGATCGAGAAAGCCGCTGCGACAGACCCCCACGCAAACTGGGACATCGACCCCTCCACCGGCAACCGCGAAACCGCCTGGGACATGACGTTGCCCCAGATTCCGAGCGCATTCGTCAGCGGCGACCCAATCCAGATCATCAACGCCGTCGTGCTGATCATGCAGACCTCGCTGGAGTGGACCGCGAACCTGGGCCGCAAGTTCATGCAGAGCCTCGGGTTGTTGCCCACCGAGACGGGTCTCACCAACGGCGGTGCGATACCGGCGGCGGCCGGCCCGCAGGCCACCGAGTTCGTCATCAAGCGCGGGATGGCGCAGATGGGTGTGCCCTACTCCTGGGGTGGCGGCAATGCCTCCGGGCCCAGCCGCGGCATCGATTCCGGCGCCGGCACAGTCGGATTCGATTGTTCAGGCCTGATGCTCTACATGTTCGCCGGTATCGGCATCAAGCTGGACCACTACTCAGGGTCGCAATACAACGCCGGACGCAAGGTGCCGTCGTCGCAAATGCGCCGCGGCGACATGATCTTCTGGGGTCCCAACGGCAGCCAGCACGTCGCGATGTACCTCGGCAACGGTCAGATGCTCGAGGCGCCCTACACCGGCTCGGTGGTCAAGATCTCACCCGTGCGCACCAGTGGCATGACGCCGTTTGCCGTCCGCATGGTCGAGTGGTGACCGCTCTGCGCCGCGCTGTCTTTGCTGTGGTCGCCGCGGGCTCGCTGTTGCTCGGGGCGGTGGCACCGGCGTCGGCGCAGCCGGCGGCCGCTCAGTGGGATCCGACCCTGCCCAAGATTCTCAGCGCGGGCGCGCCGGGCGATCCACTGTCCATCGCCAACGCATCGCTGGCCGCGACGGCCCACGCCACCAAGATCACCATGGATCTCGGCCGAAAGTTTCTCAGCACCCTGGGCTTCGGCCCGCCCGCAGGTGTCACACCGGGCGTCGTGAGCGGCCCGGCGGCCATCGAGTACGTGATCCGCCGCGGTGGGTCGCAGATCGGCACTCCGTATTCATGGGGTGGCGGCAAGCCCAACGGCCCTAGCCGCGGCATCGACTCAGGCGCCAATATCGTTGGGTACGACTGCTCGGGCTTCACGCAGTTCGCCTACGCCGGCGTCGGAGTGTTGATCCCGAAGTACTCCGGAGACCAGTACGACACCGGGCGCAAGGTCCCCACGAGCCAGGCCAAGCGCGGGGATCTGCTGTTCTGGGGTCCCAATGGCAGCCAGCACGTCGCGATCTATCTGGGCGGCGGGAAGATGCTGGAGTCCTCCGGCAGCGCCGGCAAAGTCACCGTCAGTCCGGTGCGTTCGGCAGGTCTGCAGCCATATGTGGCGCGCGTTATCGAATCCTGAGCGCGCTCTGTGTAGAACCTGAACAGCACCGGTGAATGCCGGTGCGCGGCGCGGCACACCCCGGGCAACGTCGACGGATTTCCAAGCAACTGGAATAGTTGACGGCGAGCGCGCGGCCAGAACCGGCCCGCACCGTACGGACCAGCATGCATTGGGCATGTGGAAGGAACATCGATGACCTCACCGAGTGGGCCGCCGCAGGGCGCTGGAGGACAACCCGGGCAGGCACCGGGCTACGCTGCCGGTGCTCACGCTGCTCCAAGCGCCGCGCCATCGGGTTCCGCGCAGTCCAACGGCAGCCTGCAGCAGGAGGTGCACGCCCTGGAACGGGCCATCTTCGAGGTCAAACGGATCATCGTCGGTCAGGATCTGCTCGTCGAGCGGATGTTGGTCGGCCTGCTGTCCAAGGGGCACGTCCTGCTCGAGGGCGTTCCCGGTGTCGCCAAGACGCTGGCTGTGGAGACCTTCGCCAAGGTGGTCGGTGGAACGTTCGCCCGCATTCAGTTCACCCCGGACCTGGTGCCCACCGACATCGTCGGCACCCGCATCTACCGGGTGGGCAAGGAGGAGTTCGACATCGAACTCGGCCCGGTGGTGGTCAACTTCCTGCTCGCCGACGAGATCAACCGTGCGCCCGCCAAGGTGCAGTCCGCACTGCTCGAGGTGATGGCCGAGCGCAAGATCTCCATCGGCGGGAAGACCTTCTCGTTGCCCAGTCCGTTCCTGGTGATGGCGACTCAGAACCCCATCGAGCAGGAGGGCGTCTATCAGCTGCCGGAGGCCCAGCGTGACCGCTTCCTGTTCAAGCTCAATGTCGACTACCCCACGCCCGAGGAAGAACGCGAAATCATCTACCGGATGGGCGTGAAGCCGCCGGAGGCCAAAGCGATCCTCACCACCCAGGATCTGCTGCGTCTGCAGGATGTCGCTGCGAACACGTTCGTCCACCACGCACTGGTCGACTACGTCGTGCGCATTGTGACCGCCACCCGCGAGCCCGAGAAGTTCGGGATGCCCGACGCCAAGGCCTGGATCGCCTACGGTGCCTCTCCACGTGCGTCGCTGGGCATAATCGCCGCGTCCCGCGCGCTGGCTCTGGTGCGCGGTCGCGACTATGTGATCCCCCAGGACGTCGTCGAGGTGATCCCCGACGTGCTGCGTCACCGCCTCGTATTGACCTATGACGCGCTCGCCGACGATATCTCCAGCGAGACGGTGGTCAACCGCATTCTTCAGACGGTCGCGTTGCCCCAGGTGAACGCCATTCCCCAGCAAGGCCATTCGGTTCCGCCCGTCGTCCCGGCCGCTGCGGCCGCGGCCGGCGGCCGCTGACCGGAGTAAGCGGCTCATTAAGTGACTTCACCCTCAGGTCCAACGGGCGCCAAAGTGCCCCGCCCCACGATCGATCCGCCGTCGATGAAGCGTGGGGAGATTCGTGACCCGGCGCTGACGGCGGCGCTGCGCAAGCTCGAATTGACGGTCCGGCGCAAGCTCGACGGCGTGCTGCATGGAGATCACCTCGGGTTGCTGCCGGGCCCGGGATCCGAACCGGGGGAGTCGCGGGTCTACCAGCCCGGCGACGACGTGCGCCGGATGGACTGGTCGGTGACCGCCCGCACGACCCATCCCCACGTGCGGCAGATGATTGCCGACCGGGAGTTGGAGACCTGGCTGGTGGTCGACATGTCGGCCAGTCTCGACTTCGGCACGTCGGGATGTGAGAAGCGTGATCTCGCGGTGGCCGCCGCGGCGGCGATCGCGTTCCTCAACAGCGGTGGCGGTAACCGGATCGGTGCAATCATCTCCAACGGCGATACCACCCGTCGGGTGCCCGCGCTGTCGGGCCGGACCCATGAACAGGAATTGCTCCGTGCCATCGCCACCACCCCGCGGGCTCCGGTGGGAGTCCGCGGCGACCTCGCCGCGGCGATCGATGCGCTGCGCCGGCCGGAGCGGCGACGTGGCATGGCGGTGATCATCAGCGACTTCCTGGGGCCGATCAACTGGATGCGCCCATTGCGGGCCATCGCGGGCCGGCATGAAGTGCTCGGCATCGAAATCCTCGATCCCCGAGACGTCGAGTTGCCCGCGGTCGGCGATGTCATCCTGCAGGACACCGAGACCGGACGCACTCGTGAATTCACCATCGACGAGCAACTGCGGGCCGACTTCGAGAAGGCCGCCGCCGGGCATCGGGCCGAGGTGGCGCGCACGCTGCGCCGCTGCGATGCCCCGCTGATGAGTTTGCGCACGGATCGAGACTGGATCGCCGACGTGGTCCGGTTCGTCGCGGGCCGGCGCCGTGGCGCCCTGGCTGGCCGGTGATTGCATGACGGTGATCGCATGACATTGCCACTGCTCGGACCGATATCGCTGTCGGGCTTCAAGAACCCCTGGTTGTTCCTGTTGCTGATGGTCGTGCTCGGGCTGGTCGGGCTCTACGTCGTCGTGCAGTTGGCCCGTCACAAGCGGGTTCTGCGCTTTGCGAACATGGAGTTGCTCGAAAGCGTGGCCCCGGCCCGACCCAGCCGTTGGCGCCACCTTCCGGCTACCTTGCTGATTCTGTCGATGGTGATGTTCACCATTGCGATGGCAGGTCCCACGAACGACGTCCGCATTCCTCGTAACCGTGCCGTGGTGATGCTGGTGATGGACGTGTCGCAGTCGATGCGAGCCACAGATGTCGAGCCGAACCGCCTGGCGGCCGCCCAGGAGGCGGCCAAGCAGTTCGCAGATCAGCTGACGGCCGGCATCAATCTTGGCCTGATCGCCTACGCCGGCACCGCCACCGTCCTGGTCTCTCCGACCACGAACCGGGAGGCGACCAAGAATGCGATCGACAAGCTGCAACTGGCCGACCGCACGGCAACCGGCGAGGGCATCTTCACCGCGCTGCAGGCAGTCGCCACGGTGGGAGCGGTTATCGGCGGAGGCGATGAGCCACCGCCGGCGCGCATCGTGCTGATGTCTGACGGCAAGGAAACCGTCCCGTCGAATCCGGACAACCCCAAGGGCGCGTTCACTGCCGCGCGCACCGCTAAAGACCAGGGTGTACCCATCTCGACGGTGTCGTTCGGAACGCCTTACGGCTATGTCGAGATCAACGAGCAGCGGCAACCGGTCCCGGTGGACGACGAGATGCTCAAGAAGATCGCGGAGCTCTCGGGGGGCGACGCGTTCACCGCCTCCAGCCTGGCCCAGCTCAAGGACGTGTTCACCAACCTCCAGGAGCAGATCGGTTACGAGACCATCAAGGGTGATGCCAGTGTGGGCTGGCTACGGCTCGGCGCGCTGGTGCTCGCCGCCGCGGCGCTGGGCGCCCTGCTGATCAACCGTCGTCTGCCCAACTGAGCACGCACGAGGGCGATTTCAGACTCGACCAGGTGAGAGGTTAAGTTGACGGTCATGAGTCTGACCGAGAATCCTGCCGACCCGGCCGGCGACGCCGGGGGCGGCCGGCCACCCTTAGTTGCCCGTTCGGTGCTGGTCACCGGTGGAAACCGGGGTATCGGGCTGGCTGTGGCCCGTCGCCTTGCCGCCGATGGGCATAAGGTCGCCGTCACCCATCGCGGCTCGGGTGCGCCCGAGGGTTTGTTCGGTGTGCGATGCGACGTCACCGACAGCGCCGCCGTCGACGCCGCTTTCAAAGAAGTGGAAGCCCACCAGGGGCCGGTCGAGGTCCTGGTGTCCAACGCCGGTATCGCTGCGGACGCATTCCTCATGCGGATGACCGAGGAGAAATTCGAGAAGGTTCTCGACGCGAACCTCACCGGGGCGTTCCGGGTGGCCCAGCGGGCATCGCGCAGCATGCAGCGCAAGCGGTTCGGTCGGATGATCTTCGTGGGCTCGGTCTCCGGCACCTGGGGCATCGGCAACCAGGCCAATTACGCAGCCTCCAAGGCCGGTCTGATCGGGATGGCCCGATCGATCGCTCGCGAGCTGTCAAAGGCCGGGGTCACCGCAAATGTGGTGGCCCCGGGCTACATTGACACCGAAATGACCCGCGCGCTGGATGAAAGGATTCAGGAGGGGGCGCTGGAATTCATCCCGGCGAAGCGGGTTGGCACCGCCGAAGAAGTCGCGGGGGCGGTCAGCTTCCTGGCCTCCGAAGATGCGAGTTACATCTCCGGTGCGGTGATCCCCGTCGACGGCGGCATGGGAATGGGCCACTAGAGAAGAAGAGATAAGGACTTTCACTGTGACGTTTCTTCAAGGCAAGCGGATCCTCGTCACGGGGATCATCACGGACTCGTCGATCGCATTCCACATCGCCAAGGTCGCTCAAGAGGCCGGTGCCGAACTGGTTCTCACCGGATTCGACCGGATGAAACTGATCCAGCGAATCGCCGACCGACTCCCGAATTCGGCTCCCTTGTTGGAGCTGGACGTGCAGAACGAGGAGCACCTGGGTTCGCTCGCTGACCGAATCGGCGAGGTGATCGGCGCGGGTAACAAGCTCGACGGTGTGGTGCATTCGATCGGGTTCATGCCGCAGACCGGAATGGGCGTGAACCCGTTCTTCGACGCGCCCTACGAGGATGTCGCCAAGGGCATTCACATCTCCGCGTTCTCTTACGCATCGCTGGCCAAAGCGGTTCTGCCCGTGATGAACTCCGGTGGCGGCATCGTTGGCATGGACTTTGATCCCACTCGCGCGATGCCGGCCTACAACTGGATGACCGTCGCCAAGAGCGCCCTGGAATCGGTCAACCGATTCGTGGCCCGGGAGGCCGGCAAGGTGGGCGTGCGGTCGAATCTCGTCGCCGCGGGACCGATCCGGACACTGGCCATGAGCGCGATCGTCGGCGGCGCACTGGGCGACGATGCCGGAGCGCAGATCCAATTGCTGGAAGAGGGCTGGGATCAGCGCGCACCGCTGGGCTGGAACATGAAGGATCCGACTCCGGTAGCCAAGACAGTGTGTGCGCTGCTGTCGGACTGGCTTCCGGCCACAACGGGCACCGTCATCTACGCCGACGGCGGGGCGAGCACCCAACTCCTGTGACGAACCCCCTGGGCACCGACGGCCCTGACGCGCTACTACTGCTTTCGTTCGGCGGTCCCGAGGGCCCCGAGCAGGTCATGCCCTTCCTCGAGAACGTCACTCGGGGGCGGGGAATCCCCGCCGAGCGTCTGGCGGCTGTCGCGGAGCACTACCTGCATTTCGGCGGCGTGTCGCCGATCAACGGCATAAACCGCGATCTGATGGGGGCGATTGAGGCGGAGCTGGCAGGACGGGGCATGGAAATGCCCGTCTACTTCGGCAACCGCAACTGGAAACCCTTTATCGAGGATGCCGTCGCGCAGATGCGGGACGACGGCGTTCGGCGCGCGGCCGTATTCTCCACGTCCGCGTGGGGCGGCTACTCCGGCTGCACCCAGTACCAGGAGGACATCGCGCGCGGCCGGGCGTCTGCCGGTCCCGAAGCGCCCGAGCTGACCAAACTGAGGCAGTACTTCGATCACCCGCTGCTGGTGGAGATGTTCGCCGACGCTATCCGGGAAGCGGCCGCGACACTGCCCGAGTCGGTGCGTAGCGGTGCCCGGCTGGTGTTCACCGCCCATTCGATCCCGTTGCGCGCCGCCTCGCGCTGCGGGCCTGATCTCTACGAACGCCAGGTGGGATATACCTCCGCCCTGGTGGCTGCCGCAGCGGGATACCGCGAGTACGACCAGGTGTGGCAATCGCGGTCCGGTCCGCCGCAGGTGCCGTGGCTGGAGCCCGATGTCGGCGATCATCTGAATGTGCTGGCTCGCGCCGGTACCGAAGCGGTGATTGTCTGCCCGGTGGGTTTCGTCGCCGACCACATCGAGGTGGTATGGGATCTCGACCATGAGCTGGCTCAGCAAGCCGCCGATGCGGGGATCGCGTTCGCGCGGGCCACGACGCCCAACGCTCAGCCCCGCTTCGCACAGCTGGTCGTCGGCCTGATCGACGAGTTGCGCCTGAACCTGCCGGCCGCCAGGGCGGGGGGAGACGACGCGGTGCCCGGGTATGGCTGCAGCGTCAACGGGGCGCTGTGCACCCCGGATTGTTCGGGCTGAACGCTAACCGCGCCATGCCGACTGAAGGATGGAACTGACCGCGGCCAACCGCGCCGAGCGGACCACCGAGGTCAACGGGCGCAGTGCATCGCTGGCAAGTTGAACCTCCGAGGAGCTCTGCAGACCACTTGGGATGAGCCCGGAACTCACGGTGATGATGGCATCGACGTGCGCTGCGTTCTCCAGGACCCGCGCCGCCCTGGTGGGGGCGTGGTCGGGAATTCGGTGCGCCTGGGTGGACTCGAGTACCTGCTCGACCATCCTGCGCGGGTCGGCGAGTTCGCCTCCGGGGGCGCCTGCGCGCAGTGCCCCGAGTGCGTCCGCCGCGGCGCGCACCGCGCTGCGCAGCGTGTACTCCGCCTCGCCAAGATCGACATGCTCAGCTGCCGGCACAGCGGAAAGTGAGTACACCGTCCACGACAATGAAGACAACTCGGGTCCGCACTCGAACCCGCCCCCAATCTCGGCGGAGTCCTCGTACTCGAGATCGGGCACGAGTCCGACGGCGGAATCCGGCCGTCCGACGATGATCGCCTCCCCGGCAGCGATCGCGTCTCGACCGAACTGTGTGCCCGGCGGCAGCCCCCGGACGTCGCCGGGGATCGGAAGTGCCAGGGCAATCGTGGGCGAAGATCCGGCCGGCCCAGCCGCGGTGCGCATCGTCTGCAACAGCGAGACTGCGCCGGCGTCGTCCAGATCCGGCCACGGCAGTCCGGTTCGCTCTGCTGCGACCGAGTCATAGGCGGTAACGGAATACGTTGGGGCCCAAAGAGACAGCGCATCCAGGACGTCATCAGGTGCGGCGGCGCCGGCGAGCCAGGCGTTGGCCCATATCGACAACGAAACGCTGGGGCACCACATGATGCTGGCAGTGTAGTTGTTGGCTCTCGTTCTTACCTGCCGGTCCAGTCGGCCGCGCGCTAGGCTCGGGTTATGCCCCTTCCGCTGATCTGGTTGATCGCAGCTCTTGCCCTCGCCGGGGCAGAGGCGCTCACCGGTGATTTGTTCCTGCTCATGCTCAGCGGCGGGGCGCTGGCCGCGGCTGGGTCCAGCTGGCTGCTCGACGCGCCGATCTGGGTCGACGGTCTGGTGTTCCTGCTGGTCTCGGTGCTGCTACTGGTAGGGGTACGCCCGGCGGTGCGGCGGCGGATGCAGTCCGGCAAGGGTCTGCTGGATCCGGCCAAGGCGCTCGAGGGCAGAAGCGCGCTGGTCCTCGATCGGGTCGCGCGCCATGAAGGGCAGGTCAAGCTCGAAGGCGAGGTCTGGACGGCCAGGCCCTACTACGAGCACGATGTTTACGAACCCGGCGATCAGGTGACCGTGGTGCACATCGACGGTGCCACCGCCGTCGTCGGCAAGGTCATGTAGGCCCACAGCGGAATCAAGTTCGTCTGGAGAACCCGGGCGACAACGGAAGGAGCTGGTCATGGATGGTGCTGTTGCGGGTTTGGTCCTGCTGGCCGCGTTGGTGCTGTTCGCCGTCATCGTGGTGGCCAAGTCGGTCGCCCTGGTGCCTCAGGCCGAGGCAGCGGTGATCGAGCGCCTGGGGCGCTACAGCAAGACGGTGTCTGGGCAGCTGACGTTGCTACTGCCGTTCATCGACAAGATCCGGGCCCGGGTGGACCTCCGTGAGCGGGTGGTGTCGTTTCCTCCCCAGCCGGTGATCACCGAAGACAATCTCACCGTGAATATCGACACCGTCGTCTACTTCCAGGTGACCGAGCCGCGCGCGGCGGTCTATCAAATCAGCAACTACATCGTCGGTGTCGAGCAGCTGACCACCACCACGCTGCGCAACGTGGTGGGTGGCATGACCCTTGAGCAGACCCTGACCTCCCGTGACTCGATCAACGGCCAGTTGCGCGGTGTGCTCGACGACGCAACCGGGCGATGGGGCCTGCGGGTGGCGCGCGTCGAGTTGCGCAGCATCGATCCGCCGCCGTCGATTCAGGACTCGATGGAGAAGCAGATGCGGGCCGACCGGGAGAAGCGTGCGATGATCCTGACCGCCGAGGGGCATCGCGAGGCGTCGATCAAGCAGGCAGAAGGCCAGAAGCAGTCTCAGATCCTGGCGGCCGAAGGCGCCAAGCAGGCCGCCATTCTCGCCGCCGAGGCCGAGCGGCAGTCCCGCATGCTGCGCGCTCAGGGCGAACGGGCCGCCTCCTACCTGAAGGCCCAGGGTGAGGCCAAGGCGATCGAGAAGACGTTTGCCGCTATCAAGGCGGGTCGCCCGACCCCGGAGATGCTGGCCTACCAGTACCTGCAGACGTTGCCGGAGATGGCCAAGGGCGAGGCGAACAAGGTCTGGCTGGTGCCCAGCGATTTCGGTGGTGCATTGCAGGGCTTCGCCAAGATGCTGGGTGCGCCGGGCGAAGACGGGGTGTTTCGGTACACGCCGTCGCCGGTGGATGAGAACCTGCCCAAGCCTGAGGATGACTCCGCCGAGGTTGCCGAGTGGTTCAACACTCAAACCGACCCGGCAATCGCCCAGGCCGTCGCCCAGGCGGTGGCCGAGGCACGCACCCCGGTCGCGGGGACTCTCGATGGGCCGCGACAGTATCCGCCGCTCTCGGAGCAGGCGCAGCCGCCTGCGGCCAAATACCCCCAGGCGCAATCTCCGGCACCGCGTCACGGCGCCTCAGACTGATGGGCGCGCTGACCGACAAGAGGACCTACGCGCTGCTGGCCGCGCTTCAGGCCGGCGACGCGGTCGCCTGTGCGATTCCACTGGCGCCCATCGCCAAGACGCTTGATGACGTGGGCCTCGATCCACGGCTGCGACCGGTGCTGCCCATGGTCAAGGCCGCGTCTGCGGTCGGACTGGCATCGGTGTACCGATTCCCGGCATTGGCCCGGCTTACCACCTTCATGTTGACGATCTACTTCGTGTTGGCCGTCGCGTTCCATGTCAGGGTGAGGGACTGGAGCCCGAGCCTGGTGTCGGCAGCGTCGTTGCTCGCGCTGTTCGGGGCGATGACGGCGAAGGGGCCTGCAGTCAACGGGCGCTGATCGCAGACTCCGCGGGTTCAGCCGGCGGGCCGTCGGATGCGCCGGGTCGATGGCGACCTTGGGCCCGGATCTCGTAGACCAGCCCCGCGATGCCGACGCTTGCGGTGCACAGCGAGACCACGAACAGCAGCGGACTGATATTTCCGGTGAGGGCGTCACCGAGGATGACGACCGCGGCGGTGCCAGGGAGTAGCCCGACGAAAGTCGCCAGTGTGTAGGGCAGCACCCGAACTGCGGACGAGCCGGCCGCGTAGTTCAGCACCGAGAACGGGACGGCCGGAATCAGCCGCATCGACAACACGGTCGGCCAGCCGCGCGCCGCGAGTCGCGCGTTCACCGCTTCCAGCCGTGGATGCTTCACGAGACGGTCCAGCTGCCAGCCCACCGCGCGGACGAGCAGCAGAGCGATGATCGCGCTGATCGTGCTCGCCAGCACCGCGATCGGTACCCCCAGGAACGGTCCGAACAACAGGCCCGCAGCCAGCGTGAAGACGGTGCGCGGGAACGGGAACACCGTGACGAGGATGTGCGCGGTCAGAAAGGCCAGCGGAAACCACGGGCCCACCGATGTGGCCCAGTCCCGTAGCTGCACGGCAGTCGGCAGGGGAACCAGCACCGCAATGGCGACAAGCACCACAATCGCGGTCAGGATGGTCGCGAACCGGCGCTTGGGAACCGTTCTGAGTGTGGCGACCACCGCTGCGCGAACTGCGCGCAGCGTGCTGGGGACGGACTTCACGCTTGCCAACACTACGGGGCCAAAGCCGCCGATCGGGGCCAGGGCGATGACCGCCCGCCGTCGAGGTGCCGAGTCTGCCGACCAGCCCCCGCTGCCCCGGCTTCGATCATTTAGCCTGATAGCTGTGCAGAAACCCAGTGCCGGTGCCGCCGCGGGTGTAATCGATGCCGATCTCGACCGATGGCGCTCTGCGGTGGCGGGTGTGCTGGCCAAGACCACCCGGGGTGATCCTGCCGATCTGCCTGCGGAACCAGAACGATTGCTGGATTCGCAGACCTACGAAGGATTCCCCATCCGGCCCCTCTACACCAGCGCGGACGAACACGCCGAGCCGAGTTTGCCGGGCCGCTGGCCGTTCGTACGCGGCGGCGATGCGCTGCGGGACGTCAAGTCGGGCTGGAAGGTCGCCGAGGCCTTTCCAGCCGACGGGTCGACTGCCGAGGAGGGCAATGGATCGGTGCTGCTCGGGTTGACCGAGGGCGTCAGCGCACTGGTGCTCAAGGTCGGCAACGGGAAGGAACGCGCGGACGGTGTTTCGCCGGCCGAACTCGGTCGTTTGCTCGATGGTGTTTTCCTCGACCTCGTGCCCGTCGTCTTCGACGTCGATGGCGGGGGCTCGACCTATGTCGCCACGGCTGAGGCGGCGCTTGCCCTGCTGACCGGACTCGACGAGGATCAGCGGTCCCGATTGTCGGTGGACCTGGGCGCCGATCCACTGACTGCCCAGCTGTCCGGCCGGCGCGCCGCCGGTTTCGGTGACGTCGTCGCGACCGCAAACACATTCACCGGATACGGCGGACACGTGCGCGCCATCACCGTGGATGGTCCGGCGTATCACAACCTGGGTGCCAGTGCATCGTGGGAACTCGGCGCCTCCATCGCCGCGGGCGTCGCCTATCTGCGCCTGTTGGTCGATGCGGGTCTGCCTACCGCCGCGGCGCTCAGGCAGATCAGTTTCCGGTTCGCGGCCGACGACGACCAGTTCATGACTGTCGCGAAACTTCGTGTAGCGCGCCGACTCTGGGCGCGGGTGGCCGATGTGGTCGGAGAGCCTGATGCAGGCGCGGCCACCGTGCACGCCAGCACCTCGCTGGCGATGATGGCTCAGCGCGATCCTTGGGTGAATATGTTGCGCACCACGGTGGCGGCATTCTCGGCGGGCATCGGTGGTGCTGACACCGTGCTCGTGCACCCCTTCGATGTCGCGATTCCCGGGGGGTTTCCCGGCACTGCGCGTAGTTTTGCGCGGCGGATCGCACGAAACACCCAGTTGCTGCTGCTCGAAGAGTCCCATGTCGGCCGCGTCCTCGACCCGTCGGGCGGGTCCTGGTTCGTCGAAGACCTCACCGGCCAACTTGCCGAGCAGGCGTGGGGGCACTTTCAGGAGATCGAGGCCAAGGGGGGTTTCGTCGCCGCCGGGGACTACATCAGCGGGTGCATCTCAGCGGTGGCGCAGCGCCGCTCGGAGGACATTGCGCACCGGCGCACCGCGCTGACCGGTGTCAATGAATATCCCGATCTCTCTGAACGTGCTCTTCCGCAAGGTGATTCGTTGCCCGGTGTACTGCGATACGCGGCGGGTTTCGAGGCGCTGCGGAACCGCTCGGATGTTTTCCTGGATGAGGCAGGCAGCCGGCCGACGGTGCTCTTGCTGCCGCTGGGGCCATTGGCTGAGCACAACAAGAGCACCACATTCACGTCGAACCTGCTGGCCTGCGGCGGTATCCAGGCAGTCGACCCTGGCCCGCTGGACGCCGCCGGGGTCGGCCAGGCGGTGGCTGACGCCGGGGGCGCCGAAATTGCGGTGATCTGCGGTACCGACGCCCGCTGCGCGAAGGAGGCCTCGGGGGTCATCCAGGCCGCCCGGCAGGCCGGTGTGGGCCACATTCTGCTGGCCGGACCGAAGAAGTCTGTCGCCGAAGCTGATTCGAAACCCGACGGCTATCTGACTGCCGCAATCGATGCGGTGCAGGCCCTGTCGGATCTGTTGAACCGATTGGGGGCATGACGGGATGGCCACCACCGACCAAACGACTGGCGAGGCGATTCCGGAGACCAGCGCGAAGATCGGCAGTTTCGCCGATGTGCCCCTGGCGGGCGAGCGCGCTCCGGTGGCGTCCACTGCTGAGGATGTGGCCGGCCAGACTTCCGCGGCGGCTGCCGCCCACGGTTACACCGCCGACCAATTGGATTGGGCCACGCCTGAAGGCATCGAGGTCAAACCCGTCTACATCGCAGCCGATCGCGACGAGATCGTCGGTGCGGGATATCCGCTGTGCAGCATGCCCGGAGAACCGCCCTTCGTCCGGGGCCCCTACCCGACGATGTATGTGAACCAGCCGTGGACGATCCGTCAGTACGCGGGGTTCTCGACCGCCGCGGAATCCAATGCGTTCTATCGGCGCAATCTCGCCGCCGGCCAGAAGGGCCTGTCGGTGGCCTTCGACCTGGCTACGCACCGCGGCTACGACTCGGACCACCCCCGGGTGGCCGGAGACGTCGGAATGGCGGGGGTGGCGATCGATTCCATCCTCGACATGCGTCAGCTGTTCGATGGAATCGACCTGTCCTCGGTGTCGGTCTCGATGACCATGAACGGAGCGGTGCTGCCGATTCTCGCGTTGTATGTGGCCGCCGCAGAGGAGCAGGGGGTGCCGCCCGAGAAGCTTGCCGGGACCATCCAGAACGACATCCTCAAAGAGTTCATGGTCCGCAACACCTACATATATCCGCCGGAGCCGTCGATGCGGATCATCTCCGACATCTTCGGCTACACAAGCCGGAAAATGCCTAAGTACAACTCGATCTCGATTTCGGGGTATCACATCCAGGAGGCCGGTGCCACCGCCGACCTGGAGCTGGCCTACACCCTGGCCGACGGAGTCGAGTACATCAAGGCCGGACTTGATGCCGGGCTGGAGATCGACGAGTTCGCCCCGCGGCTGTCCTTCTTCTGGGGCATCGGCATGAACTTCTTCATGGAAGTCGCCAAGCTGCGCGCAGGTCGGCTGCTATGGAGCGAACTTGTCGCACAATTCGAGCCCCGGAACCCGAAATCGCAGTCATTGCGTACGCATTCGCAGACCTCAGGTTGGTCGTTGACGGCTCAGGACCCCTTCAACAACGTGGCCAGGACCTGTGTCGAGGCGATGGCCGCGACGCAGGGCCACACCCAGTCACTGCACACCAACGCACTCGACGAAGCGCTCGCCCTACCAACGGATTTCGCGGCCCGCATCGCGCGCAACACTCAGCTGTTACTGCAGCAGGAGTCGGGCACCACCCGACCCATCGACCCGTGGGGTGGCTCGTACTACGTGGAATGGCTGACCTACCAGCTGGCGACACGCGCACGCTCCCACATCCAGGAGGTCGCCGCACACGGCGGGATGGCCCGGGCCATCGATGCGGGCATCCCTAAGCTACGCATCGAGGAAGCCGCTGCGCGGACCCAGGCGCGGATCGACTCGGGACAGCAGACCGTGATCGGAGTCAACAAGTACCAGGTTGCCGCCGAAGATACCGACCACGAGATCGAGGTGCTCAAGGTCGAAAACAACCGGGTGCGGGCCGAGCAGATCGCCAAGCTCGAGAGTCTGCGCGCCGAGCGCGATGACGCCGCGACGCAAACCGCGCTGGCCGAACTGACCCGCGCGGCAGCGGCTACCGGGCGTGCCGGCGGGCACGAGCGCAATGACTCGGGAAACGGCACCGGGCCGGACGGGCTCGGCAACAACCTGCTGGCGCTGGCGATCACCGCAGCACGCGCCAAGGCCACGGTCGGGGAGATCTCCGACGCATTGGAGAAGGTGTACGGACGCCACCAGGCCGAGATCCGAACCATTGCCGGTGTGTACCGAGACGAGGTAGGCATAGGGCAAACTGGCGGGAAAATGTCAGCAGCAACTGAACTGGTCGAAAAGTTCGCCGAGGCCGACGGCCGCAGGCCCAGAATTCTGGTGGCCAAGATGGGCCAAGACGGCCATGACCGCGGACAGAAGGTGATTGCGACGGCCTTCGCCGACATCGGGTTCGACGTGGACGTCGGGCCGCTGTTCTCCACGCCGGATGAGGTGGCTCGTCAGGCCGCAGACAACGACGTGCACGTGGTCGGAGTGTCTTCCCTTGCCGCCGGTCACCTGACCCTGGTTCCTGCGCTGCGCGATGCACTCGGAGAGGTCGGCAGGCCGGACATCATGATTGTCGTCGGCGGAGTCATTCCACCGGGCGACTTCGACGAGCTCTACGCAGGCGGCGCCACCGCCATTTTTCCGCCGGGCACCGTAATTGCCGACGCGGCGATCGGTCTGCTGGGCGAGTTGGCCGAACGCCTCGGTTACTCGCTGAGTTAGATGAGTCAACCGATCAGAGATTTGGCCGCTGCGGTCCGCGATGGCGACCGCTCGGGGCTGGCGAGGGCGATCACGCTGGTGGAGTCAGCCCGTGCCGACCACCGGCAGCGGGCTCAGGAGTTGCTCCTGGAGCTATCCCCGGCACGCGGGACGTGCCCTGGGCCCGATGGCGGCAAAGGCTTCCGCGTCGGCATCACCGGAGTTCCCGGGGTGGGCAAGTCGACCAGCATCGAGGCGCTCGGGATGTACCTGATCGAGCAGGGATACCGGGTGGCCGTACTCGCCGTGGATCCGTCGTCCACCCGCACCGGTGGCTCGATTCTGGGGGACAAAACCCGCATGGCGCGCCTGGCGGTTCATGCCGACGCCTACATCCGGCCCTCACCCACCTCCGGGACGCTCGGCGGTGTCACCCGGGCGACCCGCGAGACGATCGTCTTGCTGGAAGCGGCGGGCTACGACGTCATCCTGGTGGAGACCGTGGGGGTGGGTCAGTCCGAGGTGGCGGTTGCCAACATGGTGGATACCTTCGTGTTCCTGACGATGGCCCGGACCGGCGATCAACTGCAGGGAATCAAGAAGGGTGTGCTCGAACTCGCCGACATCATCGTCGTCAACAAAGCCGACGGGGAGCATGCCGTCGAGGCCAAGGCCGCCGCGCGGGAGCTGGCCGGTGCCATCCGCCTGATCTACCCGCGTGAAACCCTCTGGCGTCCGCCGGTCTTGACGATGAGCGCGCTGGACGGAACCGGCTTGCCCGAGGTTTGGCAATCGGTGCTCAGGCATCGGGACGTGCTCAGCGAGGCAGGGGAGTTCGACGCTCGCCGGCGCGCCCAGCAGGTGCAGTGGACCTGGTCGATGGTTCACGACGCGGTCATGGACCGGGTGCTGAACAGCCCGGGCGTGCGCGAGGCCCGTGCCGACATCGAGCGCCGGGTACGCGGCGGAGAGTTGACTCCGGCGCTTGCCGCGCAGCAGATCCTGGACGCCGCGGATAAACACCCGGCGGGATAACCCGCCGATGGGCGCTGATTAACAAATCGGTAACTCCACGGTAGTTTGCCGCTCACCGGAGTAAATTCGACATCATTGTGACGGGCGTCAATAACCCGGAGCGCGGCGCGGGGCTCCGATACGGTGTCGACGGTTCGGCCCTGCCGCGTGGTGTTCAGGGCGCAGCCGACCGGAATTTCGGCTGCGCAGTGCGCCTGTTCGCGCAGATGTTTCCATGGCGGCGTCTCGGTGGCGGCGCGTTGGCCGTCTACCTCGATGGCGAACCGGTCGTCGACATCTGGACGGGCTGGTCCGATCGGCGAGGCACCCGGCACTGGAACGCCGACACCGGCACCATGGTGTTCTCTGCAACCAAGGGCGTGGCCGCGACCGTCATCCACCGGCTGGCCGACCGCGGGCTGATCGACTACGACGCTCCGGTGGCTGAGTACTGGCCGGCGTTCGGTGCGAACGGGAAGTCGGGCATCACCGTGCGCGACGCACTGAGGCACCGGGCAGGCCTGGCTCATCTCAACGGCGCCGCGAAGCACGAACTGCTCGATCACGTCCGGATGGAGGCGCGACTGGCCGCTGAACCGGTGAGCTGGCTGCTGGGCAAGCCCGCCTACCACGCGCTGACCTTCGGCTGGCTGTTGTCCGGGTTGGCGCGCGCGGTCACAGGTAAGGGGATGCGCGAACTGGTGCGCGCCGAGGTGGCCCAGCCGCTGGACACCGACGGGCTGCACCTTGGGCGGCCTCCCGTGCAGGCGCCGACGCAGGCTGCGCAGATAATTGGTCCGCAGAGCCGGCTGCAGAACCCGATATTCAACCTGGTGGCACCACGGGTGGCCGCTCTGCCGTTCTCCGGCGCATTCGGAACGATGTATTCCCCCGGCGTCAAAGCGCTTGTGCAGGGTGACACGCCACTGCTCGACTGTGAGATGCCCGCAGCCAACGGTGTGGCCACCGCGCGTGCGCTGGCCCGCATGTACGGTGCGATCGCCAACGGCGGTCGCATCGACGGCACGCAGTTCCTCTCCAGCGAGACGACCGCGGCGCTGGTAGGACGGCCGAGCCTGCGGCCTGACCACGCCATGTTCATGCCGATGGCGTTCCACCTCGGCTATCACGGGCTGCCGTTCGGCGGGGTTCTGCCCGGGTTCGGGCACGTGGGTCTCGGCGGCTCTCTGGGCTGGGCCGATCCGGAGTCCGGGCTCGCGTTCGGCTATGTGCACAACCGTCTGCTCACCCCCTTGGTCGTTCCGGACCAGGCGGGCTTCGTCGCGACTGCCGCGTTGATCCGCCGGGGTGCGGCGCTGGCGCGCAAGAACGGCTTCCAGCCGGTGCGGGAGTTCGGTGCGCCCTTCGCCGATCGCACTCGGGCGGCGATCTGACCGGCTCCGCGCCATCTGACCGGCTCCGCGCCGTCTGATCGGCTCCGCACCGAGGGGCCCGCTCATCCGCTGACCGCTGGGTGAGTCCGAAGTGATGCCGCCAGCCCGCTAGACTGTGGTCACCAGCGTCGATCCGGCCATCACCGGGGAGCTTTCGGAAGAACGGCGTATTCCCGGTCGTTTTGGCGAACGGCCGCGTCCAGTAGAACCGAACGGGTTGGCCCGTCATCGCCTTCCTTCGAGCGGCGCACCACAGGTGCGCAAGCGGGGTGGTACCGCGGCGCTCGCGCACCGGCGCGACGTCGTCCCCGTGCCTGAACGACATCTGGCACAGGAGACGCACGCAGGTGAACGCCTACCCGAAGCCGGGCGCCGGGGCGCCCAAGTTCCCCGAGCTCGAGGCCGCCGTACTGGACTATTGGGCCGGCGACGACACTTTCCGGGCCAGCATCGACCGGCGTGACGCCGCGCCGGAGTACGTGTTCTACGACGGGCCGCCATTCGCGAACGGACTTCCGCATTACGGGCACCTGCTCACCGGATACGTGAAGGACATCGTGCCGCGCTACCGCACCATGCGCGGTTACAAGGTCGAGCGCCGATTCGGCTGGGACACCCATGGCCTGCCGGCCGAACTCGAAGTGCAGCGTCAACTGGCCATCACCGACAAGGGCCAGATCGAGCAGATGGGCATCGAGAAGTTCAATGAAGCCTGTCGGGCTTCGGTGCTCAAGTACACCAACGAATGGCGCTCCTACGTGACCCGTCAGGCGCGCTGGGTCGACTTCGACAACGATTACAAGACACTGGATCTGGACTTCATGGAGTCGGTGATCTGGGCGTTCAAGCAGCTGTGGGACGAGGAACTCGCCTATGAAGGCAACCGGGTGCTGCCCTACTGCTGGAATGACGAGACCCCGCTGTCGAGCCACGAACTGCGCATGGACGACGACGTCTATCAGAGCCGCCAGGATCCGGCGCTGACCGTCGGCTACCGGATCGAGGAGCAGACGGCCGCACAGGATCTGGTGGGGGCCTACCTACTGATCTGGACGACGACGCCGTGGACACTGCCGTCCAACCAGGCCGTCGCGGTCAACCCTGATGTCGACTACGTTCTGGTCGCGGCCCCCGATGGGCGGCGTTACGTGCTGGCGGCGGCTCGCCTGGGCGCCTACGCCCGCGAGTTCGGGGACGAACCGCAGATCGTCGCAACCTACTCGGGCCGGGATCTGGTGGGCGTGTCCTACGCGCCACCGTTTTCCTACTTCAATGACCTTCGGCTGGACTTGCCCAACGTGTTCTCGGTACTGCCTGCCGATTTCGTCAGCACCGAGGACGGCACCGGACTGGTCCACCTGGCGCCGGCGTACGGCGAGGACGACATGGCCACCGCGCAGGCGGCCGATATCAAGGCAGTCACGCCGGTCGACGCCAAGGGACGATTCGACGAAACTGTCCCCGATTTTGCGGGCCAGCACGTGTTCGATGCCAACCCCCAGATCATTCGTGACCTGAAGAATCAGAGCGGAGCCGCACAAGCCAATGGCGCAGTGTTGGTCCGTCACGACACCTACGACCACTCCTATCCGCACTGCTGGCGGTGCCGCAACCCGCTGATCTACCGAGCCGTGTCGTCGTGGTTCATCAAGGTCAGTCAGTTCCGCGACCGCATGGTGGAGCTCAACAAGGAGATCACCTGGTATCCCGAGCACGTCAAGGACGGGCAGTTCGGCAAGTGGCTACAGGGCGCGCGTGACTGGTCAATCTCGCGAAACCGATACTGGGGCACCCCGATTCCGGTATGGAAGTCCGACGATCCGGCGTATCCGCGAATCGACGTGTATGGGAGCCTCGACGAACTCGAACGCGACTTCGAGGTGCGTCCGGACAATCTGCACCGGCCCTTCATCGATGAGCTGACCCGGCCCAACCCCGACGATCCGACCGGGCGGTCGACGATGCGTCGCATTCCCGATGTTCTCGACGTGTGGTTCGACTCGGGGTCGATGCCATTCGCGCAGGTGCACTATCCGTTCGAGAACCAGCAGTGGTTCGCGGGTGGGGAGGCGGGAGAGGCCCGAGCTGAGACCCATTTTCCCGGCGACTTCATCGTCGAGTACATCGGTCAGACGCGCGGCTGGTTCTACACCCTGCATATCCTCGCTACGGCTTTATTCGACAAACCGGCTTTCCGGACCTGCGTCTCGCACGGGATCGTGCTGGGCAACGACGGTCAGAAGATGAGCAAGTCGCTGCGAAACTACCCGGACGTCACCGAGGTGTTCGACCGGGACGGCTCGGACGCGATGCGCTGGTTCCTGATGGCGTCGCCGATCCTGCGCGGCGGCAACCTGGTGGTGACCGAGCAGGGCATCCGTGAGGGTGTTCGACAGGTGTTGCTGCCACTGTGGAACGCCTATACCTTTCTGGCGCTGTACGCGCCGAACAAGGGAACCTGGCGTACCGACTCGACCCACGTTCTGGATCGCTACATACTGGCCAAGCTTGCGGTGCTGCGTGACGGACTGACGGCATCGATGGATGTCTGCGACATCTCGGCGGCGTGCGATCAGCTGCGCCAGTTCACTGAGGCGCTGACGAATTGGTATGTCCGGCGGTCTCGTTCGCGGTTCTGGGAGGAGGAAGCCGACGCGATTGACACGTTGCATACCGTGCTCGAGGTGACCAGTCGGCTGGCCGCTCCGCTGCTTCCGCTGATCTCGGAGGTGATCTGGCGTGGCATCACCGGGGAGCGCTCGGTGCACCTCACGGACTGGCCCGATGCGGAATTGCTGCCCGCCGATCCGCAACTGGTCGCTGACATGGACCTGGTGCGCGAAGTGGCCTCGACCGGGTCGTCGCTGCGGAAGGCCAAGAAGTTGCGCGTTCGCCTGCCGCTGCCGAATCTGACTGTCGCGTTGAGCGAGTCGGTCGATCCGCGGCGGCTCGAGGCCTACCGGGACCTGATCGCCGACGAACTCAACGTGAAGTCGGTAGTACTCACCGATGACATCGCTGCCCATGGCCGGTTCGAACTCGCCGTCAACGCACGCGTCGCTGGTCCGCGGATCGGCAGCGATGTCCAGGCCGCGATCAAGGCGGTCAAGGCGGGCGCGGGAGTGCTCAACGCCGACGGCACATTGACCGCGGGACCCGCGGTGCTGAACCCTGAGGAGTTCAGCTCGAAACTTGTTGCCGCCGAACCTGAGTGGACCGCTGCGCTCGCCGATGGAGCGGGTTTGGTGGTGCTCGACGGAACCGTGACGCCCGAGCTGAAGGCTGAAGGCTGGGCCAAGGACCGCATTCGGGAACTGCAGGAATTGCGGAAGGCCACCGGCCTGGATGTATCCGACCGGATTTCGGTGGTGGTTTCGGTGCCTGAAGAATGCGCGGCCTGGGCCCGCTCCCACCGGGACCTGATCGCGCGGGAGATCCTCGCCACCAGCTTTGAGTTCGGGGATCCCGAGCAGGCCGCCGAGATCGGCGACGGCGTGCGGGTCGCGATCGCCAAGGCGTGACGGAGCTGCACCGCGGCGGGCTCAGCTGTGGGTGACCCGGGCGGAGCGGCCGGAGAACATTGCGGTGTCACCGGGGTGCAGCTGCCTGCCGCGCCGGGTTTCGACGTCGCCGTTGACGGTGACCAAACCCTCTGCGATCACCGACTTGGCGTCTGCGCCGGAGTCGATGAGGCCAGCCAGTTTGAGGAATTGCCCCAGCCGGATCGAGGCATCCCGGATCGGAACATCTGAGACCTCACTGCGTGGGTGTGCCATAGAGGTCAGGCTAACCGGCTCATCAATATTCGCCGGCAGGCCTAATATCTGCAGGTGTGGGCGCGAGATGGGTCCTGCACCTGGACATGGATGCATTCTTCGCATCCGTGGAGCAACTGACCCGCCCCACCCTGCGGGGCCGTCCCGTTCTCGTCGGGGGTTTGGGTGGCCGCGGCGTGGTGGCAGGTGCCAGCTACGAGGCGCGGGCGTTCGGTGCCCGTTCGGCGATGCCCATGCATCAGGCGCGCCGGCTGATCGGTGTGGCCGCGGTGGTGCTGCCGCCGCGCGGTGCGGTGTACGGACTGGCCAGCCGCCGCGTCTTCGAGACGGTGCGCACGATGGTGCCGGTGCTCGAACAGTTGTCGTTCGACGAAGCTTTCGGGGAGCCCGCAGAGCTCGTCGGCGCCTCGTCGGCTGAGGTTGAGGTGTTCTGCGAGACACTGCGGGCGGAGGTGGCTGCGGTGACCGGACTGGTTGCCTCCGTCGGGGCGGGATCGGGTAAGCAGATCGCCAAGATCGCTTCAGGTCTGGCCAAGCCGGACGGGATCACGGTGGTTTCCCGTGAAGAGGAAGCGGACTTGCTCGCCACGCTGCCGGTGCGCAGCCTCTGGGGCATCGGGCCGGTGGCCGACGAGAAGCTGCACCGGCTCGGCATCGGGACCATCGGTGCCCTGGCGGCGCTGTCGGACACCGAAGTCGCGAACATCCTCGGTCCCGCCGTCGGGTCCGCTCTGCACCGTCTCGCGCGGGGCATCGACGATCGGCCGGTCGCCGAGAACGCGCCCGCGAAACAGATCAGCGCCGAGTCGACGTTCCCCGAAGACGTGACGACCATCGATCAGCTCCGCGCGGCCACGGGTCCGATCGGCGAGCATGCACACCGGCGGCTACTCAGGGATGGTCGCGGGGCCCGCACCGTCACAGTCAAATTGAAGAAGTCCGACATGAGTATTCTGACCAGGTCGGCGACGCTGCCGTACGCGACCACCGACTCGGCGACGTTGACGGCCACCGCGCGCAGGCTCTTACTGGACCCGGTCGATATCGGTCCGATTCGTCTTGTCGGAGTTGGCTTTTCCGGCCTGTCCGAAGTGCAGCAGGAATCGCTGTTCCCGGCGCTCGAGTTGCTGGCAACCGATGAGGTGTCCGGCACTGGTTCACCGAGTCCGGTTGTACAGCCCGACCCGGCGGCTCCGCTCTGGCGTGTCGGCGACGACGTCGTGCACACCGAGTTCGGGCACGGATGGGTCCAGGGCGCGGGCCATGGGGTGATGACGGCACGCTTCGAGACCCGCAGCACCGGACCCGGCTCAGCGCGTACCTTCTCGGACGACGTCGCTGCGGTGAGACACGCCAATCCGGTGGATAGTCTGGACTGGCCGAATTTCGTCGACCGGCAGAGTGCACCGTAGACGTTGGATTGGGTGACGCACGTCGACCCGCTCCCATTGTCAGCCCCAGCTGTTAGCCCGAGCTGTCAGCCCCAGCTGTCAGCCCCAGCGCTCGAAGGTGCCCCGAGGCGATGCTCCGGCCGACAGCGCGGCCATCAGCAGCACGCGCGCCTGCGATGATCGAAGCCGGGGGGCGACGAACGCGCCCGCATCCGCCAGTGCGCGCCCCGGCCCGTAGGCCGGGCTGACCGGGCCCCCCGGAACGCGGGTGGACATTGCGACCGCGACGCCGTCGCTGCAGTGTCGCCGAACAGCATCGATGAGCACCGCGCCGGCATTACCGGCCCCCGGCGCTTCCAGCACGATGCCCCGGGCGCCCGAAGCCACACAGGCGTCCAGTGCGACGGCATCGGCGCCGGGATAGGCGACCACGATGTCCACCCGCGGGGCATGGGCCGCGGTCAGGTCACCGAAGAACGGGCGATTCTTCCGGCTTCCGAACCGGGTGAACCCGTTGTCGCTGACCGACCCCACCATGTGCCCCGAGAAGCCCCGCAAGTCGCCGGTGGCCACCTTGTGCAGACCTATCGGTTCGAAGACCGCGCCGGCGAAGCTCACCGTGACACCGAGGCCGCGGGCGCCGGGGCTGCCGGCGATGGTGAGGGCGTCGCGTAGGTTGGCCGGACCATCGGCGTCGGGAGCGTCGGCGCTGCGCAGCGCACCGGTAAGAACCACCGGCGCCTCACCCTGATAGGTGAGCTCGAGCCAGAGCGCGGTCTCCTCCATGGTGTCGCTGCCGTGGGTGACGACGATGCCGCCTGTGCCATCGTTGCGAGACGCGCTTCGGACCGCCGCGGCGATCACGTCCCAGTCCGCCGGGGTCAACTGCGAACTGTCTACCGACATCGCTTCGATCACCTCGACGTCCAAGCCTGCGGTGAGGTCCGCTCCGGACAGCGCGGGGCGTAACACGGCGTCGCCGTCGGCGGTGGTCGAGATCGTCCCACCGGTGGCTATGACGAGGAGGCGGTGCATGGGTGGAATTGTTCCCCACGGGCTCTTTGGAATGATGGGGGGCGTGACTGATGAATCATCGAGCCCGGTCGAGCCGGCGACCGGCGAGAGTATTGCGCAACCGGAGGCGGGTACGCCTCGTCGTCGGCTGCGGCTCCTGCTCTCTGTGGCGGGTGTGGTGCTCGTCCTGGACATCGTCACCAAGGTGCTCGCCGTCAAGCTGCTGACACCCGGGCAGCCGGTGTCGATCATCGGCGACACCGTGACCTGGACGCTGGTGCGCAATTCGGGTGCGGCATTCTCCATGGCCACTGGATACACCTGGGTGCTCACCCTGGTCGCAACGGGCGTCGTCTTCGGCATCATCTGGATGGGCCGCCGGCTGGTGTCTCCGTGGTGGGCTATCGGTCTGGGCATGATTCTCGGTGGTGCGATGGGCAACCTGGTGGATCGGTTCTTCCGCTCGCCAGGTCCGCTGCGCGGCCATGTTGTGGACTTCTTGTCCATCGGTTGGTGGCCGGTGTTCAATGTGGCCGACCCGTCGGTGGTCGGCGGGGCGATTCTGTTGGTCGCGTTGTCGTTGTTCGGCTTCGACTTCGACACCGTCGGGAGGCGCCAGCCGGACGACGAATCGGACGACGAATCGGGCACCGTCGGGAGGCGCCAGGAGCCGGAACCTGAGTCCGGGGTCTGATGACCACCCGTTCTCTGCCGATCCCGGAGGGACTGGCCGGCATGCGGGTCGATGCCGGGCTGGCTCGGCTGCTCGGGCTGTCGCGCACCGCAGCGGCGGCACTCGCGGCCGACGGCGCCGTCGAGCTCGACGGCGCACCTGCGGGCAAGTCGGACAAGCTGGTCGTGGGGGCGTGGCTGGAGGTGCGGCTACCGGAGGCGCCCGCCCCTGTGGAGAACACGCCGGTCGACATCGAGGGCATGTCGATTCTCTATGCCGACGATGACATCGTGGCGGTCGACAAACCGCCCGGGGTGGCTGCGCACGCGACCGTCGGCTGGCACGGTCCGACGGTTCTGGGTGGGTTGGCGGCGGCGGGATTTCGGATCAGCACATCGGGAATCCATGAGCGCCAGGGCATCGTGCACCGGCTGGATGTCGGCACCTCCGGGGTAATGGTGGTGGCCCTGTCCGAGCGGGCGTACACCGTGCTCAAACGGGCATTCAAACAGCGGACCGTCGAGAAGAGGTACCACGCGCTCGTCCAGGGCCATCCGGACCCCTCCAGCGGAACCATCGACGCGCCGATTGGTCGCCACCGGGGGCACGACTGGAAGTTCGCTGTCGTCGACGGCGGGAGGGCCAGCGTGACCCACTACGACACGCTGGAAGCGCACCCGGCTGCGAGCCTCCTCGACGTTCAGCTCGAGACTGGCCGGACCCACCAGATCCGGGTCCACTTCGCTGCTTTGCATCACCCATGCTGCGGCGACCTGACCTACGGCGCGGATCCGAGGCTGGCGGGGAAACTCGGCCTGGAACGTCAGTGGCTGCACGCTCGATCCCTGGCGTTCGTGCATCCGGCCGACGGGCGGCGGGTTGAGATCACCAGTCCGTATCCTGCAGACCTGCAGCATGCGCTGGACAGTCTGCGCCTTCACGGCGGGTGAGATTGGGCTGCTGGGGCATGATCCGAACGAGGCGAGACACGCATCGCGACACGCCGCGGGCTGTCGGTAGCCGGTCATAGACTGGCGTCCCTATGAGCGATTCTCCGCCTGGTTCTACAGGGTCTTCAGGTTCTTCGGGGTCTTCAGGGTCTTTTGTACACCTGCATAACCACACCGAGTACTCGATGCTCGACGGCGCTGCGAAGATCAGTCCGATGCTGGCCGAGGCGCAGCGGCTGGAAATGCCCGCGGTGGGCATGACAGATCACGGAAATATGTTCGGCGCCAGCGAGTTCTACAACAAAGCGTCCGAGGTGGGCATCAAGCCGATCATCGGTGTGGAGGCCTACATCGCCCCCGCCTCGCGTTTCGACACCAAGCGCATCCTGTGGGGTGACCCCGGTCAGAAGGGGGACGACGTCTCGGGCAGCGGGGCCTACACCCATATGACGATGATCGCGGAGAATGCGACCGGGCTGCGCAACCTGTTCAAGCTGTCCTCGCTGGCGTCGTTCGAGGGCCAGCTTGGAAAGTGGTCCCGAATGGACGCCGAGGTGATCGCCGAGCACGCCGACGGCATCATCGCCACCACCGGCTGCCCCTCCGGTGAGGTACAGACGCGGCTGCGCCTCGGCCATGACCGCGAGGCATTGGAAGCTGCCGCCAAGTGGCGGGAGATCTTCGGCCCGGAGAACTTTTTTCTTGAGCTGATGGACCACGGCCTGGACATCGAGCGCCGGGTCCGGGAGGGTCTTCTCGAGCTCGGCGCGAAACTGTCCATCCCGCCACTGGCCACCAACGACTGCCACTACGTCAGCCGCGACCACTCGCGTAACCACGAGGCGTTGCTGTGCGTGCAGACCGGCAAGACGCTGTCCGACCCCAATCGGTTCAAGTTCGACGGTGACGGTTATTACCTCAAGTCCGCCGCAGAAATGCGCGCGCTGTGGGATGACCAGGTCCCGGGAGCCTGCGATTCGACATTGCTCATCGCCGAGCGGGTTCAGTCCTACGCCGACCTGTGGAAGCCCCATGACCGAATGCCGATCTTCCCGGTGCCCGAGGGTCACACCCAGGAGTCCTGGCTGCGCCACGAGGTCACCGCCGGGCTGAGCCGCCGGTTTCCTTCCGCAGTCCCGCAGGAATACATCGATCGCGCCGACTACGAGATCAAGGTTATCTGCGAGAAGGGCTATCCGTCCTACTTCCTGATCGTCGCCGACCTGATCAACTACGCGCGCTCAGTGGATATCCGGGTCGGCCCGGGCCGCGGGTCGGCAGCCGGCTCGCTGGTGGCATACGCGATGGGTATTACGAATATCGATCCGCTCCCTTACGGGTTGCTGTTCGAGCGCTTCCTCAACCCCGAGCGCGTGTCGATGCCCGATATCGATATCGACTTCGACGACCGCCGCCGCGGGGAGATGCTGCGCTACGCCGCCAACAGATGGGGTAGTGACCGGGTGGCCCAGGTGATCACGTTCGGCACCATCAAGACCAAAGCGGCGCTGAAAGATTCGGCCCGGGTGAACTACGGCCAGCCCGGCTTCGCCATCGCCGACCGGATCACCAAGGCTCTGCCGCCGCCGATCATGGCCAAGGACATTTCAGTCTCGGGCATCACCGATCCCTCCCACGAGCGGTACAAAGAGGCTGCTGAGGTCCGTGCTCTGATCGACACCGATCCTGATGTGCGGACGATTTACGAGACGGCGCGCGGGCTGGAGGGGCTGGTCCGCAATGCCGGTGTGCACGCCTGCGCGGTAATCATGAGTTCCGAGCCGCTGATCGATGCGATCCCGCTGTGGCGTCGACCGCAGGACGGCGCGGTGATCACGGGTTGGGATTACCCGTCGTGTGAGGCCATCGGGCTGCTGAAGATGGATTTCCTCGGGCTGCGCAATCTCACGATCATCGGCGACTGCCTGGAAAACATCCAGGCGAACCGGGGGATCGACCTCGACCTCGACTCGGTGCCCCTCGATGATCCGGCTGCCTACGAACTCCTGGGCCGCGGTGACACATTGGGTGTGTTCCAGCTCGACGGTGGGCCGATGCGTGACTTGCTGCGCCGTATGCAGCCCACCGGGTTCGAAGACGTCGTCGCCGTCATCGCCCTGTACCGGCCCGGCCCGATGGGCATGAACGCCCACAACGACTACGCCGACCGGAAGAACAACCGCCAGGCCATCAAACCGATTCACCCCGAACTCGAAGAGCCGCTGCGCGAGATCCTTTCCGAGACCTACGGACTGATCGTCTACCAAGAGCAGATCATGCGCATAGCGCAGAAGGTGGCCGGCTACTCGCTGGCCCGAGCCGACATTCTGCGCAAGGCCATGGGAAAGAAGAAGCGCGAGGTCCTGGAGAAGGAATTCGAAGGCTTCTCCGATGGCATGAAGGCCAACGGGTTCTCGACGGCGGCCGTCAAGGCGCTGTGGGACACCGTGCTGCCGTTCGCCGACTACGCGTTCAACAAGTCGCACGCGGCCGGCTACGGCCTGGTGTCGTACTGGACGGCCTACCTCAAGGCGAACTATCCCGCCGAGTACATGGCCGGCCTTCTCACCTCGGTCGGAGACGACAAGGACAAGGCAGCGGTCTACCTGGCCGATTGCCGCCGACTGGGTATCACGGTGCTGCCGCCGGATGTGAACGAGTCGGCCCAGAACTTCGCCTCAGTCGGCGCGGACATCCGCTTCGGTCTCGGCGCAGTCCGCAACGTCGGCGCGAATGTCGTTGCATCGCTGATCAATACGCGCACCGAGAAGGGCAAATTCACCGACTTCTCTGACTATCTGCACAAGATCGACATCGGTCCCTGCAACAAGAAGGTCACCGAGTCGCTGGTCAAAGCCGGAGCGTTCGACTCGCTGGGACATCCGCGCAAGGGGCTGTTCCTGGTGCATACCGACGCGGTGGATTCGGTCCTCGGCACCAAGAAGGCCGAGGCGATAGGCCAGTTCGACCTGTTCGGCGGCGCCGGGGACGGTGCTGATCCGGGGGATCCGGTGTTCACCATCAAAGTGCCCGGCGAGGAGTGGGAGGACAAGCACAAGCTTGCGCTCGAGCGTGAGATGTTGGGGCTGTACGTGTCGGGTCACCCGCTCAACGGGGTAGCCCATCTGCTGGCCGCCCAGGGGGACACCGCGATCCCGGCGATCCTGGGTGGTGACGTCGCCAATGAGACCCAGGTGCGGATCGGTGGAATCCTGGCCTCGGTGAACCGCCGGGTCAACAAGAACGGGTTGCCCTGGGCTTCGGCGCAGCTGGAGGATCTCACTGGGGGTATCGAGGTGCTGTTCTTCCCGCAGACCTACTCGATGTTCGGCGCCGAGATCGCCGACGATGTCGTCGTGCTGGTCGGCGCTAAGGTGGCTATTCGCGACGACCGGATCTCATTGATCGCGAATGAGCTTGTAGTGCCTGATTTTTCGAGTGCGCAGGTGAATCGCCCAGTTGCGCTGAGCCTGCCCACGCGCCAGTGCACGGTCGACAAGGTCAGCGCGCTCAAGCAGGTGTTGGCGCGTCATCCGGGCACCGCTCAGGTGCATCTGCGGCTTATCAGCGGGGAGAGAATCACCACGCTGGAGTTGGATCAGTCGCTTCGGGTGACTCCATCCTCGGCGCTGATGGGTGACCTCAAGGCGTTATTGGGACCGGGCTGCCTCGGCGGATGAACACCCCACCGGCGGTGGGGATGAGTGCGTGGCGATTCGTCACTACCTTCGGCGTGATCAGCCTGCTGGCCGACGTCGTCTATGAGGGCGCCCGGTCGATCACCGGGCCGCTGCTCGCTTCGCTGGGGGCCACCGCGGTCGTCGTCGGAGTCGTCACCGGCATCGGAGAGGCCGCCGCCCTGCTACTGCGGCTCGTCTCGGGCCCACTGACTGACCGCACGGGTCGGTTCTGGAGGTGGGCCATCGCCGGCTATTTCCTTACCGTGATCACGGTGCCTTTTCTCGGCGTGGTCGGGGTGCTGTGGGCGGCGGCGGCTCTGGTCATCGCCGAGCGCGTTGGTAAGGCGGTCCGCAGCCCGGCCAAGGACACCCTGCTCTCGTATGCGACCGCGGTCACCGGCCGCGGCCGAGGATTCGCCGTGCACGAGGCGATGGATCAGATCGGGGCGGTTGCCGGACCACTCGCGGTGGCGGCCATGCTGTTCGCATTCGGCGGTGATTTCGGACCCAGCATGGCCTTGCTGGCCATCCCCGGCGTAGGTGTCGTGATGCTACTGCTGTGGTTACGCGCACGGGTGCCCGAGCCGGCCCGCTACGAAGTCGCAGCCGAGCCGGTTGTCGAGCCGGTCGCCGAGCCGGTCGCCGAGCCGGTTGCCGAGCCGGTTGCCGAGCCGGTTGTCGCGCCGGTCGTTGAGCCGGTCGCGGAGCCGGTTGTCGCACAGGGCTTTCTACGTTCGTTGCCTAGATCGTTCTGGGTCTATTCGGGTTTCTCCGCGGCAACCATGGTGGGGTTCACCACCTTCGGGGTGCTGTCGTTTCATCAGGTGCAGCAGGGAATCGTGCCGGTGGCGGTAGTGCCGGTGATCTACGCTGCCGCCATGGCCGCCGATGCCGTCGCCGCGCTGATCAGCGGTTGGGCCTACGATCGGGTCGGCGCACGGGTCCTTGGCGCGCTGCCGGTTTTGGCCGCCCTCGTACCGGTGCTCGCCTTCGCCCACCACGTGGCACCGGTCGTCGCTGGGGCTTTGGTGTGGGGAGCGGCCGTCGGAATCCAGGAGTCGACACTGCGGGCGGTGGTGGCTGATCTGATCGGACCAGCCCGGCGCGCCACAGCCTACGGCGTTTACGCAGCGGTCATCGGCACCGCTGCCGCCGCGGGCGGAGCACTCACCGGCTTGCTGTACTCGCACTCGGTGGCCCTGCTGATCGCGGTGGTGATTGCGGTGCAGCTCGCCGCGATGGCCACGCTGCCGTTGGTTCGTCGGCAAGCCGGTTAGAGTGCTGGCTCGCCGACGAAGTCGACTCGGACAATCGCGCTGTCCGGCCACAATGTTCTGCTGGTAGCTCGGCGGAGTTTCTCGCGCAATGTCAAGTGGCGGTGCACGTTGGTGACACCGGGGACTTTGAGCATCGGCACGATATTGTACTGCCACCCATAGCGCTTGTGCAGCGCGCTGTTGGCTGCCTCGGCTTCCTCACCACTGAGCATCCTTGCCCGTCCGTGAGTGGTCGGAGACCCTTCCGATACTCGGCCGTGGTGGTTGCAGGCGGTGATTTCGACCTCGGGTCTTGCGGTCAGTCGCCGCGTTTTCGGCCCGATCTTGGTGCGGAAAACCAACGATGAACCGGATAGGCGGAACCAGATCGGCGTGTCGACGGGGCTGCCGTCAGCGCGATAGGAGCGCAGGCGGGCGTACTTGCTGTTCAGTGTGTGCAGTGTGTGCAGTGTGTGCAGTGTGCGCAGTGTGCGCAGTGTGCGCATGGCCATCAGTGGAACACTTAGAGTTGACTTCAAGTCAACTCTAGGATCGAGGTTCGGATGAAGAAGCCGACAGCGTCTCGGACTATCGGGGACATCGCCACGCGGGCGGCAGTCGCCCCGACGACGCTGCGCTACTACGAGAAGCTGGGCCTGATCTCGCCGTCGGGGCGAGTCGGTGGCCAGCGCCGCTACGACGACGCCGTCCTGGCTCGGTTAGAGGTAATCCGCTTGTGTAAATCCGCTGGTTTCACCTTGGACGAGATCCAGACCCTCTACGCCGACGAACTACCAGGACGGCCCTCCAGTCGGGCGCTGGCTCAGGCGAAGCTGGCCGAAATCGACCAGCGAATGACGGAGTTAAGCAGGGCTCGGGAGATCATCGAGTGGGGAATGAGATGCACGTGCCCGTCGATCGACGCCTGCGCCTGCGGAGTTCACTCGTCCCGGCCCTGAGAACCGTTGCGCGGGTTGTCGCGTGACGCTCTGTGCCGATTCGAGTGTCGCTGTCGGCGTGTACTTCACGATCGGCAGCCAGGCAGTACCAACGAATTGCCCACGGAATCAACCCGTTTGGGTCTCGATGGCATGCCGCGCGATGATCAGCCCTGGTGTCGGGGCTAGTTGTCGATGGGTGGTGGCTGCGGTTGGAACGGCTCGTACCACCACCAGTCGGCGCGCTCGCCGGTGGGTCCGGGGCATGATGCGACTGCGGGCGGGGGTTTCGTCGATGGGCGGGCCAGTGATCCCGCGCCCAGTGGTTGACCGTCACTGTCGCTTACCGTGAGGTGGTGGGCGGGTCCGGCGATGGTGATGGTGCCCCGGTGGTGTAGCCGGTGGTGGTAGGGGCACACCAGCGCGAGGTTGGACAACTCGGTGGCGCCGCCGTCCTCCCAGTGCTGGATGTGGTGTGCGTGCAGACCGTTGGTGGCCCCGCAGCCGGGAATCACGCACGTGCGGTCGCGGCTTTCGAGCGCACGGCGCAGTCGGCGGTTGACGGTCCGGGTGGTCCGTCCTGAGCCGATGACCTGGCCGTCACGTTCGAACCAGATCTCGCAGGTGGCGTCACACGTTAGGTAGCCGCGCTCTTCATCGGAAAGCAGAGGACCCAGATGCAGTGAGGCGACGCGCTGCTTCACATCGAGGTGGGCGACCACGGTGGTGCGCTGCCCGTGTGGCCGGCGAGCCACCTCGCTATCCCAGCTGGACTCGACCATGCTCATGAACGCATCGACGGTGCCTGGAAACGGTGGTGCCTGATCGGCGGCGTTATCGCCACCGGCGTGGTCGCGTTTCCAATCGGCGACCGCCGCATCGAGGTGCGACTGCAACGCGGCGTCGAACTTCGCAGCCTCGAGGTGCGGTAATTTGATCCGCCAGCAGGTGAACTCCTCGTCGACGATCTTGGTGATCGATCGTTGCGGCTCCGGCCGGGGATCGGGCTCGGGTCGAGGCTCGAGCTTGACCGCGGCGCGCAACTGGCTGACGGTCGCGAATTGCGCCAGCGTTGCGTAGTGCTCATCGGACCCCTCGGCCGCTCGCTGGGCAACGGCGCCGATCTGATCCAGCGATAGTCTTCCTTCCCGCATGCCGCGGGCGCAGCGGGGAAACTCCTCGAGACGGCGCGCCACGGTGGCGATCGTTTGAGCGTTTCCCGGCGAGGTCCCTGTCTTCCAGGCCACCAAAGCCGCCACCGAGCGCGCGCCGGTGGCCCCCCAAAGCTCGTCACGGTCGAGTTCGGCCGCGATCTCGACGATGCGTCCGTCGACGGCATTGCGCTGCCCTGTCAATTCCGCCAACTCGTCGAACAACGCCTCGAGACGTTCGGCGGGGCGCGCACCGGGGTGCGAAGGAGCGGCGAAAGAGGCTGTGGCCGATGGCATAACACCATCCTCGCAGGAAGGTCCGACAAGTCTGGTCAAGTCCTCGGACGTCTTCCTGCCAATGGGTGCGCGACACGAATCTAGGTGGGTGCGCGACACGAATCTAGGTGAAGTGAGTTGAGGCTGGTCGCGGGATGGTCTGTTGTGCGCCGTGGCCAGTCGGACAACAGGCAGCTGCTCATTGGTGATACGAGTTACTTCGGAGCACACTCCGAGACCGGGCTATGGGTCGCCGGAATCGAGCTGCTCGGTCCGGCGGGCAAAGGCGATCGCTGGGGTTTGCCCCGCGGGGAGTCGGCCGAATCAGGCCAAGCCATGCCGACACCCCCATGCCCGCACCGCCGAGAACCACGTCGGCGGCGGAGGTTATCTAGTTGACGATGGACAGCCCACGAGTTTCCGGGAACGCGAAATACTCCTCGTGGAAACATGATTTGGATAGTCTGGCGACATGCCGCTAACCGGAGATTACGAACCCAGCACGTTGGATTGGGCACGAAAAAACGCTGAGGAATACATGGAGTCCGGCGGCACCCGAGGAACCGAGATGAAGGGCAGACCGGTCGTCCTCCTGACCACGATTGGGGCGAAGACCGGCAAGATCCGCAAGACCCCGTTGATGCGGGTCGAACACGACGGCGAGTACGCCGTCGTCGCGTCGCTCGGTGGTGCACCGAAGCACCCCGTCTGGTACTACAACCTCAAGGCGAATCCTCGGGTGGAACTGCAGGACGGTACCGAGACCGCCGACTACGACGCCCGTGAGGTCTTCGGCGACGAGAAGGCGGTGTGGTGGGAGCGTGCAGTGGCGACCTGGGCCGACTATGCGGACTATCAGGCCAAGACCGATCGTCAGATTCCGGTGTTCGTGCTGTCGCCGATCCGCTGAATCCGTTTTTGCTGCGGTGGCATGCAATGGCACCATTGTGCGGTGTCCGCTGAGCTGAGCCATAGTCCCGGCGACGAGCGCCTGCTCGAGGAGCAGCCGGTCGACGTCGATTCCGCGGCACCCTTGCGTGCCGCGGACGTCGATGAGGCGGCTCGGCGCATTTCCGGAGTGGTTTCGAAGACGCTGTTGCAGCTGAGCGATCGGCTGTCGGCGATCACCGGCGCGCACGTCTACCTCAAGCGGGAAGATCTGCAGGCGGTGCGCTCGTACAAGCTGCGGGGCGCCTACAACCTGTTGATGCAGTTAGGGCCTGAGGAGAAGGCGGCCGGGGTGGTGTGTTCGTCGGCCGGAAACCATGCTCAGGGGTTTGCGCTGGCGTGCCGGTCGATGGGGGTACACGGGCGGGTATATGTCCCGGCCAAGACGCCGAAGCAGAAGCGCGACCGAATTCGCTACCACGGCGGCGACTTCATCGAGCTGATCGTCGGCGGCAGGACCTACGATATGGCAGCCGAGGCGGCCCTCGAAGACGTCGCGCGCACCGGCGCCACGTTGGTGCCGCCTTACGACGATGTCCGGACGATGGCAGGACAGGGCACGATCGCGGTGGAGATCCTCGACCAGCTCGGCGCCGAGCCGGATCTGGTGATCGTCCCGGTCGGCGGCGGCGGGTGCATCAGCGGGATGACCACCTACCTGGCCGAGCGCACCACCTCGACCTCGGTGCTCGGCGTGGAGCCTGCCGGGGCGGCAGCGTTGGTGGCTGCGCTGGCCAGCGGTGCACCCGTGACGCTTGAGAACGTCGACCAGTTTGTCGACGGCGCCGCGGTCGCGCGGGTGGGAAAACTGCCGTTCGCGGCCCTTTCAGCCGCCGGCGACATGGTGTCGATCACCACGGTCGACGAGGGCGCGGTATGCACCGCCATGCTCGACCTCTATCAAAACGAGGGCATCATCGCCGAGCCGGCGGGCGCGCTGTCGGTGGCCGCGCTGCTGGATGCCGATATCGAGCCCGGATCCACGGTGGTCTGCCTGATCTCGGGGGGCAACAACGATGTGTCCCGCTACGGCGAAGTCCTGGAGCGTTCGCTGGTGCACCTGGGGCTCAAGCACTACTTCCTGGTTGATTTCCCTCAGGAGCCGGGCGCCCTGCGCCGCTTCCTGGATGAAGTGCTGGGCCCGAACGACGACATCACCCTGTTCGAATACGTCAAGCGGAACAACCGCGAAACGGGCGAGGCGCTGGTCGGCATCGAGATGGGTTCGGCCTCGGATCTTGAGGGGTTGATGGCTCGGATGCAGAGTTCGGAATGCCACGTCGAGCTGGTCGAGCCTGGCTCACCGACGTACCGCTATCTGACCTGACCGCCTCAGGTCGCGGGTTGAAGTCCACAAAGACCGCCGATTTTGCCGCTGGGGTATTCCTCGGTGACTATGGGGGTATGACAGCTATTCCCTCCGCGGGTGCGATTCAGATTGACACGGTGGTCGGTGGCACAGTGGTGCGCGTCGCAAGCGACGCCACGGTGGCCGACGTGGCCCGAGCCATCATCGAACATCAGGTCGGGGCCGTGGTGATCGGCGAAAGCCCGCGGCCGACCGCAGTGGTCAGCGAGCGCGACGTGGTGCGGGTGGTGGCTGTGGGCAGGGAGCCCGGATCCGTACCGGCGCTGGAGGTGGCGGCCACGAACCTGGCCTGGTGCACCGCCGACGCGACCGTCGACGACGTGGCCATTCGGATGATGGACCGTTACATTCGCCACATCTTGGTCGACCGCGACGGCGCCCTCGTGGGCATCGTGTCGGCCCGCGACCTCCTCGGCGTCTACAGCGGAGACGCCGAGCCGGACTTCGGCACCCGCTGAGTCGCATCGGCGTCCTGCCGCCGCGGAGTCGTTCCCCAGGGGAATCATCCATCTGACAGCTGGGACGGCTGACAGCTGGGACGGCTGTCAGCTGGGACGGCGCCGTAGGCCGACCGAGCAGCGAACCTGGGAGGCGCCGTGTGGTTTGGCACCCGGGGTTCGGCGTTCCCCGGACGGGGGCTCGATCGGATGGCCGCGGCCACACCGGACTCCCGGGACCGGGTGGTCGACGCCGCCCGCGCCTTCTGCATCGTGGTGGTGACGCTGTGGCACTGGGTGCTGTCGGTGACCCACCGCAGCGCCGACGGCAGCCTCGTCATGCCCAACCCGATTCATACCCTGCCCGGCGGGTGGCTGGCGACCTGGGTTTTTCAGGTCATGCCGCTGTTCTTCGTCATCGGCGGCTACGCCAACCTGGCCGCCTGGCAGCGCGCCAGGGAGACCGGGACCACAGCCGGCCGGTTCGTTGCCCAGCGGCTGCGCCGTCTGCTGTGGCCCACCGCAGTGTGGGCTGCCGCCTGGATCGCCGGAGAGCTTGTTGCGGCCGCGCTCCCGGGTCCGCATCGCTGGATGTGGGAGTGGTTTCCCGGCTACCTGATTCCGCTGTGGTTCATCGGGGTTTATGCCGGTTTGATCGTCCTGGTGCCGGTCACCGCGGCGTTACACCAGCGCGCCGGCGCCGCGGTCCTGGCGGTGCTGGTTGCGGTCATCGGCGTCGGTAGCATTGCCCATCGCGGTGCTGGTTGGGCGTGGGCCGGCTGGGTGACCGCAGCGGTGGTGTGGCTGTTCTGCAACCAGCTCGGGTACGCCTGGCGCAGTGGGGCACTCGGCCAGCGGTCGCTGCCACAACGGCTGCTGGTCGCCGCGGCCGGGTTGGCCGGGCTGCTCGTCGTGACCCTGCTCGCCGGCTACCCCCGCTCCATGGTGGCCACCGTGGGCGCGGTTGAGTCGAATATCCTGCCCACCAACGCCGCCATCGCTGCTCTTGCGGTGTTTCAGCTGGGGCTGCTGATCACCGTGACCCCGGCCGCGCAGCGGCTGCTGCGGCGGCAGGTGCTGTGGAAACCCGTGGTCGTGCTCAACGCGGTGGCGCTGACGGTGTTCCTTTGGCACATGACCGCATATCTGGCCGTGGTGTGGGCTTACGAGCGAACCGGCGCGACGCTGTTGGCCGAGCCGGACCGGGCCTGGTGGGCGCAGCGCTGGCTGTGGCTGTTGGCACCGCTGGGGGTGCTGGTGGTGCTCACCGCTGTGTTCGCCCGGGTTGAGGCTGCCGCTCGGCGTCCAAGGGGGTGAGTGCCGGAGGCAGCACCGGTACACGACGCAGCACCACGACACCATGCCCACCCAGCAGCGTGGAGTCACCGCGCACGGCAGGTTCGCCCCAGGCCAGCAGCACTTCACCGGCGACGGGGACATCCACGGTTTCGGTACCGAGGTTGCAGGCGACCGCGACACTGCCGCGATGCATGACCAGCCATCTTCGAGCTTCGTCGAAACTGATCCGCAGGTGGTCCAGCCATGGATCGCCGAGGTCGATCTCGCTGCGGCGCAGGGCGATCAGGCGCCGGTAGAAGCCACGCAATCGGCGATGGTCTCCTTCGTCGACCTCGTCCCAGTTCAGCTTCGAGCGTTCGAAGGTGGCGGGATCCTGTGGGTCGGGGATCTCGTCGGCGTCCCATCCGTGCTCGGCGAACTCGCGCTTGCGGCCCTCGGCCGTGGCCCGGGCCAGTTCCGGTTCCGGATGGGAACTGAAGAACTGGAAGGGCGATGATGCTCCCCACTCTTCGCCCATGAAAAGCATTGCCGTATAGGGTGATCCCAATACGAGCGCGGCTTTGATCGCAAGTTGGCCGGTGGTCAGGTTCTGCGAGGGGCGATCGCCGATCGCCCGGTTTCCCACCTGATCATGGGTCAGCGTGTAGGCCAGTAGGCTGGTCGCCGGAATCTTGGCGGTGTCCAAGGGGCGACCGTGACGGCGTTGTCGGAACGACGAGTAGGTGCCCGCGTGGAAGTACCCGTGCCGCAACGTCTGCGCCAGCGTCTCGAGCGTGCCGAAATCGCAGTAATAACCCTGGCGTTCTCCGGACACCGCCGAGTGGATTGCGTGGTGGATGTCGTCGTCCCACTGTGCGGTCATACCGAGGCCGCCGCGGTCTCGTGGAGTGATGAGCGCAGGATCGTTGAGGTCGCTTTCGGCGACAAGCGACAGGGGCCGTCCGAGTTCGGCTGCCAGAGAGTCAGTTTCGGCCGACAACTCCTCAAGAATATGGTAGGCGGTGGTATCGATGAGTGCGTGCACGGCATCCAGGCGGAGGCCGTCTACGTTGAAGTCGCGCATCCAGCCGAGCGCACAGTCCAGAATGTAGCGTCGCACCGGGTCGGCCCCGGCATCGGCGATGTTGATCGACTCGCCCCAGGGGTTTTTTCCCGCCGACAGGTATGGTCCGAACCTGGGCAAATAGTTGCCTGAGGGACCGAGATGGTTGAACACCGTGTCGATGAGTACGCCGAGACCGCGGGCGTGGCAGGCGTCGATGAGGCGGACGAGTCCGTCAGGACCACCGTAGGGTTCGTGCACCGCATACCAGAGCACGCCGTCATAGCCCCACCCGCGAGGGCCGCTGAAGGCGTTTACCGGCATCAACTCGACAAAATCGATGCCTAGGTCGACCAGATGGTCCAGCTTGTCGATCGCGGCGTCGAATGTCCCTTTGCCGGTGAATGTCCCGACGTGAAGTTCGTAGATCACACTGCCCGCGACCGACCGGCCTTGCCAATCCCCGTCGCTTCGGGCGTGCGCCCCCGGACGCCACAGTTGGGAGCGCTCGTGCACGCCTTCGGGCTGACGCACGGAGCGGGGGTCGGGCAACACTTTGGGGTCATCGTCGAGCACGAACCCGTAGCGGGCCTCCGGTGCGGCCTCGACGGTTGCGCGCCACCAGGCGTCATCGCTACGGGTCATCGGGTGCAGCACACCGTCGAGGTCCAGACGGACGAGGTCGGGTCGTGGCGCCCAGACCGCGAATTCGTGCTCAGGCATCGGCACGGGCCAGCAAGGCGACGGGCAACTCATCGAACAACTCGCCGGCGGGGAGCCGGCCACTGAAGGAGGTCCCGGTGAGCACATCCCGCCAGGTCCCGTCCGGCAACGTGAGGGTGGTGTCACCCCAACCCCGCTCTGCCAACCGGACTGTCCACCGGCTGACAGCGACCAGCACATCGTCGCCTCGCAGGAAAGCGACGATATGCTCGGCGGCGGTGCCGTCAGCCGGCACGGCCTGATATCCGCCGGCCAGGAATGTGTCGGGCCGCCGGGTTCGCAACTGCAGCGCCGCACGCACCACCCGCAATTTAGGGTGCGCCGTTGGATTCAAGACATTGGCCAGCTGGGCTCGCCGCACCGTGTAGTCGACCGGACGTCGATTGTCGGGGTCGACCAGGCTGTCCTCCCAGAGCTCGGTGCCCTGATAAACGTCGGGAATTCCTGGGGCGGTCAGCGCGATGAGCTTCTGGCCCAGCGCGTCGGCCTTGGCATGTCGGTCCAGTTTGGCGGTAAAATTGGTCAACTCGACGGCCACCGGGCCCGCTATTACCGAGTCCAGCCACTTGTGCACCGCCGCTTCGAATTCGGGGACGGGATCGTTCCACGTGGTGTGCACCGCGGCCTCCCGGATCGCCTTCTCGGCGTAGCCGTGCAGGCGTTCGCGCAGTTCGGTGCTCACCGCGCCGTCGGCCGGCCAGACGCCGAAGATGTTCTGCCACAGAAATAACCCGGTGAGCGGATCCGGCGACGGGGAGGTGGTCTCCCAGCGTTGCACGAGTTCGACCCACAGCGACGGGACCTGCGAGAGCACTCCGATGCGCGCGCGGACGTCTTCGCCGCGCTTGGTGTCATGGGTGGTCAATGTGGTCATGGTGCGCGGCCAGAGAAACGCCCGGTCGGAAGCCCGCTGGTGGAATTCGGCGGCACTGACCCCGAACTGGTCGGGCTCGCCACCGACCTCGTTGAGTGACACCAGACGCGCGTCCCGGTAGAAAAGGCAGTCCTCCATCGCCTTGGCGGTGGCGGCACCGCACAGCTGGTTCAGCCGCGCGCCGACTTCGGCATCCGTGCTCAGCGCTGCCGTGAGAATCGCCAGCGGATCGGCCAGTGCGGCGTTGTCGGCTGCAGTTTCAGAGATAGCCACGGGCAGAACGGATGTCAGCGTGAGGTAGTCCGACCGGTAGACGCCGACGTGGCTCACCAGGGTGGCAACCGCGTCGGGAAGACGTTCATGGTCGCGGCCGGTAGCTGCGGCCACCGCCCGGCAGAGCCGTCGCAACTCACTGGCCAGCGTCTCGGTGACGGCCTCTACCTTGAGTTTGCGCGCCGTCTCGGGTTGCGCTGAGTAATCCAGACCCGCTGATTCGACAAGCCCGGTGAGTGCGCTGGCACCGGCGGGGTCGACGAAGAGTCCACCGGTCTCGCGCAGTGCGTCGTATCCGGTGGTACCCGCCACCGGGAGGCTGGGGTCCAGCGGCTCATCGACGGCGAGGATCTTCTCGATGACGATCCACGCGTCCGGTCCGACGACTTCCCGCAACCAGGCCAAATAACCTGCGGGAGAGAATAACCCATCCGGGTGGTCGATGCGGAGCCCGTCTACCAGGTGCTCTGCGAACCACCGGGCCACCTCGGTGTGGGTGGCGTCGAACACGGTGCGGTCCTCCTGGCGCAGGCCGGCCAGTGAGGTGATCGAGAAGAAGCGCCGATAGCCGCAGGTTCCGTTGCGCCAGCCGACCAGCTTGTAGTGCTGTCGGCGGTGAACCTCGCTGCCGGAGATTACCTGTTCGTCGCCAGTGCATGGATCGATCGGAAACTCCAGGTCGCCGAGTCTGAGCACTTTCTCGTCGCTCGTGCCGCGAACTCCGTCGCCACCTCTGGTGTGGATGACCAGGTCGGCCACATCATCGTCAGAACCCAAAATGGGCAGTACGATTCGGCCCTCCGGGTCAGCGTTCCAGTCGATATCGAAGTAGGAAGCGTATGCCGATCGCCTGCCGTGGGTCAGCACGTCCCACCACCACCGGTTCTGCCGAGGCGCGTCGACACCGACATGGTTGGGCACGATGTCGACGATGAGGCCGATGTTCCGATCGCGCGCGGTCTCGGCGAGGCGCCGGAAGCCCTCGGGTCCGCCGAGTTCGGCGGACACCGTGGTGGGGTCGGTCACGTCGTAGCCGTGGCTGGAGCCTTCGCCGGCAGTGAGAATGGGGGACAGGTACAGGTGTGAGACACCAAGTTCGGCGAAGTAATCGATCAGGTTCTCGGCATCGGCGAACGTGAACGCCGCTCCACTGGCCGGTCCCCGCAGTTGTAACCGGTACGTCGACAGCACGCGCATGGTTCAGCTGGTCTTACGCAACACGAGGACCGACTTCGGCTGCAGCGAGATCTTCTCGCCGGCAGCCACGACCAAGTCGCTGCTTCCCGTCGGGTCGGCGGTATCCAGTTCGGCAGTCCACAGTTGGGCGTAGTCTCCCGCCGGTGCCACGAAGTCCTGTATCTCGTCTCGGGCGTTGAAGCACAGCAGAAAGGAGTCGTCGATCACCTTTTCCCCGCGCTGGTTGGGGGCAGAGATGGCTTGGCCGTTGAGAAAAACTGCCACACACTGCCCAAGTTCGGCTGCCCAGTCCTGAGAGTCCATCTCGCCGCCCGACGTCGTCAACCACGCGATGTCGCGGATCTGGTCGCCGCTGCGAATTGGCTTGCCCTCGAAGAACCGCCTGCGCTGGAAGACCGGGTGCCGGGTGCGAAATTTCACCACTTTTCGGGTGAAATCCAGCAGTTCGCGGTTGGTCTGGGCCAGTGACCAGTCCATCCAGGACAGCTCGTTGTCCTGACAGTAGACATTGTTGTTGCCGCCCTGGGTTCGGCCGAACTCGTCGCCGTGCGAAATCATCGGAGTGCCCTGCGACAACATCAGGGTGGCGATGACGTTGCGCATCTGCTGTCTGCGCAGCGACATGATCTGCGGGTCGTCGCTTGGTCCCTCCGCGCCGCAGTTCCAAGACCGGTTGTGGCTCTCGCCGTCGCGATTTTCCTCGCCGTTGGCTTCGTTGTGCTTCTCGTTGTAGGTGAATAGGTCGTTGAGCGGGAAACCGTCGTGACACGTGACGAAGTTGATGCTGGCGCTGGGACGCCGTCCCGTCGCCTCGTAGAGGTCTGATGACCCGGTCAGCCGAGACGCGAACTCGCTGAGCGTCGCGGGTTCTCCGCGCCAGTAGTCACGCACAGTGTCGCGATACTTGCCGTTCCACTCCGTCCACAAACCGGGAAAGTTACCTACCTGGTAGCCGCCCTCACCGATGTCCCACGGCTCTGCGATCAGCTTCACCTGGCTGATGACCGGATCCTGCTGGACCAAGTCGAAGAACGCGGACAACCGGTCCACATCGTAGAATTCGCGCGCCAATGTGGCCGCCAGATCAAACCGGAACCCGTCGACATGCATCTCGAGCACCCAGTAGCGCAGCGAATCCATGATCAGCTGAAGCGTATGCGGGTGGCGCGCGTTGAGGCTGTTCCCGGTGCCGGTGAAGTCTTTGTAGTACCGGTTGTCGCTGTCGAGCAGTCGGTAGTAGGCGGCGTTGTCGATGCCGCGGAAATTGATCGTCGGGCCGAGATGGTTGCCCTCGGCGGTGTGGTTGTAGACCACATCGAGGATCACCTCGATGCCGGCGTCGTGAAAAGCCCGAACCATTGTCTTGAACTCGGCGACGGCACCGCCGGCATTCTTGGTCGCCGCGTAATCCTGATGCGGCGCGAAGAAGCCGAATGTGTTGTAGCCCCAGTAATTCCGCAGGCCCAGCTTCAGCAGCCTATGGTCGTGGAGGAATTGATGTACCGGCATCAACTCGATCGCGGTGACGTTGAGCGGTTTGAGATGCTCGATGACGGCGGGATGCGCAAGGCCCGCGTATGTTCCGCGCAACTCTTCGGGGACCTCGGGGTGCGTCTGCGTCATGCCCTTGACGTGGGCCTCGTAAATGACCGTCTCGTGATACGGCGTGCGTGGAGCGCGATCTGAACCCCATTGGAAGAATGGGTTGATTACTACGCTGGTCATGGTTCGCCCA
>JAHZIT010000105.1 GCA_022601275.1 Actinomycetes bacterium
GCCGGGGATCGGGTCACCCACGTTGACCGACTCCTTGTTACTCGTCAGTACAGTTGTCTGTCTCAGGCTACTTGTGTTCAGTCCAGATCGTCGTGCGCCATGAGTCGGCGCGCTGCCTCCACGATGGAGCCCGACAGCGACGGGTACACCGACAGCGTCTGAGCGAGGTCGGTCACCGAGATCCGGTTCTGCACCGCCAGCGTGATGGGCAGGATCAATTCCGAGGCGATGGGCGCCACCACCACGCCACCGATCACCACGCCGGTAGCCGGCCGACAGAAAATCTTGACGAAACCGTATCGGAGCAGCGACATCTTCGCCCTGGCGTTGGTGTTCAGCGGCAACATCAGGGTGCGCGCCGGCACACTGCCGTCGTCGATCGCCGATTGCGGGATTCCGACCGCAGCGATCTCGGGACGGGTGAAGGTCGCCGACGCGACCGTGCGCAGCCGGATCGGTGACACCCCATCACCCAGCGCGTGGTACATCGCGATGCGGCCCTGCATGGCGGCCACCGAAGCCAGCGGCAGCAGACCGGTACAGTCGCCGGCGGCGTAGATGCCCGCAGCCGAGGTGCGCGAAACCCGGTCGACGGGGATGTAGCCACCGCGCACGAGCTCGATGCCCACCCGATCCAGGCCCAGCCTGTCGCGATGGGGTACTGATCCGACCGTCATCAGAGCGTGGCTACCCTCAACCGTGCGGCCATCGGCCATGCTCACCTTGACCCCCGCGGCAGTCCGGGTCACCGAGTCGGCGCGAGCGTTCTTCACCAACGTCACGCCACGTTCGGCGAATACCTTCTCGAGCACCGCGGCGGCATCGGAGTCCTCGTGCGGCAGGATCTGGTCCCGGCTGGCGACCACCGTCACCGTCACGCCGAGCTCGGTGTAAGCGTTGCAGAATTCCGCGCCGGTCACCCCTGAACCCACGATGATCAGGTGTTCCGGTAGCTCGGGCAGCTCGTAGAGCTGGCGCCAGGTCAAGATGCGCTCCCCGTCGGGGACAGCGTTGGGCAGCACCCGGGGGCTGGCACCGGTAGCGATGAGCACCACGTCGGCCTTCAACACACCGACCTTGCCGCCGGGTGTGGTCACCTTGACTCTGTGGTGGGCCATCCCCGCGGTGTCGTCAACGAACTCACCGTATCCGCCGATGATCGTTACGCCCTGATTGATCAGCTGGCTGCCGATGTCGGCGGACTGCGAGGCGGCCAGCGTCTTGACCCGGTTGTTGATCTGGCTGAGCGAGATTGTGGCGACGTCGATGCTGATGTCGAAGCCGAGCCCCTGGGCGCGTCTTAGCTCGGTGCGCACCCCGGTGGAGGCGATCAGCGTCTTCGACGGCACGCAGTCATAAAGGACGCAGGCACCACCGATCCCGTCTGAGTCGACGACCGTCACCTGGGTGACGTCTCTTCCGTGGGCAGCGGCCACCAGCGCGGCCTCATACCCCGCCGGCCCGCCGCCGATGATCACGATGCGCGTTGCCACCGCTTCAACCTAGGACACCTGGGCGCCCCGAGGGTTCAGATCCTCCGAGCCTGCACGATGTCGGCCGCCTGAGCACGATGCGACTAAGCTGCTCGCGTGCCGATCTACGCCGCCTACGGATCAAATATGCATCCCGAGCAGATGCTGCAGCGAGCACCGCACTCCCCCATGGCCGGGACCGGATGGCTGCACGGCTGGCGTCTGACCTTCGGCGGCGCAGACATCGGCTGGGAAGGGGCGCTGGCCACCGTCGTCGAGGATCCGACATCGCGGGTGTTCGTCGTGCTTTACGACATGACCAGGGACGACGAGGCGAACCTCGACCGCTGGGAGGGTTCGGAGCTCGGCGTTCACAAAAAGATCCGCTGCCGGGTTGATCGGTTGTCGTCGGACACCACGACCGACCCGGTGCTGGCGTGGCTGTATGTGGTGGACGCCTGGGAGGGAGGCATCCCGTCAGCGCGCTATCTGGGAGTGATGGCTGAGGCAGCTGAAATTGCGGGAGCCCCAGATGAATACGTACACGGTCTGCGCACCCGGCCGGCCAGAAACATCGGCCCCGGCACCTAAGCCTTTCCCGTGCCCCGCCGTGCCCCGCCGTGCCCCGGGGTGCCCCGCCGTGCCCCGGGGTGCCCCGCGAGCGCGCGTGTTTGCACAATGGCGCGCGGCATTTGCCGGCATTTTGCGCGCATTCATGCCGCCCGAGCGTGACGAAGCTGCGTATCCAAACGTGCGGTCAATTCCCAAGCGCGATAACGGACATCCTCGAACACGATCGGCACCACGGTCCAGCCGATATCCAGCAGCGCAGCCTGACGCCGGCGGTCCCGTCGCATGGCCTCGGGCCCCGAATGCCAGGCAATTCCGTCGTATTCCGCCGCGACCCGGTGTTCGGGCCAGGCGAAGTCGAGCCGCCGGATCTCCCCGTTTGCATCGACGATTTCATGCTGAAGCACCGGAATGGGCAGACCCCCATCGATCATGACCAGACGAGCCTCGCTCTCCATGGGTGATTCCGAGCGCGTATCGGCCAGAGAAATGAGATCGCGAACAGCGACAATTCCTCGGCGACCTTTCTGCCCGGCGGCGGCGCGCCATAGGTCGGGCCGGGTGCAGCTGCCGCTACGCAGGGCCGCGTCGAGTGTGGCCAAAGCTCGCGGACGGCGCAGCGCTCGCCCGACCTCAATAGCCGTCCACGCGGGCGCAGTCACCCAACGACCGTTCCGAACAACCAACGGTGCTCCGTCACGGCGGTGTACTACCAGACCGTCGGCGCATCGCAACCCGCAGCCTGGTGGGTTGAGGACGTGCAAATCGGGCGGCTCCTCGGTATCGAAGCCGAACAGCTCAGCCGCTGTACCGAGGCACACCGCGACCGGCCTCCCGCAAGCTAGGTCCAGGCCACGCAGCCGGAGTTCGTTGGTAGGTTCGCCCCGGCAGTAGAGGCCATGCCATATCCGTTCCAGCGAGCCGGAATTTACCTGCGCCTCAAAGCTGCGCCGGGTCAGGTGGGTCAGGATCTGGCCGCTGGTGGCGACGCCGCCTTGCGCCTGCAGCAGCCGGTCGAGTTCGTGGCTCATGGCCGCCATCGTCTGCCACACCCGCCCCGCCGCAGTAGGTGTCGATGGCCATCTGTGGATCGGTTGGCAATTGTGCATCACTCGTCCTGGCCGAGCGCGCGCAAAATGTCAGGAATTGCGGCGCGGCATTGTGCAGACACGCGCGCTCGCGGGAAAGGGGGGCGTCAGCTGTGCTCGATGATGTTGACCAGCAGCCGAACCCCGACCCCGAGCGCCGACTCGTCCAGGTCGAAAGTCGGCTGGTGCAGATCCATCTGAGCACCCCGCCCGCTCCACACCCCCAGCCGCGCCATGGCGCCCGGCACCTCCTCGAGGTACCAGGAAAAGTCCTCCCCACCGCCGGACTGCTGGGTGTCGGCAAGCGCGGCAGGTCCGATCGCCTCGATCGCGTGAGTGAGGATTCGGGTGGAGACCTCCTCATTGACCACCGGCGGCACCCCGCGTCGGTACAGCACGGTGTGCTCAATACCCAGCGGAGCCAGTATCGCCGTAACTGTTTCCCGCACAATACCTTCCAGCGTAAGCCAAGTCTCTCGGCTGGATGTTCGGATGGTGCCGGACAACATGCCGGTCTGCGGGATCGCGTTGGCGGCCACGCCCGCATTCACCGCACCCCACACCATCACGGTGCTGTTGCGCGGGTCGATGCGGCGCGAAAGCACACCGGGCAGCCCGGTGATCACAGAGCCCAGTCCGTACACCAGGTCGCTGGTGAGGTGTGGCCGCGATGTGTGACCGCCGGGCGAGTGCATCGTCACCTCGAGCTGGTCGGCCGCCGAAGTTATCGGCCCCGGTCGGGTCGCGACCCTACCGACCGCCAGCCGTGGGTCGCAGTGCAGCGCGTAAATCCGCGTCACCCCGGTCAGCGCTCCCGCGGCGATCGCATCGCTGGCACCGCACATCAGCTCCTCGGCCGCCTGGAAGATCAACCGGACGCCGACCGGCAATTCCGGCGCCGAGGCCAGCGCCAGCGCGGCACCCACCAGCATCGCGGTGTGCGCGTCATGGCCGCAGGCATGGGCAACGCCCGGCACCACCGACGCGTACGGTGCACCGGTCCGGTCGCTCATCGGCAGCGCGTCCATATCGGCGCGCAGGGCCACCCTGGGCCCGTGCTCGGGGCCGAAATCACAGGTCAAACCGGTACCGCCGGGCAGCACCTTGGGGTTGAGACCGGCGTCGGCCAGCAGCGAGGCGACGAACTGCGTCGTGCCGAACTCCTGGCACCCGAGTTCGGGGTGAGCGTGCAAGTGGCGGCGCCATCCGACCAGCTCGTCGTAGTGGGCGTTCAGCCACGCGTCGGCCGCCTCCGAGAGCCCGGTCATGACGCCCGCCGTCGCCACTGCTCGAGCACCCGGTCGCGCTCGACCGCGTTTTCGGCCAGCGCAACCACCGTGCGCGCCAGCATGATCGAGCCCTCGACCACCGCGGTGTCTGCGCTCTCACTCACCGCTGCCGCGGTAAACGCCGGTTGGTGCAGGGATGCGCCGCCGGCCTCGACGCCGACGATCGGGTGGATGCCCGGCATCAGGTGGGTCACGTTGCCCATGTCCGTGCTGCCCAGCGGCATCGAGGCTTCCACATCCTCAGGAATCGGGGAACGCCCGAGACGGACCATCTCGGCCCGAAGCGTCGAGGCCAACCAGCCGTCGGGACGCAATTCGGCGTAGGGGGGCGCAGACTCGGCGACGATGTGCTCACAGCCGCTGCCGACTGCGCCCGCAGCGAAGCATCCGGCCATCCGGGATTGCAGCTCGGACAACGACTCCGAATTCGTCGCCCGCATCGTGTAGCGCAACTCGGTGTGCGCCGGGATGATGTTGGTCGCCTGACCCCCGTCGGTCACCATGCCGTGCACCATCTGCCCGGGCGCCAATTGCTGACGCAGCAGCCCGACGGCAACCTGGGTGATCGTGACGGCGTCTGCGGCGTTGAGCCCGAGATACGGGGCGAGGGCGGCATGGGATTCCCGCCCGGTGTACTGGATCTCGGCCTCCGCCAACGCCAGCGAGCGGGCAGCCGCAATGTCCAGCGGCCCCGGATGCAGCATCACCGTCGCGGCGATGTCATCGAACACCCCGGCGTCGAGCATCAGCACCTTGCCGCCGCCCGCCTCCTCGGCGGGGGTTCCCAACAGCACCACCGTCAGGCCCAGTTCGTCGGCGACTTCGGCAAGCGCCAGCGCGGTACCGACCGCCGACGCGGCAATGATGTTGTGCCCGCAAGCGTGACCGATCCCGGGCAGGGCGTCGTACTCGGCACAGATACCGATGACCAGCTGGCCGCTGCCGTAGTCGGCGCGAAACGCGGTGTCCAGACCCGCCGGGGCCGCGGTGATCTCGAAACCGCGCTCAGCGGCCATTGCCAGGGTCTTGGCGCAGCTGCGGTGCTCGTTGAACGCCAGTTCAGGCTCGGCGTGCAGGGAGTGAGACAACTCAAGGAGATCGCCGCGGCGTCGGTTCACCGCCTCTTGCACGCATGACGACGCAGCCTTGGGCATGGTGGCAGTATCTCACTGCTCTGCTGGGCGCCGAACTAAGCTACCGATCGTGGACAAACCGGCAGATCCGGCGGTCGAAGCTCAGCTGGCAGCGGCCGCGCTGGCTGAGCGGACCGGAGTCGACGCGCACGACGTGGCGGTGGTTCTCGGATCGGGCTGGGCTCCGGCGGCGACACAGCTGAGCGAGGCCGGGGGCACGACGGCGATTGTGCCGATGACCGAACTGCCTGGCTTCACCCCGCCCAGCGCCCAGGGCCACGGCGGCCAGGTGTTGTCGTTGCGGATCGGCGCGCATCGCGTGCTGGTTCTGCTGGGCAGAATCCACCCCTACGAGGGGCACGAACTGAGCCAGGTGGTTCATCCGGTGCGAACGGCCTGCGCAGCGGGCGCGCACACCGTGGTACTGACCAACGCCGCAGGTGGACTGCGCTCGGAATACAGCGTGGGCGAGCCCGTGCTGATCAGCGACCACCTCAACCTCACGGCACGCTCACCGCTGGCGGGCGCACAGTTCGTGGACCTGGTCGACGCGTATTCGCCGCGACTGCGGGCCATCGCGCGGGAGATCGACGCGACGCTGGCGGAAGGCGTGTATGCGGGCATGCCGGGGCCGCACTACGAGACTCCGGCCGAGATCACGATGCTCCGCACGCTGGGGGCCGACCTGGTCGGAATGTCGACCGTGCACGAGACCATCTCGGCCCGCGCGGCAGGCGCGCGGGTACTGGGCGTGTCGCTGGTGACGAATCTGGCAGCGGGGATGACCGGCGAGCCGCTCAGTCACGCGGAGGTGCTCGAGGCGGGCCGTCAGTCGGCCACCCGGATGGGGTCCCTGCTCTCGGCGGTGATCGAGCGGCTCTGATGTGGTGAAACGATGAGCGAACTGCCGGTCGCCGTGGCTGAGTGGGTTTCCCACGACCCTGATCCCGCCGCCGCTGCGGAACTCGCGGCCTGCAGCGACGACGAACTCGCAGAACGGTTCGCGCGGCCGCTGACCTTTGGCACCGCGGGCCTGCGGGGGCCGCTGCGTGCCGGACCCAGCGGGATGAATCTGGCCGTAGTGTTGCGTACCACCTGGGCAGTCGCCCGTGTGCTGGCCGACCGCTCACTGGGCGGGATGAGCATCGTGGTTGGCTACGACGCGCGCCACCGCTCCGCGGAATTTGGCCGAGCTGCCGCCGAAGTGTTTGCCGCCCAAGGCTTTACCGTCACGATGATGTTCGCCCCGGTCCCCACCCCGGCGGTCGCGTTCGCGGTCCGGAACTCCGGCGCCGCCGCGGGTGTACAGATCACCGCTTCGCACAACCCGGCCGGCGACAACGGCTACAAGGTGTACTTTCCCGGCGGGCTGCAGATTGTTTCACCCACCGACCGCGACATCGAGTGCGCCATCGCTGCAGCACCAGCCGCCGACGAGATCCCCCGAACACCACTCGCCGCCGCCCGCGCCGAACAAATGCAGGACGCTGCACGCGAACAGCTGCGCGCCTACATCGAACACGCGGCCACCGTTCGCCGCACCACCGGTTCCGCTCGGGTGGCGCTGACGCCACTACACGGGGTCGGCGGCGAGTTCGCCCTCGACGCGTTGGCACTGTCCGGTTTCAGCGACGTGCACGTCGTCGACAGCCAGTTCGCACCCGACCCGGACTTTCCCACCGTCGCCTTCCCCAACCCGGAGGAACCGGGTGCCGTCGACGAACTCCTCGCTCTTGCCGCCGACGTAGGTGCGGAAATCGCCGTCGCACTGGACCCCGACGCCGACCGGTGCGCGGTCGGTGTTCCGACACCATCGGGTTGGCGAATGCTCACCGGCGACGAAACCGGTTGGCTATTAGGCGATTACATTCTCTCCCACAGCAAGGGAGCGAGCGCGGTGGTAGCCAGCACGGTGGTGTCGTCGCGGATGCTGGCCGACATCGCCGCTGACCACGGGGCGCGCCACGTCGAGACGCTCACCGGGTTCAAGTGGCTGGCCCGCGCCGATGACAACATCGCAGATGCGACGCTGGTGTACGCCTACGAGGAGGCAATCGGGCACTGCGTTGATCCTGCCGCGGTCCGCGACAAGGACGGCATCAGCGCTGCCGTGTTGCTGTGCGACCTCGTCGTTGCGCTGCGCCGACAGGGACGCACGATGCTCGATGCACTCGACGACCTGGCCCGTCGCTACGGTGTGCACAGCACCGCCGCGGTCACCCGCCGAGTCGAGACACCCCGAGCAGCGGCAGCGCTGATGGCCCGACTGCGCGCCACTCCGCCGCGGCGTCTGGCCGGCTTCGCCATCTCGATGACCGATCTGGCAGCTCGAACTGACGCACTCGTCTTCGCCGGCGCTGACGCCACCGCGTCCGTGCGGGTGGTGACTCGCCCGTCAGGGACCGAGCCGAAGTTGAAGTCCTACATCGAGGTTCGTTGCGACGGCGAGCTTACCGCCGCCCGCGAGCGGGCCGCCGGCCTGCAGGACACCGTCGCCGCGGCCGTGCGGCAGTGGGCCTAACGGGGCCCGAACTGACGGTCCCCGGCGTCGCCGAGGCCCGGGACAATATAGGCGATGTCGTTGAGTCCGGAATCTATTGCTGCGGTGAACAGGCGGAGCCTGGGCGCTACTTTCTCCAGCGCCGCAAGCCCTTCCGGGGCGACGACGACGCAAACCACGGTGATTTCACTTGCAGCGCGGGCATAGAGCAACTCGATGGTGTGCACCATCGAGCCCCCAGTAGCCAGCATCGGGTCGAGCACCAGCACCGGTCGCCCACTCAAGTTGTCGGGCAGCGACTCCAGATACCTTGTGGGCCGGTGTGTCTCCTCGTCGCGGGCCACTCCCACGAAGCCGACCTGGGACTCCGGCATGAGCCCCAGCGCCTGATCCACCATGCCCAGGCCGGCGCGCAGCACCGGAACCAACAGGGGCGGATTTGCCAATTTCGCCCCGGCGGTGTCGGCCATCGGGGTGCGAACCGGGACGGTCTCGATCGCCAGATCCCTGGTCGCTTCATAGACCAGCATCACGGTGAGATCCCGCAGCGCGGCGCGGAACGCCGCATTGTCGGTTCGCTCGTCACGCAGAGTGGTCAGACGTGCCGCGGCCAGCGGGTGATCGACAACGCGCATATCCATGAATTCCGACCTTAACGGGAACCGGGAGCCGCCGCCCGGCGTCCTAAACGTATGTTCGCACGCTTGTCTGCAGACACCGACCTCATTCGCGCCTTCGGCTCCGCTGCCGCCGGCCAGGTCGCAGACCTCCAGGCGGTCGCGGCACGACTGAGTGCGCTGAGCGCCCCGTCCACCCCGATGTTCGGACCCGTCGGAGCCCGGTTCGGCGCGGCGCTGACCCGAGCCGCCGAAAGCGAGGCCCGCCGCATCGCCGAGTTGGGTTCCTCGATCGCGGCGGCACGCCCGGCGGCGCACAGCGCGGCACAGGCCTACGAGGGCGCCGACGCAGACGCCGGGACGCGGCTCACCGGTACCTGGTGATGCCCAGCGCTCTGGTCGCGGCCTTGTCGGCGCCGATCCGCGAGGTGCGGGCACTGGTCGGCCCCGGATGGTCGGGCGACCCGGCAGCAGATCCGGCCGCGCTCCTGAACGGCGTCCGCCACATGTTGGTCGACGTCGCGAACTCCGTCGCTCAGGCTTGGCGCCGCACCGGAGCCGGCTGGTCCGGTGCAGGAGCCGGCGCCGCCGCTGAGTTCGCCACGACGACGGCCGCCGCGCTCGACGACGCCGCCGAGCGTGCCGGGCACCTGGGCGCGACAGCTGACCGCGCCGCCGGCTCGGTCGCGCGGGCGCACCGTCGCCTGCAGGCGATCGTCGACGAGTTCGAAGCCAGGGCGAGCGCATTGGAACCAGGGTTGGGTTCCCCAGGGGTGGCCGCGGAACTGCTCGGCGAGGCGCGCCGATCTCTGGCGGAGGCGATATCGGTGGTCGAGGAGTTGCTCGCCGAACTCGACGGCCACGCCTCCATATTGGACAACGCCGTATTGGACAACGCCGTATTGAGCAACGCCGTATTGGACAACGCCGTAGTGAGCAACGCCGTATTGGACAACTCGGGGCCGTCCGGCTCCCCTGCCGCGACGGCGCCGGCGGGCCTGCCCGCCGCGACCGCGCCGGCGGGCTTCGGCGGCACCGGGTCGAGTACCGGCGTGGGCTCCGGCCTGGGCGGTGGCGCACCGCTGGGGGCACCCGCGAGCTGGGGCGGGCTCGGGGAGCCGACCGGATTCTCCGAAGAGTGGAGCCGGTCGGCAGAGGAGACGACATATGGCGAGGGGGTGTCGGTGCGACTGCCCGACGGCACCGTGGTGATGGCGCCGAACGCGCTGGCGGCCAGCGCTGTACGGCATGCGCTGACCCAGCTCGGGGTGCCGTACCAGTGGGGTGGAACCACGCCCGGCGTCGGACTCGACTGCAGCGCCCTGACCCAGTGGTCGTATCGCGAAGCGGGACTAAATATTCCGCGGCTTGCTCAGGAGCAGGATATCGGTGCCGCCGTGGCCCCGGGCGCGTTGTTGCCCGGGGATCTGGCGGTGTGGGACGGCCACGTCGCCATGGTCGTGGGCGACGGCACCATGATCGAGGCAGGCGATCCGGTCAAGCTGTCGCCGGTTCGGACCAGTAACGCGGGCCAGGGTTTTCAGGGGTTCTGGCGGCCCACGGCGTGAACGCCGAGTCCGTGAGCGCCAAGTCCGCGCGCGCCAAGTCCGTGAGCCTGTGGCCGTTCGAGGACCGACCTGCTGGACAGTGGTTTCGACCCGGCTGTCATCAGCGGAAGGCGACACCCGTCCATGCGTAATGGCCTCCTGGCTAGGCTGTCCCGCATGGCTGCTGACATCGTGCCGATCCGGCTGAGGCTGACCAAGGGCGACGTGTACACGCTGTGGGCGCCGCGGTGGCGCGCCGACGGCGACGAGTGGGAGGCCTTCCTCGGCAAGGACGAGGACCTCTACGTGTTCGAATCGCTCGCCGACCTGGTGGCGTTCGTCCGGACCAACCGCGACAACGACGTAGCAGATCACCCGGCGTGGCAGAAGCTGACCGAAGCCAACGCCCACGCACTGGAACCGGCTGAGGACCACACGCACGACCTGGCAGGATTCGAGGAACTGCTCGCCGAGAAACCGACCGATGACAGTGTCGGCCAACTGCATGGCGCGCTAGCGGTGGTGTCATCCATCGGCACGGTGTGTGAACTGCCGTCGGTCACGAAGTTCTTCAACGGCAACCCGATACTGGGCGCCGTCGGCGGCGGGGCGGAGGCATTCAGCGGCCGTGCCGGACGCAAGCGCTGGGCCGCAATCGAGAAGATCATCGCGCTCAGCTGGGACAAAGTGGTCGATGCGATCGACGAGATCGTCACCACCCCCGAGGTCGACAGTGCCGCCGTCGAGAAGGCCGAGGCCGAGCTCGACGAGCCCGCACCCGTGCAAGACGAGGACTCGGCCGTCGTCGTCATCGACGATATCGTTGACACCGACGAGGAGTCAGCCCAGCTGGCGGCCGCCGCCGAACACCGGGTGCTGGGCAGCGACGAGGATTTCTGGCAGCGGGTCGGCATCGACCCGGTTCGTATCATGACCAGCAGCGGGACGTTCTTTACCCTGCGCTGTTACCTGCAGGACCGACCGATCTTCCTGGGCCGCAACGGGCGCATCAGCGTGTTCGGATCGGAGCGGACATTGGCGCGCTACCTTGCCGACGAACATGACCACGACCTGTCCGACCTGGCAACCTACGACGACATCCGGACCGCGGCCACCGACGGATCGCTGCGCGTCGATGTCACCGACGACAACATCTATGTGCTGACCGGCATCGCCGACGACCTGGCCGAAGGCCCCGACGGTCTGGACCGCGATCAGCTCGAGTTGGCGGTGGAGCTGCTGCGCGACGTCGGCGAGTATGCCGAGGAGACCGGCGTGGAGGCCAAGCTTGCGCGCGACACCGCGCTGGGCCGGCTGATCGCCCACGTCCTCGATCCCGATTCGGCGGCACGCCCGAGCGCACCGTTCGCCGACGCGGTCGCCCAGTGGCTCTCCCTGGAGGCCTTCCTCGAGTCCCGCCTGCGCCAAGAGTGAACCCGCGCTCCGCCATCATTGACGAGCGCGCATTGACGAGCGCGCGCAAAATGCCGTAGTTAGCGGCGCGGCGCCGCACAAACACGCGCGCTCGCGGAGGAACGTTAGCCGACGAGCACCGCATAGCGCGGCTTGATCACGTCGTCAATGAGCGCCAACCGCTCAGGGAACGGGATGAACGCCGACTTCATCGCGTTGACGGTGAAACGCTCGAGATCACTCCAGCCGTAGCCGAACGCCTCGACCAAGCGCAGCATCTCCTGGCTCATCGTGGTATCGCTGATCAGCCGGTTGTCGGTGTTGACCGTCACCCGGAACCGCAGCCTGGCCAGCAACGCGAACGGGTGCTCGGCGATGCTGGCGACGGCCCCGGTCTGCACGTTGCTGCTGGGACATAGCTCGAACGGCACCCGCTTGTCCCGCAGGATCGACGCCAGCCGCCCCAGCGTCGCCTCGCTGTCGCCGTGCACCTCGATGTCGTCGACGATCCGCACCCCGTGGCCCAGCCGGTCGGCGCCGCAGAACGAGATCGCCTCCTGAATAGACGGCAGTCCGAATGCCTCGCCAGCGTGGATTGTGAAGCGGGCGTTGTTTTTCCGCATGTACTCGAATGCGCCCAGGTGCCGGGTCGGAGGGTAGCCCGCCTCAGCTCCGGCGATGTCGAAGCCGACCACACCCTTATCTCGGAACCGGATCGCCAGCTCGGCGATCTCGAGCGAGCGCGCGGCATGCCGCATCGCCGTGACCAGACACCGCACCACGATGGCGCGCCCCGATGCGGCCGCGGCCTTCTCACCGTCGGCGAAGCCCGCGAGCACCGCGTCGACGACGGCATCCAGCGACAGCCCGGCGTCGATGTGCAACTCGGGGGCGAACCGGACCTCGGCGTAGACGACGTTGTCGCTCGCCAGGTCCTCCACACACTCGTGGGCCACGCGATGTAGCGCCTCAGGTGTCTGCATGACTCCGACGGTGTGCGCGAACGGCTCCAGGTAGCGAACCAGCGAACCGCTGTGGGCGGCAGCCCGGAAGAAGCTTGTCAGCGAATCGACGTCTGTGGCGGGCAAGTCCTGGTAGCCGCACTGGACGGCCAGGTCGAGCACCGTGGCCGGTCTCAGCCCGCCGTCGAGATGGTCGTGTAGCAGGGCCTTGGGCGCGCGGCGGATGTTGTCCAGATTCAGCGGGGTCGTCACCGCGAGCTCCTCACGTGATCCGGTCGATGATGAGCGGCCGGACAGCCGGTGCCCGGTCACCGACGGCCTAGGCGCCGTCGAGCTCTGACATGGCCCCCACGAACCGTTCCGGGGTGTCGGTGTAGAGGGTGAACAGTGTTTCACCCGCGGCGACGGGCTCGCCGGGCCTGCGGTGAATGCGCATTCCGGCACCGGCCTGAACGCGGCCGCCCGGCTCGGAGCGGCCTGCTCCGAGCCGCCAGACGGCCAGCCCCACTGCCAATGCGTCGATGTCTCCCATCGTGCCACCGCGGGTTGCCGTGACGGTCTCAGTGTGTGCACCGATGGGCAATCCGCGGGCGCCCACGTTGCAGGCGAGGGCGCTGGCGTCGCCGCCCTGGGCGGTGACCAGCTTGCAGAACCGGTCCATCGCGGAGCCGTCGCGCAGGGTTTGCGCCGGGTCGACCGCGTCGATACCGGCGATATCGAGCATCTCGCGCGCCAGGGTCAGCGTCAGCTCGACCACGTCTTCGGGTCCGCCGCCCTCGAGTATCTCCAGGGATTCGACGACTTCGACGGCATTGCCCACGGCTCGGCCCAGCGGCACGTTCATATCGGTGAGCAGCGCGCGGGTTTCCAGCCCGTATTCGGCGCCCAGATCAACCATGCTGCAGGCCAGCTCCCGTGCCTCCGCCTCGCTGGACATGAAGGCCCCGGACCCGACTTTGCAGTCCAGCACAAGCCCGCGGGTGCCCTCGGCGATCTTCTTGCTCATCACCGAGCTGGCGATCAACGGCAGCGAGTCGGTGGTGGCGGTGACGTCGCGCAGCGCGTAGATCAATCGGTCGGCCGGAGCCAGTTCCCCCGCGGCGAAGATCGCCGCACCGAGTTCGCAGAGTTGTCGGCGAATCTGGGCTTTGGTGAGTTCGGCGGTGAAACCCGGAATCGACTCCAATTTGTCCAGGGTGCCGCCGGTGTGGCCGAGACCGCGACCCGACGCCTGGGGCACTGCGCCGCCACAGGCCATCACGATGGGCACCAGCGGAATGGTGATCTTGTCCCCGACGCCGCCGGTGGAGTGCTTGTCGACCAGTGCCAGCGGTTTGCCGGAATCGTGTGTGCTGACGAGATCGGTGAAGTCGAACCGCTCCCCCGAATCGACCATGGCGGCAGTCCATCGGGCGATCTCGGTGGTGTTCATGCCACGCAGGAAGATGGCCATGAGCAGCGCCGACATCTGAGCCTCGGCGACATGACCGCGGGTGTAGGCGTCGATCATCCAGTCGATGGCCTCGTCGGACATGACCCCGCCGTCCCGCTTGGTACGGATGATCGTCGGAGCATCGAACGACGTCATGATCGGTGGACCCGGGCCAGATCCTCAGGACCGAAGGCGTCGGGCAGTAGCGCGGACAGGTTGCGCGGGCCCCGGGGATGGTCGACGAGCATGTCCGGCCCACCGTGTTCGAGGAGCAGCTGCCGGCACCGTCCGCACGGCAACAGGGTATGGCCTGCGCCGTCGACACAAGACAGTGCGATCAACCGGCCGCCGCCGGTGCCGTGCAGCGCGCACACCACAGCACACTCGGCACAAAGCCCTAGACCGTATGAGACATTTTCCACATTGCAACCGGAAATTATTCGGTGATCGTCCGCCAACGCCGCCGCCCCCACCGGGAATCCCGAATAGGGCGCGTAGGCCTTGGCCGATGCCTCAATCGCGCTGTTCCGCAATGACTTCCAATCAATAACTCCGGCCATCACTGCCCCTTCAGCATGCTTCCCCGTGCACTCGGAAGTTTCGTCCACCGACGTCTTTTCTGGATAGGTAAGGATAATTTTGTGAATAGAGTTCCGCGATCGGCTACACGGTAGTTCGATAACCAGTATGAAGTGGGGTTAGATATGAAGTGGGTTTAGAGTCGCCCCGAGGTTCGGGAAGCGGTCCAGGCCACGCCCGTCCGGGGCTTGCGGGACCTCCCCCGAGCGTCACCGATGGCGTTGGAGGCCAGATGAGTACTCAGACATCGAGTCTGACACCCGCAAGCGGGGAGCTGCCGCCTCCGCAAGCCCGATCGCGAAGACGGACCCTCTACCGTGGCGATCCGGCCATGTGGTCCTGGGTGCTGCACCGCATCACAGGCGCGACCATCTTCTTCTTCCTGTTCGTCCACGTGCTCGACACCGCGCTGGTGCGGGTTAGCCCGGAGGCCTACAACCAGGTCATCGAAACCTACAAAACCCCGATCGTCGGTCTGATGGAGATCGGTCTGGTCGCCGCGGTCCTTTACCACGCCCTCAACGGCGTGCGGGTCATCCTGATCGACTTCTGGCAACACGGTCCGAAGTATCAGCGGCTTATGTTGTGGGTCGTCGCCGGCGTCTGGCTGGCGGTCTTCATCCCGGCCCTGGGCATCATCGGCATGCACATGGCGGAGCGGTTCCTGTGAGCGGGCCGGCGGGCAGCAGCGGCGGGCCCCGAAGCACAGTGCAGCCGAAGACCGGTGGATCAGCTCCCGTCCGAGGGGAGAATCCCTACGATCACATCAGCGATCGCGGCGGCCCGGCCCCGGTCATGCAGCGCACCTACGACCGGCCCGCGAGCCTGGACAACCCCCGCGCACCCCGGCGCGGCGCGGGAATGCCCAACTTCGAGAAATACGCCTGGCTGTTCATGCGGTTCTCGGGCGTCGTCCTCGTCTTCCTGGTCCTGGGACACTTGTTCATCGGACTGATCTGGGACGGTGGCGTGTACCGCATCGACTTCAACTACGTCGCTCAACGCTGGGCCTCGCCGTTCTGGCAGACCTGGGACCTGCTGATGTTGTGGTTGGCACAACTGCACGGCGGCAACGGGATGCGCACGATCATCGCCGACTACACCCGCAAGGACAGCACCAAGTTCTGGCTCAACACATTGCTGGCGCTGTCGGTGGCGTTCACGTTGATCCTGGGTACCTATGTACTGCTGACCTTCGACGCGACAATCTCGTGAGAATTCCGATGACCTTCCCCATGATCTTCCCAGTGAGCTCTGCAAGGAGACGGCAACCTTGATTCAAGAACATCGTCACGACGTCGTCATTGTCGGCGCGGGCGGGGCCGGTATGCGCGCAGCAGTCGAGGCCGGCCCGCGGGCACGCACCGCGGTGCTGACCAAGCTGTACCCGACACGCAGTCACACCGGCGCGGCCCAGGGCGGCATGTGTGCCGCGTTGGCCAACGTCGAAGAGGACAACTGGGAGTGGCACACCTTCGACACCGTCAAGGGCGGTGACTACCTGGCCGACCAGGATGCCGTCGAGATCATGGCCAAGGAGGCCATCGACGCGGTGCTCGACCTCGAGAAGATGGGGATGCCGTTCAACCGCACCCCTGAGGGCCGCATCGACCAGCGCCGCTTTGGCGGGCACACTCGCGATCACGGCAAGGCTCCGGTGCGACGCGCCTGCTACGCCGCCGACCGCACCGGCCACATGATCCTGCAGACGCTCTATCAAAACTGCGTCAAGCATGACGTGGAGTTCTTCAACGAGTTCTACGCGCTCGACATCGCGATGACGCAGACTGCGGCAGGCCCGGTCGCCACCGGCGTCATCGCATATGAGCTGGCGACCGGAGACATCCACGTATTCCACGCCAAGGCGATCGTGTTCGCCACCGGGGGTTCGGGCCGGATGTACAAGACCACCTCCAATGCACACACGCTGACCGGCGACGGCCTGGGCATCATCTTCCGCAAGGGACTTCCACTGGAGGACATGGAGTTTCACCAGTTCCATCCGACTGGCCTGGCCGGACTGGGCATCCTGATCTCCGAAGCCGTGCGTGGCGAGGGCGGGCGCCTGTTGAATGGCGACGGTGAGCGGTTCATGGAACGCTACGCGCCGACGATCGTCGACCTGGCGCCCCGCGACATCGTGGCCCGTTCGATGGTGCTCGAAGTGCTGGAGGGCCGGGGCGCCGGACCGGACAAGGATTACGTCTACATCGATGTACGCCATCTGGGCGCGGACGTGCTCGAGGCCAAGTTGCCTGACATCACCGAGTTCGCGCGTACCTACCTGGGCGTGGATCCGGTCAAGGAACTCGTCCCGGTGTACCCGACCTGTCACTACGTGATGGGCGGCATCCCGACCACCGTCAACGGCCAGGTGCTCAGCGACAACACCACCATCGTGCCCGGCCTGTACGCGGCCGGCGAATGCGCGTGCGTGTCGGTGCACGGTGCCAACCGCCTGGGTACCAACTCGCTGCTCGACATCAACGTGTTCGGCCGTCGCGCCGGCATCGCGGCGGCCAACTACGCCCTGGGCCGCGACTTCGTCGCCTTGCCGCAGAATCCGGCCGCCATGGTGACCGGCTGGGTCGGTGACATTCTCTCCGAACACGGCAACGAGCGGGTCGCCGATATCCGCGGCGCACTGCAACGGTCGATGGACAACAATGCCGCGGTTTTCCGCACCGAGGAGACACTCAAGCAGGCGCTGACCGATATCCATGCACTCAAGGAGCGCTATTCACGACTCACCGTGCAGGACAAGGGAAAACGCTACAACAGCGACCTACTCGAGGCCATTGAGCTGGGCTTCCTGCTGGAGCTTGCCGAGGTCACCGTGACCGGGGCACTGAACCGCAAGGAATCCCGCGGCGGGCACGCGCGTGAGGACTACCCCAACCGCGACGACACCAACTACATGCGTCACACGATGGCCTACAAAGTCTCGAAGGGCAGCGGCGACGGGACCGGGGTGTCCAACAGCGCACCAGAGCTTCTGAGTGACATTCGGCTGGACTACAAACCGGTGGTCCAGACGCGGTACGAGCCGATGGAACGGAAGTACTGATGACAGTTCCCGATGTCCGGACGAAGGATTCGACGTTGCCGCCGGTGCCCGAGGGTGCGGTGATGGTGACGCTGAAGATCGCCCGGTTCAACCCGGAAGACCCCGATGCACACGCCGATTCGGGCGGCTGGCAGAGCTTCCGCGTACCGTGCCTGCCGTCCGACCGGCTGCTCAACCTGCTGCACTATGTCAAGTGGTACCTGGATGGCACCCTGACATTCCGCCGGTCCTGCGCCCACGGCGTGTGCGGATCCGACGCGATGCGCATCAACGGCGTCAACCGGCTGGCCTGCAAGGTGCTGATGCGCGACCTGCTGCCCAAGAATTCGAGCAAGCAGCTCACCGTCTCGATCGAGCCGATCCGCGGACTGCCGGTGGAGAAGGACCTGGTTGTGGACATGGAGCCGTTCTTCGACGCGTTCCGCGCGATCAAGCCCTATCTGATCACCACGGGCAATCAGCCGACCCGCGAGCGGATCCAGAGCCAGACCGACCGGGCGCGCTACGACGACACCACCAAGTGCATTCTCTGCGCGTGCTGCACCACGAGCTGCCCGGTCTATTGGAGCGCGGGTTCCTACTTCGGTCCGGCCGCCATCGTCAACGCGCACCGTTTCATCTTCGACAGCCGGGACGAGGGAGCCGCCGAGCGGCTCGACATTCTCAACGACGTCGATGGCGTGTGGCGCTGCCGCACCACGTTCAACTGCACTGATGCCTGCCCGCGGGGCATTCAAGTGACCCAGGCGATCCAGGAGGTCAAGCGCGCGCTGATGTTCGCGCGCTGACTCACCGGCGATATCATCCTCGGGTGCCCGATGACATGCGCCCGCCGCGTAGGCGGCTGAGCACGAAGGCAAGCATCGCCATCGTCGGGCTGTTGTACATCGCTTCCCTGGTCCCTAACTGGTGGGTCAGCGGCTCAGCCCCACCACTTGAGCCGTTCGACCCCCGGCCTGCCGACATCCCGGTGGTCGCCATCGAGATGGACGATATCCATCCCGCCACCAACGAGTTAGAGATTCGAGTCTGGCTCATCCCGCCGAAGCGCTACCTCGACGAACGACTGGGCGTTCTCAATACCGACGTCGTCGTCCGCCTTTACCCGTGGGTAAATCTGGGCGAAATCCGGTTTGACGAGGGCGAGACCCCGGCGAGCACAGTTGCGACGATCGGAGCCCAGGGTGATGCCAACCTTTGGCCCTTCGACAGCTATCGCACGAGACCGGTGACTGCGGACGCGCTGATCGGCTCGGGCGATTCCCGATTCGTGGAACCCGCCGAGATTCGCTTCAGCGGCAAAATCGGCGGTTGGAACATCCACGTCGAAGAATCCGATTCACCACCCACTGAGTCGGTGGTAGCGCTGCAGCGCAGCCGCGGCACGCTGGCGTTCGACCTCGGTATCATCCTGGTGCTCATCACCTTGCCCGCGCTGGCGCTCTTCGTTGCCATCGAAACCGCGATGGGTAAACGGAAGTTCCTGCCACCGCTGACGACGTGGTTCGCGGCGATGTTGTTCGCCGTTGTGCCGCTGCGCAACTTCCTGCCGGGTGCACCGCCAACCGGCGCCTGGGTAGATCAGGCGATCGTCCTGTGGGTGCTCATCGGGCTGGCATCGGCGATGGCGATCTACATGGTGGCCTGGCACCGCGACTCGGAATGACCTGCCCGAGAGCCGGATTTCTTCGCAAATCGACGCCCCTCCATCGTTTTCCCCGTACACCGCGCACCTCCCGCAGCGGAACCGTATATTGCGCGAATGGCAATCGCGCAGGACCCTGCCGCGCCCGCCGTCGGTGACAAGGGCCTGCAGGCGGGGGCGCTCGGCCTCGTCGGCAACATCGTCATCGGTCTTGCCGCCGTCGCGCCCGCCTACAGCCTGGCCGCCACGCTCGGCTACGTGGTGCTCGCCGTCGGCGAGAAGGCGCCATCGATGTTCGTCCTGGCGTTCATTCCGATGTTGCTGGTTGCCTTCGCCTACAAAGAACTGGCGCAGGACACTCCCGACTGCGGAACCACATTCACCTGGGGCACCAAAGCATTCGGACCGTGGATCGGCTGGATCGGCGGCTGGGGCCTGGCGGTGTCGGGGATCATCGTGCTGGCCAACGTCGCCGAAATCGCGGCGATCTACCTGTTCGAGTTCCTCGGCCTCGACGGCCTGGCCGACAGCCTCCTCGCGAAGGTCGGCCTCGGCTCGTTCTTCATCCTCGCGATGACCCTACTGTCGGCGCGCGGCATCGTGATCAGCGAACGGGTGCAGAACGTGCTGATGACCATTCAGTTCGGCGTCTTGATCACCGTCAGCCTCATCGCGCTGATCCGAGTCTTCGCCGGAAACGCCGGCGCCCAGTCCATCACCCCACAGTGGTCATGGTTGTGGCCCAGCGGGCTCGACGTGTCATCGATCGCCGCAGCGATCATCTTGTGCATCTTCATCTATTGGGGCTGGGACGCGTGCCTGGCGGTGGGCGAGGAGACCAAGGACCCGGGCCGGACGCCCGGCCTCGCCGCGCTGATCACCACCGGGATCCTGGTGTTCACCTACGTCTTGGTGGCCTACGCCGTCCAGTCCTTCTCCGGGTTCGGCGACGTGGGCATCGGCCTGAACAATGCGATGAACACCGACGATGTTCTGACGGTGCTCGGCGAGCCGGTCGCCGGCAGCATCGCTGCCGCTCTGCTGCTGCTCACCGTGTCGGTTTCGGCGCTGTCATCGACGCAGACCACGATCCTGCCGACGGCGCGTGGCACGCTGTCGATGGCGGTCTACGAGGCGCTGCCCCGGCGGTTCGGCTATGTCCACCCTCGCTTCATGACCCCGGTATTCGGCACCATGGTCATGGGTGTTTCGGCGCTCTGCTTCTACCTGGTGTTGTCGTTGTTGTCAGAGAATTCGCTGCTCGATTCGGTGGCTTCGCTGGGCTTGGCGGTGGCGTTCTACTACGGCATAACAGCCTTCTCCTGCGTCTGGTATTTCCGCCACACACTGTTCACCTCGGCCCGAAACCTGTTCTTCCGTGGCATCTTCCCGCTACTTGGCGGCCTGTCGATGGCTGTGGCGTTCGGCATCAGCGCCAAGGACATGATCCAGCCCGACTACGGCTACACCGCCTTCGGCCCCATTGGCGGGGTGTTCGTACTCGGCATCGGCATGCTGGTTCTTGGCATCCCGTTGATGCTGGCGTGCTTCACATTCGGCACCAAGCGGTTCTTCCGCGGCGAGACACTGAATTCCAGTACCGAAGTCAAAGTTCCCGACGTGTATTAAACGACTCTGAAAGAGCAGGATTATCAATGCATCTGACTGTCGGTTACCTAGCCACCCCGACCGGCGACGACGGCATCGCCCTGGCCAGTGCGATCGCCAAGACCTTCGACGCCACTGTCGACGTCCTTTTGGTGGTACGCGAGGAGTTGCCCGACGGACATCCTGGCCGAGCGCAGTACCAGCAGTTGCTCGTGGCACGGGGAGAGCAGTGGGTGTCCAGAGCGCTGTCCAGGCTGTCGGCGGACGGGGTCACCGCCTCGTCCACGGTCACCGTCGGCGAATCGTTCGCCGAGTCCCTGATCGACTTCGCCGAGCAGAAATCGTCAGACCTGATCGTGGTCGGCGGCGCACGGGACGGATTCTTCGGCCGCCACACTATCGGGCCGGTCGCCGGTGCGCTGCTGCATTCCTCCCCGATCCCGGTGGCGCTGGCACCGCGTGGCTACGCTGAAGACCCCGACGTCGTGATCGAAGGCGTCACCGCCGCGGTACCCACCCGGGCCACCGACGACAACCCGCTGCCGTACGCGATCACGCTGTCCCGTGGCGCCGGGCTGCCCATCCGCATGCTTTCACTCGTGTCGGCGGAAAACCTCAGCGAGGCAAGCAGCGCGCGCGAGCTCAGGCAGATGCAGGTCACGGCCGTCGAGGAGAACCTCGCCGCTGCCGCCCGTGCGCTGCCGGATGTCCCCGCTATCACTTCCCTGGTCGCCGACGGCACGACGCTGGAGTCGGCGCTGAAAAAACTCAATTGGGACGACGGCGATCTGCTCGTCGTCGGGTCCAGCAGATTCGCCGCGCCACGCCGAATCTTCCTGGGCTCGACGGCGGCGCGGATCCTTGCCGGCGTCGACATCCCGGTGATCGTGGTACCGCGCGCCGAATAACCCCCGGTCGGTCAACCTGACGCCGAGTGCCGTGTGAAAACAGTTCGGTGCCAGAACTTCTCGGCCGCCCGGCGATGGTGTTCCTGACATGCTTGATGGTCAGGCAATCCTCGAGCCAGTAGTCACTCATGTCCTATCCCAAGCCGAACGCACTGAACCCAAGGAGGATTCCATCGTCGTGGTTGCTCGGTGCAACAGAATCCGGGCACAATCAGGGGCATGGCCAACTCAGCCGTCCCACGCGCTGTCGGCCCCGTCTCGTTCTGGGTCAACCTCTCTCGCGCGCTCCGGGGCCAGGTCCGGCACCGGGCCCTGCGCAGGGTCGGCGCCCTGGTCGAGGTGGTCCCCGAAGACGATGATCCCCTGCTCGACACGCTCAACACCAAGATCCCCGCGCTGCCGGGAGTTATAGCCCCCGCGCCACTCGTCTATCTGAAACAGTCCGATCTGAAGGAGAATTGGGGTTCACAATGACCGCTCGCGATGCCAACGGTGAGCCGTCATCCGATCTGGCGGCAAAGGCGAACCGCCATCTCTGGGGCCATTTTTCCCGCCACGGCGCGGGAATCACTCCGCCGATCATCACCCGCGGTGACGGTGTGCATATCTGGGATGACAAGGGTCGCAGGTACATCGACGGACTCTCTGGCCTGTTTGTGGTCCAGCTCGGCCACGGCCGAAAGGAGCTTGCCGAGGCCGCCGCCAAGCAAGCCGAGACCCTGGCATTCTTTCCGCTGTGGTCCTACGCCACGCCGACGGCGATCGAGCTGGCCGAGCGGATCGCCGACTACGCGCCCGGCGACCTGAACCGGGTGTTCTTCACCACCGGCGGTGGCGAGGCTGTGGAGAGCGCGTGGAAACTGGCCAAGCAGTACTACCGGCTTACCGGGAAACCCGGCAAGCACAAGGTGGTTTCGCGTTCGATCGCCTACCACGGCACGCCGCAGGGCGCACTGTCGATCACCGGGATCCCGGAGTTCAAGGCGCCGTTCGAACCGCTCGTTCCCGGCGGCTTCCGAGTACCCAACACCAATTTCTACCGGGCCCCGGAACCCTACGACACCGACATCAAGGCCTTCGGACGCTATTGCGCCGATCGCATCGCCGAGGCGATCGAGTTCGAAGGACCGGACACGGTGTGCGCTGTCTTTCTCGAGCCGGTCCAGAATGCCGGCGGTTGCTTTCCACCGCCACCTGGCTACTTCGAGCGGGTACGCCAGATCTGCGACGATTACGATGTGCTGCTGGTCTCCGACGAGGTGATCTGCGCCTTCGGCCGGATCGGCTCGATGTTCGCGTGCAGTAGCGGTCTGGGAGAGCTCGGTTACGTTCCGGACATCATCACGTGCGCGAAGGGGTTGTCCTCGGGCTACTCCCCAATCGGCGCGATGGTCGCCAGCGACCGGCTGTTCGATCCGTTCGACGACGGGCATACCGTGTTCGGGCACGGCTATACGTTCGGCGGGCATCCAGTGTCCTCAGCGGTAGCGCTGGCCAACCTCGACATCTTCGAGCGTGAAGGCATCAACGACCACGTGCAGCAGATGGCGCCGGTCTTCCGGTCCACGCTCGAACAACTCTGCGACCTGCCGATAGTCGGCGACGTCCGCGGCGAAGGCTTCTTCTACGGCATCGAATTGGTCAAAGACAAGGTCACCAAGGAGACATTCAACGCCGAGGAAAGTGAGCGGCTGCTGCGCGGTTTCCTGACTCCGGCATTGTGGGCAGCCGGACTGTACTGCCGCGCCGACGACCGCGGCGACCCGGTGGTGCAGCTGGCGCCCCCGCTGATCAGCGGGCAACAGGAGTTCACCGCCATCTACGAGGTCCTGCACGGCGTACTGACCGAAGCGAGCCGACGGATGTAGGGACCCCGGAATCACGCCGGCACGGCACGCGGGGGAGAAAAAGGGTCGAGTATTGACCTATCGAACGGTCATTTCGGCGAGACTGTACGAGTGCCCAAACCGCGCATCGACCCGGTCCGGTGGCAGGCACCGCCTGTCGACCAGCTCCCCGCGTTTCCAACCGCCGCAATCACACTCCTCCCGATACCCGGCGGTGAGCCGGAAGACGTAGTGGTGGACGCCGACGGATGCCTCTGGACCGGCTCGCTCGACGGCAGCGTCGTCACGCTGCAACCCGACGGCAGCAGACCGCGGACTGTCGGGAACACCGGGGGCCGCCCACTCGGATTGACTTTCACGCGCGACGGTCGGCTGCTGGTGTGCGACAGTCCCCGGGGGCTGCTCGCGATGGACACCGGCACCGGCAGATTCGAGACGTTGGTCGACACAGTGGACGGTCGGCCGCTGCAATTTTGTTCCAATGTCATTGAAACAACCGATGGCACTGTGTATTTCACTGAATCCACCAGTGCATTCACCGTGGCCGACTACCTCGGTGCGATCTTGGAGGCCCGGGGACGGGGCAACCTCTACCGGCTCGACGCCGACGGAACGGTCACCAAGGTGCTGGGCGGCCTGTACTTCGCCAACGGCGTTACGCTGACCGCAGACGGATCGGCGCTGGTGATTGCCGAGACCCAGGGGCGTCGGCTGTCGAAATACTGGCTGACCGGCCCGCACGCCGGCACCGTGACGCCGCTGGTGGAAAACCTTCCGGCGATGCCCGACAATCTGTCCACGGGCTCCGGAGGTCGGATCTGGTGTGCGATGGTCACCCCTGCCAACCCACTGGCCGACCGGTTGGCCGCTGGTCCGCCGCTGCTGCGCAAGATGGTGTGGCGCCTGCCGAAGCCGCTGCAGCCGAAGCCGGAAGCGGTGGTGTGGGTGGTCGCTTTCGACCCTGACACCGGCGACGCAGTCGCGGGCCTCCGCACGACGCACCCGTCGTTCAGTATGGCGACGGGGTTGGTCGAGGCCAACGGCCGGCTGTGGATAGGCAGCATCGGTGCGCCGTATCTGGGCTGCGTCGACCTTGCCGAAACCTCGCTCTAAGCAGAAGGCATCGGCGTCCTCAGCAATGGCGCCGGCGGCTAGTCGTCACCGGTCCAGAAAAGGTCCAGAACCTGCGCCTCCAGAGCTTTCTTCTGGAGCATGGCCTCAAGTTTCGGCACGGGGCTGGCTGAAGCGTAATGACCTGGCATGTCCGATGACTCACGGTACGCCGCGGCTTGGGTCAGGTAGGCCATCTCAAGTCTCCAGTCTGCAGTCGACTTTCTCGGGTCGAGCACCTCAATCCTTCATCCGGCAGCTGATACGGACCTGAGATCGGGCTACGAAATGACAGTGAGGTGGCGGCACACTCCCTTACGGGACGGACCGGGTATTCACCGCCCCGATCGATCACAGTGAGCCGGCTCGATCACAGTGCGCCGGCTCGATCACAGTGAGCCGACAAGCAGAAAAGGGCGCCCCCACCGCCGGGGTCGCCCTTTTCTGGGACCTGTTCGGACCGTGGTCCATCGCGTCAAGCGATGGCCCCTAGCATGCGCCCAATCTGTGCAGGGCGTCGCCGTCGCCGGCGCCCGGTCCACTCCGAGATTGAAACGATGGATGCCTGCGCATCGCCTCGGAAAGTTCAAGGGAGCGCCGCTGAGCAGCGCGGAAGGCTGGGTGCGAGTCCATGTGCACAACGGTCGCACCTGCTGTATTGCTTCTCATATCCGCGCCTCCTGGTGGAAAACTTCAGGATTCTCCTCGTCCGACGCTTGAAGCATGCGCGGCGTACCTGAGCGTTACCGTCAGGATTAGCCGTGAGCTTGATAAGAAACATCCGCCCCGACGCGGGCCTGGTACAGCCCCCGCCGCCAGGACCTGAAGCCTCACCGATCCGCCGGGGAAGGCGCGTCCGCCAGCGGCGAACCGAAGTCACATTTGAAACTCTGACCACACCAGTCACCGCGTGGCTCCTCGATATCACCCCACCGATCGCCTAACCTGCGCACACGATGGCGATGCTAGGAAGAATCTCCACGCGCGCGTCGGCGCTGGTCACAGCATTGATGCTGGCCGCGGCCCCGCTCGCTGCCGCGGATCCGAACGCGACGCCGGACCCATGCCCCTACCGGGTGACGACACCTCCAGCGGTCGACTCCTCTGAGATCCCCAAGGTCGGCGATCCCCCGGCACCGTTGCCCGTGCCCGCCAAACCCTTGGGCGGGGATGCGCTCCGGGGCTGCGGAATCATCACGGCGCGCGGCACGCCGCCGGTACCCGAAGATGTCTCCGCGGAGGCATGGCTGGTCGCCGACCTCGACAGCGGTGACGTGATCGCCGCGCGAGACCCGCACGGCAGACATCGCCCGGCCAGCGTTATCAAGGTGCTCACCGCGATGCAGGCGATCCGGGAACTACCGCTACACAAGGTGGTTCCCGGCACCGCAGAGGACGCTGCACAGGAGGGCACCAAGGTCGGCATCGGAGAGGGCGGCTTCTACTCGATCAACGACCTGCTACACGGCCTGCTGATGTACTCCGGCAACGACATCGCATACGCACTGGCCATGCAGATGGGTGGGATGGAAACCGCACTGAACAAGCTGAATGTCCTGGCCAGCAAGCTGGGGGCGCGAGACACCCGGGTGGCCACCCCGTCAGGACTCGACGGCCCCGGCATGAGCACCTCGGCCTACGATATCGGCCTGTTCTACCGATATGCCTGGCAGAACCCAATATTCACCAAAATCGTTGCCACCCAGTCATTCCCATTCCCAGGACGTGGCGGCGGCGGCGGCTACCCGGTGGAGAACGACAACAAACTTCTCGACAACTACCCGGGCGCGATCGGCGGTAAGACCGGGTACACCGACGACGCCAGGCAGACTTTCGTCGGCGCCGCCAACCGCGATGGTCGGCGCTTGGTCGCCGTCCTGCTGCGTGGCACCAGGCAGCCGATCGCCCCCTGGGAACAGGCCGCCCGACTCTTGGACTACGGATACGCCACCGCACCGGGCACCAAGGTCGGCACACTGATTGAGCCGGACCCTTCCCTCGTCGCGAACAGGGCGGACCCGGCCGCCGCGGTCACGAAAACCAATGCCAACGCCGTCCTACCTGACGTCAACGCACTACCTGTCCGTGTGGGAGTGGGCGTGGTCGGGACCATCATCGTCTTTACCCTGATCATGGGCGCGCGAGCGATGAATCGCCGGCCCGGGTATTGATTGCCTCGCTATCGGTAAACGCCGAATCGCTTAACGCCTGCGCCACCGCGAAATACTCAGCGCGCCGAGCGCCCCCACCCCGGCGGCGACCGCCGCCTGCCACGGCCCCAGCCCGGGCCGGGTGATGATCCGGTTCCTGATTACAGCCGGACCCGGCGCGGGAACGAGGTCTTCGCCCATATTCTCCGGTGTCGTCGCCGCCCAGGCGGTGGCAAACAGCACCAGCCTTGCCGTGATGTAGGCGAACACCATCAGCCCCAACACCGGACCGAACGTCGCACCCGCCGGACCGGTGAGCACCGAACGCAGGTAGATCGCCGCGACCACCTTGAAGATTTCGAATCCGACCGCGGCGATGAGTCCGGCCCGCACGCTGCTTTGGAAGCTGACCGACTCCCGGGGCAAACGCGCGATCACCCAGGTGAACAACAGCCATGACACCAGTATCGACAGCGCGATCGAGGCCCAGTACAAGAACAGGCTCAAGGCTCTGGTGTCGCCGATGCCGAACCAGTGCAGGATGTTCTCCATCAGCGAGCTGTTGCTCAGCGCCGTCAGCGCAACGGTGACGACGATGGCGACGAACACCGAGAGCAGCGCCCCCAGATCCGAGAGCTTGGTGCGGACGAATCCCTCGCGCTCGTCGCGGAAGCGGCCCCACATCTGACTCAGTGCCTCGCGTAGGTTGTTCATCCAGCCCAGCCCCACCCAGGTAGCGGTGGCCAGGCCGATAATTCCCACCGACGCCCGTGACTGGATTGCCGAATCCATCAGCTCAACGACCTGCTGACCGAGGTCACCGCTGATGGTGGCCCTGATGCGGGTTCCGATCTCGGCGAGCAGTTCGGGCCGGCTGGCCAGTACGAAGCCGCCGACGGCGAACCCGACCATCAACAACGGAAACAACGCGAAAATGGTGAAGTAGGTGATCCCGGCGGCGTAAAAGTCGCCTTTGCAGTCGTTGTATCGCTTCTGGGCGCGCATTACGTGGTCGAACCACGGCATCCGCGCGCGCAACCGGTCCAGCAAGCCGGGCTTGTCGTCGGATTCGGTCGAGGCGTCCGGCGCGGTCATCCGACCCCCTGTAGCTAGTGCGTCGGAAGAAACCCTAACCGGTCATACGCCCGCCGCAGGGTCTGTCCGGAAACCTCCCGCGCCCGGGCGGCTCCGCCGGCCAAGACGCTCTCCAGCTCGGCCGGGTCAGCGAGCAATTCGTCGACCCGCGCCTTGATCGGCGTCACGAACTCGACTACCGCCTCGGCGGTCTCCTTCTTCAGATCGCCGTATCCGCGACCGACATAGCTGTCGACCAGCTTGTCGATGTCGGCCCCGGTCACCGCCGACTGGATCGTCAGGAGGTTGGACACCCCCGGCTTGGCAACCGGATCGAAACGAATCTCTCGTTCGCTGTCGGTAACCGCAGAGCGAATCTTCTTGGCGGTCTTGGCTGGATCATCGAGCAGGCTGATCAGACCGGCATCGGTGGCGGCCGACTTGCTCATCTTGGCCGTCGGGTCGGCAAGGTCGTAGATCTTGGCCGTGGCCTTGCCGATCATCGCCTCGGGCACCACAAAAGTGTCGGGAAAGCGGGCATTGAACCGCTGGGCGACATCACGTGCCAGTTCAAGGTGCTGACGCTGGTCCTCACCCACGGGCACCAGCTCGGTGTCGTAGAGCAACACGTCGGCGGCCATCAGCACCGGATAGGTGAACAGCCCGACGGTGGTGGCGTCCGCACCCTGTCGCTGCGCCTTGTCCTTGAACTGCGTCATCCGCGAGGCTAGCCCAAAACCGGTGAAACACCCTAGAACCCAAGCCAATTCGGCATGTGCAGGCACATGGCTCTGGACGAATACCGTCGCGCGGGCGGGATCGACGCCCAGCGCGAGATACTGCGCGGCGGTCACCAGGGTCCGCTTGCGCAGTGTCTCGGGTTCCTGCGCGACGGTTATCGCGTGGAGGTCGACGACGCAGAAGTAGGCGTCGTGGCCTTCCTGCAGTTCCACCCACTGGCTGACCGCCCCCAGCGCGTTGCCCAGATGCAGGGAATCAGAGGTGGGCTGCGCGCCGGAGAAGACGACCGGCTTGGTATCTGAGCTCATGATGTCCGCCATTTTCACATTGCCTGCCTTACCGGGGCGAGTTCGGCGTGGTTATCACCGCTCAGCGACCACAACCACGCCGAAATCACCGGTGGTCGCGCGAGTAGTCGACTGTTACCGGAGCGTGGTCGGACCACCGCAGCGCATAGGCGGCCGGTCGCTCGGTGCGTGCGGACGCCACCCGCGCTGCCAGACCAGGCGTAGCCAACTGGTAGTCGATGCGCCAGCCGGCGTCGTTGTCGAATGCCTTGCCCCGCCACGACCACCAGGCGTAGGGGCCTGCCGCCCCGGGATGCGCCTGGCGCACCACATCGACCCAGCCGGCAGCCAGCAGATCGGTGAGCCACTGACGTTCCTGCGGGAGGAACCCCGCCTTCTTGATATTGCCGCGCCAATTCTTGATGTCGTTCTCGGTGTGGGCGATGTTCCAGTCGCCGCACAGCACGGCCTCGCGCGCCTGCGCGCCAAGGGTCGTCATCCGAGCGGCGACAGCGGCCATGAACCGTTCCTTCTCCGATTGCCGAGCGGTTTCGGCCTCGCCGGTGGGGACGTAGACGCTGCCGACCGTCAGATCGGCGGTGTCCACCTCGAGGTAGCGGCCATGGAGTGCGAATTCCTGAGCCCCGCAACCGATCCTGATGTCGTCAAAGGGCGTGCGGGACAACACCGCGACCCCGTTGCGGCCCTTGATGTGGGGCGCTGCCGATGCCAGATGCCAGCCATCCGCCAGTACCGGCGACAGCGCTTCGGCCAACTGCTCGTCGTCGGCGCGGGTCTCTTGCAGGCACACCACATCGGCGGCGGTTTCCTTGAACCACGGCAGCAGGCCGAGGTTCTGCACAGAGCGCTGCTTGACCGCCGCACGGATTCCGTTGACGTTGATCGTGCTGACGATCACTGAGCTGCTCCCCGCGTGCGCGTCACGACCGCAGACTCTAACCGGAACAGACCGCATCGTTCTTGCGGTACCAGCGGTATCGACTTAGTGTCGGGCTCATGAGCCAACGCGGGCCCATCCACCTCGGCTCCGGGGAGCCGGTGCTGCTGCTGCACCCGTTCATGATGTCGCAGAACGTATGGCGCGATGTCGCGCCGCGGCTGGCCGACACCGGCCGTTACGAGGTATTCGCCCCGACCATGGCCGGCCACAACGGTGGCCGCAAGAACACGTCCTGGTTGCTGGACAGCAACACCCTCGCCGACGACGTCGAACGGTACCTCGACGAACTCGGCTGGGACAGCGCCCACATCGTCGGCAATTCGCTCGGCGGTTGGGTGGCCTTCCAGCTGGAGCGGCGCGGCCGAGCCCGCTCGCTCACCGCGATCGCACCGGCCGGCGGGTGGCACCGGTGGTCGCCGGCCAAGTACGAGATCGTGTTCAAGTTCGTTGCGGGTTTACCGGTGTGGCTGACCGCCAAGGTGCTCGGGGCGCGGGCGGCCCGGCTGCCACTGGCCCGGGCGGCGGCGAGTGTGCCGGTCAGCGCCACCCGGGAGGGCATCAGCGACGCCGACCTGCTCGACATCATCGACGACGTCACCCACTGCCCGGCCTACTACCAGCTGCTGCTGAAGGCACTGCTGCTGCCCGGGCTGATGGAACTCGCCGACAACACCATCCCCACCCACATGGTGATCTGCCAGAAGGACCGGGTGCTCCCGCATCCGCGGTACACCCGGCACTTCCGCAAGCACCTGCCCAAGAGCACCCGGTACACCGAACTCGACGGCGTGGGGCACATCCCGATGTTCGAGGCGCCGGAGCGGATCGCCGACCTGATCCGCGACTTCCTCGACGATCAGCTCGACGGGCCGGAGCAGGCGATCGGCTGAACAAGTCGCGGGTCTCCGCCGTCCACGGGAGCCCTGTTATCGCCACCGACTAGCACGGGCTAACCACCTTGCGATATTCTTCCTTTCGGTCATGAGCGCCAGCGTCAAGCCCCGGCTCGCTGGCCGGCAACCCTCCAACCGCGGTGGGGTGCCCCGGGTGATGACCAGGTTGAGTAGCCACTCGCGGCTGCAAGGCAAGCGCGGGTCCGCTGTATGACGGGCCCCCTGAGTAGACGGGGAAACCGGTTGGCGAGGTCAGGAGTGCGCTGTTGTCGATGACTGCTGCGCATTCCTAATCCATCACCAGGCGCCCTGCGGTAGGAGGACATCTATGAGCACCAACAGCGAGACCGACGCCACCACCTGGGCGTTCGAGACCAAGCAGGTACACGCCGGGCAGGCACCCGACGTCGCCACCAACGCGCGCGCCCTGCCGATCTACCAGACCACCAGCTACACCTTCGACAGCACCGACCATGCGGCGGCGCTGTTCGGCCTGGCTGAGCCCGGCAACATCTACACCCGCATCATGAATCCCACCCAGGACGTCGTCGAGCAGCGCATCGCCGCCCTGGAGGGCGGCGTCGCGGCGCTGTTCCTGTCCTCCGGGCAGGCTGCGGAGACCTTCGCGATCCTCAACCTCGCCGGTGTCGGCGACCACATCGTGTCCAGCCCGCGACTGTATGGCGGCACCTACAACCTGTTCCACTACTCGCTGCCCAAGCTGGGCATCGAGGTGAGCTTCGTCGATGACCCCGACGATCTGGAGTCCTGGCGGGCCGCCACCCAACCCAACACCAAGGCATTCTTCGCCGAGACCATCTCCAACCCGCAGATCGACATTCTCGACATCCCCGGAGTCTCGGCCGTGGCGCACGAGGCCGGCGTCCCGCTGATCGTCGACAACACCATCGCAACGCCGTACCTGATCCAGCCGATAGCGCACGGCGCCGACATAGTGGTGCACTCGGCCACCAAGTACCTCGGCGGGCACGGAACCGCGATCGCGGGCGTCATCGTCGACAGCGGCAACTTCGACTGGACCAACGGGCGGTTCCCCGGCTTCACCACCCCCGACCCGAGCTACCACGGCGTGGTGTTCGCCGAACTGGGCCCGCCCGCCTACGCACTCAAGGCGCGCGTTCAGCTGCTTCGAGACCTCGGCTCGGCTGCCGCCCCGTTCAATGCGTTCCTCATCGCCCAGGGACTGGAAACGCTGAGCCTGCGCGTCGAGCGCCACGTGTCCAATGCACAGAAGGTCGCCGAGTACCTCAGCGGACACGCCGACGTCATCTCGGTGAACTACGCGGGCCTGCCCACCTCACCGTGGTACGAGCTGGGAAAGAAGCTGGCGCCTAAAGGAACCGGCGCGGTGCTGGCGTTCGAGCTGGCCGGCGGCATCGAAGCGGGAAAGGCCTTCGTGAATGCGCTGACACTGCACAGTCACGTAGCCAATATCGGCGACGTCCGATCTCTGGTGATCCACCCGGCATCGACGACCCACGCACAGCTCTCCCCCGAGGAACAGCTCGCGACCGGCGTGACACCGGGCCTGGTTCGGCTCGCCGTCGGCATCGAGGGCATCGACGATCTCCTCGCCGATCTCAAGCGGGGCTTTGCCGCGGCCGGAGCTCTTCCTCGACTGTCGGGTACCGATTCGCGCACACTGGCATCGTCCTGAGGGCAGTGACGTGACAATCATGGATGTGAGAGCCAGCGACGAGCGCGCGACGCTTCCCCGCGAGGGTGAGGTCGCCGTCGTCGACATCGGCGCGCTGAAGCTGGAGAACGGCGCGGTCATCGACGATGTGTCGATCGCGGTGCAGCGGTGGGGGGAACTCTCACCCCAGCGCGACAACGTCGTGGTGGTGCTCCACGCGCTGACCGGTGACTCCCACATCACCGGGCCGGCCGGACCTGCGCACCCGACGCCCGGCTGGTGGGACGGGGTCGCCGGTCCCGGCGCGCCGATCGACACAGACCGCTGGTGCGCGATCTCGACCAACGTCCTGGGCGGATGCCGGGGCTCGACCGGACCAAGCTCGCCGGCCCCCGATGGAAAGCCTTGGGGGTCAAGGTTTCCCGCGATATCAATACGCGACCAGGTGGCTGCAGACGTAGCTGCGCTGGCCAAACTGGGTATCACCGAGGTCGCCGCGGTGATCGGCGGTTCGATGGGCGGAGCGCGAGCCCTGGAATGGATTGTCACCCACCCCGACAGCGTGCGCGCGGGACTCGTGCTCGCGGTCGGAGCGCGTGCCACTGCCGACCAGATCGGAACGCAGAGCACCCAGGTCGCCGCGATCACCTCCGATCCGAACTGGTGCGGGGGCGACTACCACGGCACGCGACGCTTCCCCGACGTCGGCGTGCAGATCGCTCGACGCTTCGCGCACCTGACCTATCGGGGCGAGACGGAGTTGGACGACCGGTTCGGCAATGACCCGCAGGCCGAGGAGGACCCGGCCGCCGGCGGTCGATACTCCGTGCAGAGCTATCTCGAACATCAGGGCCAAAAGCTGCTCGCGCGCTTCGATGCAGGTACGTACGTGGCGCTCACCGACGCATTGTCCAGCCACGACGTCGGACGCGACCGGGGCGGAGTAGAGGCTGCGCTGCGCGGCTGTCCGGTACCGACGGTGGTGGGCGGCATCACCTCCGACCGGCTGTACCCGCTGCGCTTGCAGGAGCAGCTGGCCGAACTGCTGCCCGGCTGTCAGGGTCTCGATGTCCTCGAATCGGTGTACGGTCACGACGGGTTCCTCCTGGAGACCGATGCGGTCGGTAAGTTGATCCGCCGGACGCTGGAGATGGCGTCTCCGTGACGGGTTCCCCCGAGCAGCGGTCACTGTCGTTCGGTGCAGAAGCTGCGGCCTACGAGCGGGGGCGGCCGTCCTATCCACCTGAAGCGATCAACTGGCTGCTTCCCGCTGACGCCCGCGATGTCCTCGATCTGGGCGCCGGCACCGGCAAGCTCACCACCCGGCTGGTGGAACGCGGCCTCGACGTCATCGCTGTCGACCCGATCCCCGAGATGCTCGACCTGCTGAGCAGCGCGCTGCCCGACACGCCGGCGCTGCTGGGTACCGCCGAAGAGATCCCGCTGCCCGACGACAGCATCGACGCCGTGTTGGTTGCCCAGGCATGGCACTGGTTCGACCCGGAGCGCGCGATCAAGGAGGTGGCCCGCGTGCTGCGCCCGGGCGGTCGGCTCGGTCTGGTGTGGAACAATCGCGACGAGCGCCTGGGTTGGGTCAAGGACCTGGGCCACGTCATCGGCCATGAAGCCGACCCGTTCAGCCAGTCGGCGGCGCTGCCCGCCCCGTTCACCGACATAGAGCGCGAACAGATCGATTGGACCAGCTATCTGACGCCGCAGGCGCTGATCGACCTGGTGGCCTCGCGTAGCTACTGCATCACCTCCCCGGAGCGGGTGCGGGCCCGCACGCTGGATCGCGTACGCGAGTTGCTGGCCACCCACCCTGCCCTGGCCAACGTCAGCGGACTGGCCTTGCCCTACATCACGGTGTGCATCCGGGCCACGCTCGCGTGAGGCACCTGATCCCCCGCGACCGGCACACGCCGGAGACGTCGCTGGTTCGGCACGCCCGCACGCAAAGCACGTGGGGCTAGCTCGTCCCGAGCGGATCGATCGTCCACGCGATGTACAGCACGGCTGCGCTGAGCGACGCGGTGGTGAGAACGTCAAATGTCCTGGAGCGCACCGCAAGTAGCCCCGCTCGCTCATCGGTGAGAGTCAAACGCAGCGCGGCCGCGACACCCACGCCGATCGCCATCACCAGCGCGCCCCGGCGCCAATAGCCTGCGGCCACCAACGCGAAGGCCAGCACCAGGAAAGCGCCGACCAGAAGAATCGGCCACTGCACGCCGAACACCTTGTGGGTGAACTCCCGCAGTGTCATCGGCTCTTCGCGCAAGCGCTCATCGGTGTCATCGGCTCTTCGCGCAAGCGCTCACCGGCTCAACGACCGCTCAGCGCACTCGACGACATTGGTCAACAGAAACGCCCGCGTCAGCGGGCCGACACCGCCCGGGTTCGGCGAGACATGGCCGGCCACCCCCCACACGTCAGGATGCACGTCGCCGACGAGCTTCCCCGCGTCGTCGCGGCTGACCCCGACGTCGATGACGGCCGCCCCCGGGCGCACCATATCGGCCGACACCATGTGCGGCACCCCGGCTGCGGCCACGATGATGTCGGCCTCGCGGGTGATCTGGGGCAGCCGGCGGGTCCCGGTGTGGCACAAAGTCACCGTGGCATTCTCCGATCGCCGGGTCAGTAGCAGCCCCAAAGGGCGACCGACAGTGACACCGCGCCCAATGACGACGACGTGCGAGCCGGCGATCTCAACCTGGTAGCGCCGCAGCAGGTGCACGATCCCCCGGGGGGTGCACGGCAGCGGCGCGGGCTCGTTGAGCACCAGCCTGCCGAGATTCATCGGGTGCAGCCCATCGGCGTCCTTGCCGGGGTCCACCCGCTCGAGCGCTGCGTTCTCGTTCAGCTGCTCGGGTAACGGC
>JAHZIT010000011.1 GCA_022601275.1 Actinomycetes bacterium
AAGCCACCCTGAAGGCGAAGCTGGGCGAGGACATGGAGGACTACCTGATCCTCGGGGCCTGCAATCCGCCGCTGGCCCACCGCGCGGTCGGTGCCGATCGCCAGATCGGGTTGCTGTTGCCCTGCAATGTCGTCGTGCGCAGCGATACATCCGCGGGCGGCGACACGGTGATCGTCGACGCAATGAATCCTCAGGTGATGGTGCAGCTCTCAGACGGGCCGGGACTGCGCGCGGTCGCCGACGAAGCCGCCGCCAAGCTGCAGACCGCGATCGACTCCCTCGGGGCGCACTGAGGGGTCTCCCCGACGGCCGGTCATGGTAGGAACAGCAGCGCCACCAGGATTGCCGTCGCGAAGCTGACCGTGGCGCCCCCGAGCACGAAAACCTCATTGCGCGGGGCCATCATCACGACTCGGCCCGAGACCACCGGGCTGGTTCTGATCTGACGCGATCGCCGGTACCCGAGCCCCAGGACAATCAGCGCGAGCACCGCGGCGCCGAGCGCCAGCGCGGTCCGCGCCGGACCGAGCGGGCCGTGCTGACGAAGCAACACCAGCGCGCCGCCTACCAAGAAGCCAAATGCGCTTCTCTCCCAGGACAACAGCGTGCGTTCTGCCGGCAAGCCCGGCTTGGTGAGTTCCCAACCGGGCATCTCAGGGCCCGGTCGGCGGCCCGGCGACCACCACCACGAGTACCACCACGGTCACCGCGAAGATCGCGCCGCCGAGCATCAGCGGCACGTGGGTACGTGGCAGATCCTGGTCGCGGCGCATCGCGGCCTGCACGAGTTGCCAGCGCCGTACCGCTTGCGCCGCCAATAAGCCACCCCCGGCGGTCAATACCAAGCTCAGGCCATGCCGAACTCCGGGAATTCCGAACTCCGGCACGAACTGTACGACCGCGATACCGCCGGCGATCAATGCCAGCGAGGTGCGTATCCAGGCCAGGAAGGTCCGCTCGTTCGCCAGTGTGAACCGATAGTCGGGTTCCTGTTGGTCGATGACTTCGGAGGATCGTTCGTGATCGGCAGAACTCATGAAACCGTATTTTCTGGGGCGCTACACATCGATAGCAGCGTACGTCCCACACCGGGGGTCAGGTGCCGAAGCAGGCAGCGTTGCTCTTGCCTATTACTCCTGCTACACCTGATGAGACCTAGTGAACCCCGCCACGCTCTGAGGAGGCGACATGCGTCGTCCACCCACTCACCCGGCCGAAGGGCTCACCAAGGAACCCCAACCTGCGACCGGTTACGCCAGGTTCATCGGCCGGGTCGGCGCGCTCGCGGTATTTCTCGGCGTCGGAGCGGCGCTCGCCATGCCGGACGCGCACGCAGACAGCGATGACTCATCTTCGTCAAGTTCATCCAGCGACTCGAGTGCGTCGAGCGATTCGGGTGCATCCAGCGATTCCGGTGATTCGGGTGCGTCGACCGAGCGCACTGGCAACGGCCCGGAGAACGACACCTCGCGGAACGGCCAGCGTGATGCGGACGGCGACGACTCCGACAACGCATCCGCCGATACCCAGGCCGAGACCGACGCAGAGACCGAGGCCGACGCAGAGACTGGGACCGACGGCTCGGCCTCCTACGATGACGAGTCGAACGGCACCGGCGCCTCGAACGGCTACTCCATCTTGCAGCCTGCCGGCGGCAGCCAGAGCGCGTCCCAAGAGACCGCCGTCGACGACGACCAGCCCGAAGTCCCCGCGGCCCCGGCCCACGACGAACCGGCCCCGGCCCACAACGATCCGGCCCCGGCCCACGACGATCCGGCCCCGGCTCACAACGGTCCGGCCCCGGCCGCCACCGAGACCCTGACCGTCGGGGCGCTGCCGGACGCCTTGTTCGCCAGGTCGGACGTCGAGCATCCGAAGGCCCCGGTAACCGCCCTCGCCCAATCAGCGGTGGCGGCCTACCCGCGACGCCCGGTCGGCGCGGAGGCCGGTTCCCCAGCCGGCCCGCAGGCCACCGCGCAGCAGAACAGCGCCGACATCGAGTTGAGCAACCAGGTCAGTCCACTGGGCACCCCCGAACAGATCGCTCGCGAGCGGATGGCCATGGAGACCGCCGAGTCCCTACCGGTGGCCGTCATGAAAGTGCTTCTGCGTTGGGGCTTCCTCGCGGCGGCCAAGGAGCAATTCGCACTCGTCGGTGGCCCCGACGAGGCCAACCGGGCTGCACTGGACGACGCGGTCGACGAGTACGCGCTCGCCGCGGCGTTCCAACAGCAGATCCTCAACCCCATGAATCCAGCGGTGGTCACCCAGGTCGCGCCGCCACACAACTGGTACGGCCTCGACGTCGACGGCTCGCGCCTGCTCTACGACAACCCGGACACCATCTACCGCTTCATTCCGGTCAACAAGACCTCGGATTACGTTCTGACCGGACGGATATACGAAGGTATCCCCGCCGACACCACCTTCAGTGTGCTCGAAGGACTCGCGGGCACGACATCGACGATCCTGAGTTTGCAGGATATCGACGTCAGTGCGGACGGCACGTTCGTCATCACCGTCAGTGGTGAACCCGCAGCACCCGGGCAGAAGAACCATCTGCAGCTGACCTCCAGCTCCACCCTGATCGCGGCCCGAAACACGTTGGGCGACTGGGGTATCGAGGAGCCGATGGAGCTCGCGGTACACCGGGTCGAGGGGCCACCCAATAGTCTGTTCGCCCAACTGGGCGGGTTCGTGTTCCTCGGCGCGCTGGTCAACGACAGCCCGTTCTTGACGTCGCTGGCGTCACTCATCCCCCCGCTGGGCATCGCCGAGACACCATTTGTGACCGGTCCGCTGGCCGCTACGATCATGCTGGTCAGGGGAACCAACCAGGAAGCCGAGTACATGGCGCTGGCGACCACCGACACCGACACTGGTGAACTCCGTCCGCCAAATGTGATGACGCAACCGGCGAGCAACGCAGAGTTCCTGGCCAACCAGTTGCAAAGTAACGGCTATTTCCAACTGGCCGATGACGAGGCCCTTGTGCTGACCATCGACCCAGGAAACGCGGGATTCGTCACAGTTCCGGTCTACAACGTCTGGACGATCACCGACGACTACTGGAACGAGCAGACGAGCCTGAACAACGACCAGGCCGTCGCCAACCCGGATGGGACATACACCATGGTGGTCTCGATAGCTGATCCCTCCGTTGCCAACTGGATTTCTACTGGCGGGTTGAACCAGGGCATCATCTCGATGCGCTTCCAGAACCTCGACCCCAATTCGATGGCCGTACCGGGAGTCCAATCGGTCGTGGCCAAGCTAGAGGACCTCGAGGACCACCTGCCGGCGGGCACCGTTTTTGTGACGCCCGAGGAGCGGGCGGCGCAGCTGGCAGCGCGCAGAGCCGGCTTCGACAAGCGTTGGGCGCCCTACCCGCAAGCCTGAGGTTCCGCGAGGCCCACGAGCAGCACGGCCGCGCCGATTGGTTACCAATGGCCCTGTCTGCCAAGCCGGCAGGGTCCTAGCGTCAGTGCTGCGATCGCTGCCTGTCACCAAACTTGCAGGCGAACGCGTCGTGCGCTTGTGCGAAGCTCCGCCAGGCACGGCGAGGACCACCAGAGTCCCTATCCGACATGACCATCGAGCCAAGGACATTGCCGACTGTGCCGACACCCGAGGGCCGCGACAGTTTGAAGACACTTCCCCTCGCAGAGGTTGAGAAGATGCTCAACAGCTCAGCGGACGGCTTGAGCCAGGCCGAGGCGAGTGCCCGGTTGGCCCAGTACGGTCCCAATGAGATCGCCGAACACAAGACCAACCCGTTGCTGAAGTTCCTCTCCTACTTCTGGGGTCCCATCCCCTGGATGATCGAGGTCGCTGTCATCCTGTCAGCGGTGGTCGGCCGCTGGCCCGACTTCTTCATCATCCTGGTGCTGCTGATCGCCAACGCGGTGGTTGGCTCCTGGGAGGAGTACCAGGCGGGCAACGCCATCGATGCGCTGAAAGCCAAGCTCGCGATCGACGCACGGGTCCAACGCGACCGCCGTTGGCTCACCCTCCCGGCACGGGATCTGGTTCCTGGCGATGTGATTCGACTCCGCCTGGGCGACATCGTGCCCGCCGACGCCCGACTGCTCGCCGGTGACCCGATAGAGGTGGATCAGTCTGCGCTGACGGGCGAGTCCCTCCCGGTCAGCGTCAGCCACGGGGAGGCCGTGTTCTCCGGATCCATCATCCGCCGCGGGGAGATCGGCGCGCTGGTCTACGCCACGGGCGCGGGCACCTACTTCGGGCAGACCGCCGAACTGGTCCAGGACGCCCACACTGTCAGCCACTTCCAGCGTGCGGTCCTGAAGATCGGCAACTACCTCATTCTTCTTGCGGTAGTGCTGGTCGCAGTGATCGTGGCCGCATCCCTGATGCGCGGGAACGCGGTTCTCACCACGCTGCAATTCGCGCTGGTGCTGACCGTCGCGGCCATCCCGGTGGCGATGCCGACGGTGCTATCGGTGACGATGGCGGTCGGGTCACGACTGCTCGCCAAGAAGCAAGCGGTGGTCAGCCGACTTGTCGCCATCGAGGAGCTCGCCGGGGTTGATGTGCTGTGCGCCGACAAGACCGGCACCCTGACCCAGAACACGCTTACCCTCGGCGAACCATTCAGTGTCGGTGGTGTCGATGCCGGCGAGGTGATTCTCAACGCCGCGTTGGCCTCTCG
>JAHZIT010000106.1 GCA_022601275.1 Actinomycetes bacterium
CGGCTGGATCAACCACTGCCGACGGCTCGACCGCCACGACGAAGTCACCCTCAAAGCACATGAAGGCTTCCTCTACCTCAGCCAGATCGCCCTACTGCTACGCCGACTCGACCGCACCCAGTTGTTCGACACGCTTTAGGGCAGCGGTCAGCTGCCGATCAGGGACTCGATCGGCGCGCGGGCGAAATACACCGCGAAGCCGGCCGCCACCACCCACAGCAGCGGGCTGATCTCACGCACCTTGCCCGCTGCGGAGCGCAGCACCACCCAGGCGATGAAGCCGACCCCGATGCCGTTGGCGATCGAGTAGCTGAACGGCATCACGGCCACAGTCAGCACGACCGGAAGCGCCACCGAGAATTCCGAGAGGTCGATGTGACGCAGGTGTGAGGTCATCATCGCGCCGACGATCACCAGCGCGGCGGCGGCCACCTCGCTCGGCACGATCGACGCTACCGGGGAGATGAACATCGCTGCCAGAAACAGGGCACCGGTGACCATGTTGGCCAACCCGGTGCGGGCGCCTTCCTCGATGCCGGTCCCGGATTCGATGAAGACGGTGTTTGACGACGACGACGTCGCGCCGCCGACCACCGCGCCGGCACCTTCGACGATCAACGCTGAGCGCAGTCGCGGGAAGGTGCCCCGATCATCGGACAGGCCGGCCTCGCGAGACAACCCCGTCATCGTGCCCATCGCGTCGAAGAAGTTGGCGAAAACCAGCGTGAACACGAGCATGACCGCGGCGAGCACGCCGATTCGGCTGAAACTGTTGAGACTGAAGTCCCCGATCAGCGACAGATCCGGCAGCGCGAACGGTGACCCCGACAGCGTGGGTACCGACAGGCTCCATCCGCCGGGCCGCTCGCTGGCTGAGCCGAGGTGCCAGATCGCCTCGATCACGACCGCGACGACAGTGCCGGCGACCAGGCCGATGAGGATGCCGCCACGCACGCGCCGGGCCACCAGGACGCCGGTGAGCAGCAACGTGAGGATGAATACCAGGGTGGGCACGGTGTTGATGGAGCCAATCCCGCCGGGGCCGAGGCCGACCGGCGGCGAGGCCACCCCGGTCGAACCGACGAAGCCCGCGTCGACCAAACCGATGAACAGGATGAACATCCCGATACCCGCGGTGATCGCAAGTTTGAGCTGCATCGGCACCGCGTCGAAGACCAGGCGGCGCAGCCCGGTCACGGCGAGTAACACGATGATCAGCCCGTTGATGACCACCAGGCCCATCGCTTCGGGCCAGGTGAGCGATCCTACGACGGTGGTCGCGAGGAATGAGTTGATGCCCAGGCCTGCCGCGAACGCGAACGGCAGCCGTGCGATCAGGCCGAACAATATCGTCATGACACCGGCGGCCAGCGACGTTGTCGCCGACACCTGCGCGAAGTCCAGCTTGTTGCCGCTGACATCCTCGGTGCCGGACAGGATGATCGGGTTCAGCACGATGATGTAGGCCATCGCGATGAACGTGACGACGCCGCCGCGTATCTCAGCGGCGACTGTCGAGTGGCGGTTCGAGATGTCGAATAGGCGATCCAGCACCTTCATGTGCCGACTCAGCGAGGCGTCCCGGTGGCGATGCGCGGGGCGTCCTTGCCGGGGATGCCGAGCACCAACTCGGCCACCCGGGCCCGGTGCTGCTCGGCGCTGCCTAGCAGCGCTGCGTCGGTGAAGGCCCGTTTGTAGTACAGGTGGGCCTGATGCTCCCAGGTGAACCCGATGCCACCGTGGACCTGGATCGTGTCGGTCGCGATCCGGGTGAAGGCGGCCGAACATGTCGCCTGCGCGATGCTGACCGCCAGCGCCGGGTCGAGTACGTCTCCAGTGCCGTCGGTCAGCGCCCAGACAGCGTGGTACGCGGTTGACCTCGCGTGCTCCAGTGCGACGAGATCGTCTGCCAGTCGATGCTTCACCGCTTGGAAAGATCCGATCGGCCTGCCGAACTGAAGACGGCTTTTGGCGTACTCGACGGAAAGGTCGAGCAGATGCTGCGCCGCGCCGACCTGTTCCACGGCCAGCAACGCCGCGCCGACCTGCAGCGCCTGGGTGATCACCCGTTCGGCCTCGTCGGCGCCCGAGATGAGCCGCGCCGGCGCAGCGGATAGTTCGACGTTGGCTTGTGGCCGGGTTAGGTCCAGCGTATGCAACGAAATACACTGCACCCCAGGACCATCGGTGTCGACTGCGTAGACAGCGACGCCGCTCGGGCCCTTGGCGGCGACCAGCAAGCTATCGGTGACACCCGCATCGACGACCCGTAGGACGTTGCCGGTCAATGCCCAGCCCTGATCTGTCGGCTGGGCGTCCACGGTGACCGTGGTGGCATCGAACGCGCCGGCCGCATCACCGACTGCCAACGCCGCGGTACGGGTGCCTTCGACCAGCTGGGCCAGAATGTCGCTGGGCTCCGAAGCGGCGACCAGAGCGGGGATGGCGAGGTACACCGTGCCGAACAGCGGTCCACAGGCCAACGCGGCGCCGAGTTCCTCGACCGCGACCGCCTGGTCGACCAGAGTGCCACCCGCACCGCCCTCGTCTTGGGGAACGGCCAAGCCCAACACGCCCAGCTCAGATCCCAAACGTGCCCACACACCCGGGTCGAACGGCGGGTCAGACTCCATCGAGGTGCGCACCGAGCTCTCGTCGGCGTACTCGGCGCAGAAGGCCCGCACCGCCGCTCGCAACTGGATCTGCTCGTCGGTGAACGTGAACTCAGCGCTGTTTTCGGGCCGATCCGCAAGCTCCTCAGCGCTGTTTTCGGGCCGATCCGCAAGCTCCTCAGCCACGCGGGATCTCCTTCCACGGCATTCCGGCGTCGGCGCGCAGGTCGCCGGGCAACCCAAGCACCCGCTCGGCGAGGATATTGCGCATCACTTCGGAAGTACCGCCTTCGATGGTGTTGGCGCGGCTGCGCAGGAACCGCTGCTGGACCGAGCCGCGCCAGTCCTCGCCGGAGGCCTCCCCTTCAGGGGTCGCGTAGCCGTCGTACAAAATTCCCTCCGGACCGAGGAGGTCCATGCAGAACTCGTAGATGTGCTGGTTGAGCTCGGCGCCGACGAGTTTGCCGATAGACCCTTCCGGGCCGGGCCCACCGACGGTCGCGGTCGCCCTAGACCGTTCGGAGGTCAGCCGCTGCGCCTCGGCGCGCAGCCACAGGTTGGTGAGGCGGTCCCGCAGAACCGGGGTGTGCAGGTCCGGGCGGGACGCCCAGAGTGCCACCGCATCGCCGATCGACCCGGCGCCGCGTCTGCTGGCGCTGCCACCAAGTGCGCTGCGTTCGTTCATCAACGTGGTCATCGCGACTCGCCAGCCGTCGCCGACCGCGCCTAGGCGATAGGTGTCGGGGATGCGCGCATCGGTGATGTAGACCTCGTTGAACTCGGCATGTCCGGTCAGCTGCCGCAGCGGCCGAGTCTCGACTCCGTCGGCATGCATGTCGAGAACGAAGTACGTCAGACCCCGATGTTTGGGCACGTTGGGATCGGTACGTGCCAGCAGCAGGCCCCACCGCGCGCGATGTGCCAGGCTCGTCCAAACCTTCTGCCCGTTCACGATCCAGCCGTCGCCGTCACCGACCGCCGAGGTCGCCAGGCCCGCCAGGTCTGAACCCGCGCCGGGTTCGGAGAACAGTTGACACCAGATGTCCTCGGTGGTCGCCAGCGGGCGCAACAGCTTCTTGCGGACCGTGTCGGTCTGGGCATGCTCGCGCACTGTCGGGGCGGCCATGCCGTAGCCCATCGGGTTGAGCGCCAACGGCACTGGTCCGCCAGCGTCCTGCAGAATTCGGTCCGCGACGGTCTGGAGGCCGCGAGATACGCCCAGGCCGCCGAGTCCCTCGGGGAAGTGCACCCACGACAGACCCGCGTCGAAGCAGGCCCCGAGAAACTGCGGAATGGGCACCGAGCGTGGATCGTGCTCAGCGACCACCCGGTGCGCGGCCTCGGTCACTCGGCCGGAATCGGCGACAGCGTTCATGGAGCCACAATAAGGCGTGGCGATGACAGGGCGTGGCGAGTCAGCGGATGGCCATCTCTACCGGTCTGAGGCGAGCGATCAGCTCGCGGTCAGCGTGAGCTGATCCGCATCTTCCTTATGGCGACTATGGAGTATGTATCGGAGCCACCGAACATCAATTAACACAGTGATCCTTTACGCGGTCTTGGTGAGGAGCGGAAGTAGTTGGCGGCGAGCGACCATGGCGTCGGCGAAACGGTTGAGCGCTTCGGGGACGGACCCGGCCGCAGTGAACTCAATATCGCCCTCGCGGAGCGTCTGCTCGACACAGCGGCTGGCGACCAGTGACCAGTCCACGCCGGCGGCGTTGCAGAGTTCGTCAACGGTGAACAGCAGCGAAATGGCTTCCCGAGAAAAGGAAGTAACCTCGCTGAGGTCCAGCAGGAAGGGCTTCTCCGCGAGGATGAAACGCCGGGTGTACTGGCTCGCACGCTCGAGGTTGGCGCTGTTGAGATCTCCCTTGATCGCCACCACGGTGGCCAACTGGCGGCAATGCGCCCGAATCTTGGCGCCATTACAGTCGAACGCCGGATTGCCGTACATCGCAGACATCACAGCCTCCCTCGATCGTTCGCTGGCCTGTTCGTGTTTTCGTGAGGCCGCCAGTGGGGCCCGTAACATTCAAGTTAGAGAGTCAATTTAAGGCCGTGGGGAGTAACTACTAATACTTCGTTAAGAACTGGATTCGGCCGAACCAGCAAACTCCCGGTAAACCCTGCGTCAGCCCCTGCGCTGCTGCTGAGAACCGTTATAGGCCGCCCACGGGCTGTACTCGGCCAACAAGGGCTCCTGAGGCGGACGCTCACTCTCGGCGACATGCCGGAGGTTGATCCTGACGCGATACCAGATTGAACTCGGGCCCCGCATACCGTCGACGAGTACGTCTGCGGGCTTCAGCTTTTCGGCCGCCGCCGGATGCATGTCCCGCCACTGTTGCAAGGCGTTCATCGCCTCGTCCCTCGTCTTGGTCCGGGCGATTTCGATCAGCGGAATCGTCGATTCTCGGGCCCGCCGGCCGGACCTCTGGGCCGGCCCCAGTTGGTCGGCAAGCTCCAGCAGCGACTCCAGGCCGCCGGCGGCATCGTCGATCCCCTGCCAAGGATCGCCGAGTCGCTCGAAACGTTCGGGCACGGTGGCGACGGTGAACACGTCGGGGCGGCAGTCCGCCACCTCATCCCAGAACAGCGGCGTCGACACTCGGGCGTCCGGGGTGGCGCGCACTGAGTATGCCGAGGCTACGGTGCGGTCCTTGGCGTTCTGGTTGAAGTCGACGAATACGCCGTGGCGCTCTTCTTTCCACCCTCGCGCGGTCGCCGACTCAGGCGCGCGGCGTGCTACTTCGCGGGCGACCGCCTCAGCGGCCAGCCGCACGAGCGGAAACGGCCAGCGGCGATGGATCCGCGCGTAGATGTGGAAGCCCCGGGAGCCCGATGTCTTGGGCCAGGCGACCAGACCGTGGTCGGTGAGTACGTCGCGGGCGATCAACGCGACTTCGACGATCTGACGCCATCCCACCCCGGGCATCGGATCGAGGTCGACGCGCAGCTCGTCGGGATGGTCGAGGTCGTCGGCCAATACCGGGTGAGGGTTGAAATCGACACAACCGAGGTTCACCGCCCAGATCAGCCCCGCCGCGTCGCGCAGAACGGCCTCTTCGGCCGACGTCCCCGATTTGTACCTGAGTTCAGCGACGTCCACGAAGTCCGGCCGTTTCTCGGGTGCGCGCTTCTGGAATATCGCCTCCTGGCCGATGCCCTTGACGAAGCGTTTGAGGATCATCGGGCGGTCCCGCACTCCGCGCAGGGCGCCGTCGGCCACCGCAGCGTAGTAGCGCATCAGGTCCAGCTTGGTGACACCGATATCGCCGAATACCACCCTGTCGGGATGGGTGATGGGCACCTGCTGTCCGCCGATGGCCAAGAACTCTCGGGCAGGCACACCCCCATCGTAGGTTCGTCGTCGGCGTTCGATGGCTGCGCGGAAGGTCGTCACATATTGTTGACGCATGTCCAAGCTCAGCGATCTTCCGTTGCAGGCTGCCGTCAGGGCTCAGGAGTTGGCGGGTAAGGCCGCCGGCAAATACCTCGAGCGCGGCTCGGCCGAGTTGCACTACGCCCGCAAGATGTTCGAGGCCGGTGCGCTCAAGCTGGAGCCGCCGAAGGACATCGCCGCCTTCGTCAGCGATATGCGGCGCTGGGGCGAGATCGGGATGATTCCGGCCCTCAACGCCCGTCGGTACCCGCATCGTGTGGCGGCGGTCGACGACGAAGGCGAGATCACGTTCGGGGAATTGAACGACGCGGCCAATGCCGTTGCCAACGCGCTGCTCGCCCAGGGGGTCCGAGGCGGTGACGGGGTGGCCATCCTGGCCCGCAACCACCGGTGGTTCCTGGTCTCGGTGTTCGCCGCAGCTCGCGTGGGTGCCCGCATCATCATGCTCAACAGTGAGTTCTCCGGCCCGCAGATCAAGGAGGTCTCCGAGCGCGAGGGCGCCAAGCTGATCATCTACGACGACGAGTACGCGGCAGCGGTGGCGCACGCCGAACCCGAACTGGGCAAGCTGCGCGCACTCGGGGTCAACCCAGATTCCGATCAGCCGTCGGGGAGCACCGATGAGACTCTGGCCCAGCTGGTCGCCCGTGCGGATGGGCGCCCCGCACCCAAGGCCACCAAGCACGCGTCGATCATCATCCTGACCAGCGGTACCACCGGCACGCCCAAGGGCGCCAACCGCAGCGCACCGCCGTCGCTGGCGCCGATCGGGGGCGTGCTGTCCTCGGTGCCGTTCAGGGCCGCCGAGGTGACCTCGCTGCCGGCGCCGATGTTTCACGCGTTGGGCTTTCTGCACGCCACCATCGCGATGATGCTGGGTTCGACGCTGGTGCTGCGCCGTCGCTTCAAGCCGGCCGTGGCGCTCGCCGACATCGAGAAGCACAAGGCCACCGCGATGGTGGTGGTGCCCGTGATGTTGTCCCGGCTACTCGACGAGCTCGAGAAGACCTCGCCCAAGCCGGACCTTTCCTCGCTGCGCATCGTGTTCGTGTCCGGTTCGCAACTCGGGGCCGAGCTGGCCACCAGGGCGCTGAAGGACCTGGGCCCGGTGATCTACAACCTTTACGGTTCGACTGAGGTCGCGTTCGCCAGTATCGCTGGACCGCAGCATCTTTCGATTAATCCCGGCACGGTCGGGCCGGTGGTCAAGGGCATGAAGGTAAAGATCCTGGACGACAACGGCAATGAGGTGCCCCGCGGTGAGGTCGGCCGGATCTTCGTCGGGAATTTCTTCCCGTTCGAGGGCTACACCGGTGGCGGTGGCAAGCAGATCATCGACGGGATGCTCTCATCGGGAGATGTGGGCTACTTCGATGACAACGACCTGCTGTTCGTCAGCGGCCGCGATGACGAGATGATCGTTTCCGGCGGCGAGAACGTGTTCCCCGCCGAGGTCGAGGATCTCGTCAGCGGCCATCCAGAGATCGTCGAGGCGACCGCGCTCGGGGTCGACGACAAGGACTGGGGCTCCCGGCTGCGTTGTTACGCGGTCAAGGTCGAGGGGTCGGAGATCGACGAAGACGTCGTCAAGGCCTACGTGAAGGACAACCTGGCGCGCTACAAGGTGCCGCGCGAGGTGATTTTCCTCGACGAACTTCCGCGCAACCCCACGGGCAAGATTCTCAAACGCCAACTCCGCGAGATCGGTGAAGGCTAAATCTGGCCGACGCTACCTCTAGTGTGCATCCAGATCGTCCAAAGGGCCGATTTCGCGATCTGAGTGCACACCAGGCGCTATCGCCGTCGCGCTACTCGACGCCGCCGACCATATAGGCCGAGCCGGGTATGGCAAGGGTGAAGAGCATCATGATCAGCAGCAACCAGCCGGCTCCCTGCCAGGCGACCCAGCCGCCGTGGGCCTTCCATTCCCGGTAGGTCTTGACGAATGCGCCGACGCCGCCGAGGAACAGCACGACGGGCACGAGCACCGCGTTGAGCACCGATCCGGGGTCGCCGAACGCATAGAAAGCGAACCCGGCCCCGGCCAGTGCGATCACCACGAGCGTGTAGGTGGCCGCGGCCCGAAACGATCCCGGTCGGTCGAAGCGCTTCTCGACGTCGTTGGTCATGTGCGATGGGTTCCCTACCTGAGCGGGCGGTAATCCTTTTTCACGGGTCGCGCGGAAGTCCGAGTAGTCGTTCGGCGATGATATTCAGCTGCACTTCAGAGGTCCCGCCGTAAATGGTTGTGGCGCGGCTGGCGAGCAGGTATTCCGCCCAGCGCCCGGTGAGCTGCTCACGGTCGCCGATGGCTGCGTCGCTGCCGAACGATGACACCGCGAACTCTGCGTAACCCTGGCCGGTACGCATGGACAGCAGCTTGGAGATCGCCGCCGCGGGCATCGGATCGCCCCCGGCGAGAGTCAGCAGCGTGGACCGCATGTTGAGGATCTTTGCCGCGTGGCCCTCAGCGATCAGTACGCCGGCGTGGTTCTGCGCGATCTGGTCGAACTGCCCGTCGCCGAGGAACTCGACGAACCGGTCCAGGCTGGGCAGGAACGGCGGTTCGCTGCTGCCGATGGAAACGCGTTCGGCGGTCAGGGTATTGCGACTGACCTCCCATCCGCGGTCGACGTCACCGAGCACCATGTCGTCGGGCACGAACACATCGTCGATGTAGACCGTGTTGAACATCGCGTTGCCGGTGAGTTCGCGCAGCGGCTTGATCTCAATGCCCGGGCTTTTCATGTCAAGCAGGAAGTAGGTGATGCCACTGTGTTTGGGAGCGCTGGGGTCCGTTCTGGCCAGCAGCGCCCCCCACGCGGAGTACTGAGCGCCGGTGGTCCAGATCTTCTGGCCGGTGATGCGCCATCCGCCGTCGACTTTGGTGGCCTTGGTGGACAGGCTGGCCAGGTCGGAGCCCGCCCCCGGTTCGGAGAACAGCTGGCACCAGATCACCTCGCCGCGGAACGTCGACGGTAGGAACCGCTCCTTCTGCTGGTCGGTTCCGAACGCGACGATCGACGGGATGATCCATGCGGCGATGCCCATCGCGGGACGGCGCACCCTCCCGGCGGTGAACTCCTGGGCGATGATGATCTGCTCGACCGGGTTGGACGCACGTCCCCACGGCAGCGGCAGATGGGGTTGTACCCAACCACCTTCAGCTATTGCGGCGTTACGTCGCTCACGCGGAATCGCCTTGAACGCATCCACTTCCGAGCGGATCTCGGCGCGCAACTTCTCGGTCTCGGGGTCAAGGTCGATGTTCAGCGAACGCATTCCCGTTGTCGTTGCCAGATCGACGACCCGCTGCGGGTACTCGGCGGCGCGGCCGAAACTGGCGGCCAGCACCAGAGCGCGGCGGTAGTAGACGTTGGTGTCGTGCTCCCAGGTGAATCCGATACCGCCGTGCACTTGGATGCAGTCCTGGGTGCAGTGCTGGGCGGCGACCGGGGCCAGCGTCGCCGCGACGGCCGCGGCGAACTCGAAGGCGTTGTCTTTGGAGGCGTTGTCCTTGGAGGCGCTGTCCTTGGAAGCGCTGTCCTCGAAAGTGCTTTCGGCAGGCTCCTGAACCCCAAGCATTTCATCTAGGGCCCGGGCTGCGTCCCACACGGCTGCGGTGGCCCGTTCGGTCTCGGCGATCATGCCTGCGCATTTGTGTTTGATGGCCTGGAATTGGCCGATCGGTCTGCCGAACTGTTCGCGGATCTTGGCGTAGGAGGCGGCGGTGTCGGTGGCCCAGCGCGCCACCCCGATTGCCTCGGCGGACAGCAGCGTCGAGATCAGGGCGCGGGCATAGCTGCGGCTCAGATTGGACAGCACACGGTCGTCAGATACCTCTACCGCGTTGACACGGACGTGAGCCACCGGCCGAAGCGGGTCGACGCTGGGCACCGGTTCGATCTCCAGGCGGTCGGCATCGAGGATGATCCAGGTATCGCCCGATGCCCCTTCGCCCAGGCCGGCGACCGGCAGCACCAGCAAGGAGGCCTCCGCGGCCCCAGGCACTGCGCGCACCTCGCCGCGAATGACCACACCCTCACCGTGGGGGGTCGCCGTCAACCCCGAGTCGATGGCGTAGGCGGCGATGACGTTGCCGGACGCGAGGTCGCTGAGGACGGCCGCGTCGGGATCGTGCGCGGAGATGAGCGCGCTGGCGATGGCCGACGGCACGAACGGTCCGGGAACGGCTCCGTAGCCGAACTCGGCGACGACGATCGCCAACTCGAGGATGCCGAAGCCTTGACCGCCGACCGACTCGGCGAGATGGACACCCGTTAGTCCCTGCTCGGCGGCGGCTCTCCAGAATGGCGGTGGGTTCGGGATCGGGTTCTCGAGGGCTTCGTGCAGCACCTCGGACGGTGTAACCCGAGCCACCAGTGACCGCACCGAATCGGCCAGGTCGTTGTGCTCGTCATTGATCGCGATGGGCATCGTTCGCCTCCCTTGGGGGCTGGCTAACCGGTTGGTTGGGACCGAGACTACCCGGGCACCTGGTTCACCAGGTTGGAGAGGTCCTGGCCGTCACGCAGCCGCGCACAGTTGTCCACGGCGAGTTCCAGGTATCGGCGCATCGTGTCGGCGGTGTACCAGGTCACGTGGGGGGTCAGCACCGCGTTGTCCAGTGCGAGCAGCGGATTGTCGGCCGGCACCGGTTCGATGGCGAAGACGTCCAGACCCGCCGCGGCGAGCTGACGGGAGCGCAGCGCGTCGACAAGCGCGTCCTCATCGACGATCGGACCGCGCGAGGTGTTGACGAGTACCGCGCCGGGCTTCATTCGGCTCAGCGCTTCGCGGTCGAGCAGGCCGAAGGTGTCTTCGGTCAGTGGCAGATGCAGCGACACGATGTCGCTGACGGCCAATAGGTCGGCCAGCGTGCGCCAGCAGGGGTGCCCGTCATCGCGGGTACTGGTGTGTAGGACTTCAGAGGGGGGAGTGCCCATCGCCACGACGATGCGCTCGACACGTTTGGCGATGTCGCCGTAGCCGATCAGACCGACCGTGCAGCCGCCGACGTCGCGCACTGTCTCACCCAGGGTTGGGTCCGATGGCCAGCCCGTTCCCGCCCGCGTGGCTCGATCCAGCGTCGGTAGTCGGCGCAGCGCGGCCAGGATCAGCAGTACGGTGCCTTCGGCCACCGACGCGGCGTTCGCGCCCGGCATGTTGGCCACCGCGATGCCTCGCGCCGTGGCGGCGTCGACGTCGATGGTGTTGATCCCGGCACCCAGCTTGTGCACGAGCCGCAGGTGTCGTGCCTTGGCGAGGTCGTCGGCTGAGATGGGCCGGAGTACATGCCAAATCACCTCAGCGTCGGGCAGCTCCCGGTAGAAGGTGTCGTCATCGTTCTCCGCGCAGTACCGAACGTCGAGCCAATCCTCCTGCGGGCCAAGGAATTCGCGTACCCGATCGCCGGGTACGAAATGAGCCAGGACTCTCATCGGATTCTCACCAGCGGCGTGCGATCCACTCGGCGATGGTATCGGCCTTTTCGGCGCGTGCCCCCGGCGTCGTGAAGTAGTGGTCGGTGTCGATCGCGCATTGCGTCTTGTCGTTGCCGCCGAGCGCGTCGTAGATGCGTTGGGCATCGGAGGGATACACGCCGGTGTCCTGGTCGGCGTTGATCACCAGTGCCGGGCAGTGGATGCGGGCCAGGTGCGGCTCGGCCCTGGTTTGCGCGTAGCGCAAGCTCCACATGCCGATCCAGCTGCGCAGCGTGCAGGCTGCGGCGATTCCGTGGCTGGACCTGTTGGCCTTGGCCGGAACGCCCGCATAACACATGTTGGCCGGCCTCTTCGTCGGCTCGAGGGCGGGGTCAACCATCCGTGGATCTGCCCAGGTGCGCATCACAGTGAACGGCCGGTCGGAGAACCCCGCGGCGCGCACCCGGATGAGTTCGGCCTCAGCCCAGTCGGTGATGGCTTCGTTCCTGGCGACCTGGGCGCTGCGGTAGCGCTGGATGAACTGCGGATCGTAGGGCGGTCCGTTGCGTTCGTTGAACAGATCCAGATCGGGATCCGTTGCGATGGCGTCCCCTTCGTCCACCACCGCGGCGTCCATCCAGGCGGTCAGCACCTCAGGGCGTCCCGGATGCGCGGCACTGGCTACGTAACCGTCGGCCCCCGGAAGATCATCGAGTCCGGTGGCCGGGCGCATTCCCTCCAGCGGCGTGACATGCCGGTTGACGGCGTTGGCCTGGTAGGCCGCCATCAGGGACCCGCCGCCCGAGTTTCCCAGCAGGATGACCGTTTCGATGTCCTGGACCTCGCGAAGCCAGCGCACCCCGACGCCGATGTCCACCAGCGCGTGGTCGAGGAGGAAGCTGCTTTCGAACCCTCGGAAACGAGTGTTCCAGCCCAGGAAGCCGATGCCCCGGGTCGCCAGGTAGTCCGCGAGATAGTGCTCGGAGAAGTCAATCTGGTAGTGCGTCGCGATCATCGCCACCTTCGGCTTGCGGTCCGCGCTGCGGTGGTAGAGGCCTTGACACGGGTGACCGCCCGAGCCGGCCCGCTGGGCGCTGGGCGAGTCCAGACCGACGAACTCCCTGGCTAACCGGGGTGTCTGAGACGACGCTGAGCTACTCATGGATGTGCTGCCTCCCGGTGATAGATGGCTCGATAGAAGATGTCGGCGAGCGTATTGATGCAAGCGTCGTCGTCGATGTCGTCGATGTCGTCGATGTCGTCGATGTCGTCGCCGGGGTGGCCGGCCTGACCCGACAACTGGGTGTAGCAGAACTGATTGAGCATCGACACGAGCGCGACCGCGATGAGCCGGGGATCGCTACCCGCGCAGAAGCCCTGCTGTTGAGCCTGTTTCACCGTCGAGGTGATCAGCCCGATCGGCAATGAGCAGATCTCGTTCCAGTACTCGGCGAAGTCCTCACTGATCATCGCCATCTGCGACACGCTGATGATCTCGGCCAGCCGGTTGCGGTAGGTGTACCAGTGCGCCGCAGCGGCTTGATAGGAGCGATCCCGGTGGCTGAGTCCGGGCTGGGCTGCTGCCATCGAACGTTCACGGGCCTCTTCACGGAACCGCACCGCCCACTCCCGGACCATCGCCTCTTTGGAGCCGTAATAGTTGTAGAAGGACGCGGTGGACCTGCCCGCTTCCGCGGTGATGTCAGCGATCGTGGTCGCCAGTATTCCCTTGCGTGCGACGACTGCGCGGGCGGCCGCATCGATGGCGGCCTGAGTCTGGCGTCCGCGCAGCGTCGGCGACTGTTCGCGGGGAGTGACGCTCACCGGCTGCTCCGCTCCTGGTGATTTCGGCGTGTTTCTACACGCTCACCGTCGCTAATCACGCCGAAATCGCTAGTCGTTGATTCAGAACTGAACCTGATGTTAGATTCAGTTTCTGTGGGTGGCCAGAATTTCGTTGGTCAAGTTTCTGCGAACATGCACGTGTTCCTGGAGGTGCAATCGTGATCAAGCCGCACAACGTTGGAGGCAAGACCAACACCGAGTTCGAGTTGGGTGGCATCAACCACGTCGCACTGGTCTGCTCGGATATGGAGAAGACCGTCGACTTCTACAGCAATGTGCTGGGGATGCCGTTGGTGAAGTCGCTCGACCTGCCGGATGGCATGGGACAGCATTTCTTCTTCGATGCAGGAAACGGCGACTGCGTGGCATTCTTCTGGTTCGCAGACGCGCCGGACCGGGTGCCCGGAATCTCCTCGCCGGAGGCTATCCCCGGCATCGGTGACATCGTTAGTGCGGTGAGCACCATGAACCACCTGGCGTTGCATGTGCCGGCGGAGAAGTTCGACGAATATCGCCAGCGTCTCAAGGCAAAGGGGGTGCGGGTCGGACCGATTCTCAACCATGACCAGAGCCCGGCCCAGGTTTCGGCGACTCTGCATCCAGGGGTGTACGTGAGGTCGTTCTACTTCCTCGACCCGGACGGGATCACGCTGGAGTTTGCCTGCTGGACGAAGGAATTCACCGAAAGCGATGCGGTGACCACCCCGAAGACCGCAGCTCATCGGCGAGTGCCCGCCGCCGCGGCTGGATCAACCCGCTGAGTCGCCCCAAGTTGCGCCGGGTTCTGGGGCGCCGGGTTCTGGGGCTCAGTCCCGGTACAGGGCAGGATCGGCGAGTTGGTCGATCAGCGCTGCCAGATGTGTGGTCAGGTGGGCGGGGCTGAATCCGATATCGCCGGACAGCCAGGCGCTCAGCGTCTGGGCGACACCGCCGACCACGAAGTGCCCGGCGGCCTTTATCCGGTCGTTGGGCTCGAGCTGCAGGGCAGTACCGGCGTGCTGTCCCGACAGCAATGCGAACAACGCACCGGATTCCGCGCGCTTGCGCACCACCACCGGATTGGCGAGGTGCACGCTGAACAGCAACCGGCCGACTCGGGCGTCGTCGGAGATGATGCGCACGATGGTGGCCATACCTGCGCGGCTCTGTTCACGGGCAGGGGCGGCAGCCACTGCGGCCTGAGTGGTGGCGGCGATGTCGGCGACCACCCAGTCGAACACGGCGCCGACGAACTCGTCTTTGTCGGCGAAGTTCTCATAGAAGTAGCGTGCGGCCAGACCGGATTGCGCGCAGATGGCCCGGACTGTCAGGTCTCTGGAGGCGCCCTGATCGCTGGGCTTTATCGGGCCGCCGAGCAGGTCCAGGCCGGCTATCAGCAGACGGCGCCTGCGCTCCGCAATGCGCTGGGGAGCATCCACGCCTCGATAGGGACGGACCTGGGGCATGGCTCCATATTGACACTCGACCGGGGCCGGAGCAATATCAGGAAACACACGTTCGCACTTTTAGCTGCCGGGTGCAGAGGGGAGTCGCTCATGACGCTGAACCAAACAACGAGCACACACACGCCCGAGGTCGAACGCGGGGTGAGCGACGCCGGGGTTCCCGCCCGCTCGCCGAAGTCGGATTGGGACGGAATGCTCGGACTCGGCCTGCTCGCCGGCCCCGCCAACGTGATCATGCAGCTCGCCCGTCCGGGCGTCGGGTACGGCGTGATGGAGAGTCCCGTCGAGAGCGGTCGGGTCGACTTGCATCCGATAAAGCGGGCGCGCACCACCTTCACCTACCTCGCGGTGTCCACGAGTGGTACCGACGAGCAGAAGGCCGCGTTCCGTGATGCCGTCAATCGGGCGCACGCCCAGGTGTTCTCCACCGAGTCGAGTCCGGTGGAATACCACGCCTTCGACAAGGACCTGCAGCTTTGGGTCGGGGCGTGTCTCTACAAGGGCACCGTGGACGTATACCGGCTTTTGGTCGGCGAGATGGACGAGCAGACCGCGGATCAGATCTACCTGCAGGGCCGGTCGCTGGCGACCATGCTCCAGGTCCCCGAGGACATGTGGCCGGCCGATCGGGCGGCGTTCGACCGCTATTGGCAGAAATCCCTGGAGCAGGTGCGCATCGACGACGCGGTCCGCGACTACTTGTATCCGATCGCCGCGGCACGGCTGCGCGGGCTGACGCTGCCTTGGCCGTTGCGCGCCGGTTCGGAGAGTCTGGCGCTGCTGATCACCACAGGCTTTCTGCCACAACGGTTTCGCGACGAGATGCGGCTGCCCTGGGACGGGGCACGGCAGCAGCTCTTCGACCTGGTGATCGCCGCCCTGCGCACCGTCAACAACCTGGCGCCCGGCTTCGTGCGCCAGTTCCCGTTCAACGTGCTCCTCAAGGACGTCGACTGGCGCATCCGCACCGGCCGACCGCTGGTGTAGCACTCAGTCGAACATGAACTCGCTCATGAAGCGGGTCATCCGGCGTAGGTAGTCCGGCTGGCTGACGTGCAGCACGTGGTTGCCAGGGAACCAGTGGAATGCGCAGTGGTCCCAGTGCTTCCACAGCATTTCGGCCTGTTCCGGTGGTGCCAGTCGATCGCCCAGCCCGGCGATGATCAACCGCCTGTTCGTGGCCAGAAGTGGGCGATAGTTCAGCGGGGAGGAGTACATCGTCGCCGATTGGGACAGTTCCTTTTCGGTTCCGGCGATCAGACCACGAAGTGCAAGCATCTTGTTGGCCGGGAACCACTCGTCCAGCGCTCTGTCCGGGGTGACGACGGGCACGTTGGGAATCACCGCCTGGATCCTGTCGTCGACGCTGGCGATCAACGCGGAGGTATACCCGCCCAGCGACATTCCGGTCAGCGCGATGCGATCGACGCCGGTGAACTCCAGGTAGTCGATGACCGAACGGAAGTCATGCACCGCCTGGGCCATCGCCTCGGCGAAACCTGCGCTGCCGTTGGCGAAATAGCCGTATCCGCTGAAGGGCGAGTGCTTTTCGGCGCGCTGTCCGTGGAACGGAAGTGTGTAGAGCACCACGTCGTACCCGGAGCGGTAAAACCAGGGCAGCGAGAAGAACAGGCCGTTGAAGAGGTAAGCCGACCCCATGAAGCCGTGGATCACGCACAGGGTGGGCCGCGGCCCGTCGCCATGACGCCAGTGCTGGGCATGGACGACGTTGTTCTGTTGGTAGCTGCGTTGCCGATCACGCAGGGCTGGGTTGATGGCCTCAAAGCCGCTGTGGAAGCGGATATTGCTCACATTTCCGTGCGCCAGCCATTCTGCGACCGGGTTGGCCGGGCGCGATGACACCCGCGGCAACGCCGTGGGTGCGGGGAAGGACAGCCCGGCATCCTTGGCGGAGGCCAGCTCCGCGTAGAACTTCAGATGCTCCTGCTCGGCCCGCGACTGCGACGGGCGCAACGCGCCGGCGACCTTCGGGACCATCGTGGCACTCAGCAGCGACGCGATGGAAGTGCGCAGCGCCAGATCGGCGACGGCCGAGGAGTCGACGATCAACCGCTGCCGCAGCGTGAGGTCGACCCTTCGCGGCAAGCCGCGCGCGCCCGCATCCGCACCGGGGACATCTGGGACCGGGATGGGTGGCGCCTCTGCGTGGCTGATGAGCTGGGCCGTCCGCGGATGCGCACTGTCGGACTCCACGTTGTGCATGCTAGCGCGGTCGGTTTGGCCGGGTGCCAGACTGGCGGCATGTGGAGTCCGGACGCATACCTGGCCTTCGCCGATCAGCGGGGCAGGCCATTCGTGGATTTGCTGTCACGGGTCGGCAAACGAAACCCGCGTCGGGTTGTGGACCTCGGATGCGGGCCCGGCAATCTCACCGAGAGCCTGATCCGCCGGTGGCCCGGCGCTGAGATCGAGGCCTGGGACTCTTCTCCGGAGATGGTCGATGCGGCGCGGGAGCGGGGAGTGTCGGCCCGGGTCGGTGACGTGCGGGACTGGAATCCCGCGCCTGACACCGATGTCGTGGTCAGCAACGCAGCGCTGCAGTGGGTGCCCGAGCATCCCGAGCTGCTGGTGCGCTGGGCGGGTCGGCTGACCCCCGGAGCGTGGCTGGCCATTCAGGTGCCTGGCAACTTCGACGAGCCGTCGCATCAAGCGGTGCGTCACCTCGCTGCTCAGCCACAGTGGTCGGATGTTTTGCAGAATATCCCCTTGAACAGGTCCGACGTCGTACAATCGCCCGCCGGATATGCTGGGCTATTCCGAGACGCCGGGTGTGACGTCGATGCGTGGGAGACCACCTACATTCACGAGCTGACCGGCGTCAATCCGGTACTGGAGTGGATCACCGGAACTGCGTTGCGGCCGGTCCGCGCCAGCCTGACCGACGAGCAGTGGGAGCAGTTCCGGGCGGAACTGATCCCGATGCTCGACTCCTCCTATCCGCTGCGCGCCGACGGTAGGACGTTCTTTCCGTTCCGGCGGGTGTTCACGGTGGCTCAGGTGAGCTGACGCCGCCGCGTGGTCCGGACCGCGGCCGGTCAAACTCCAGCAAATGCCGAACGTCAGCAACTCTCGAACGCCAGCAACTCTCGAACGCCAGCAAAGAATGCCTCTAGCTGGGCACATGAGCGCGGATACCAGAGACAGCACTTTTTACATAATCCCTTTTATGTTATGTTGATCACATATGTAGGGTGAGCTGGCCGGTAGAAACGGGAGTCGACCATTTCACCAGGGGCGGTTCAATCTCGCCCCGCTCCCAGATGACGCGCGTTGCGGCTTGTGATCGGAGGGTTGGTGGCCAAAGTCAACCCCAACCGGCCCGCTCCGCCCAAGGGAACTCGTCTCGCCGGGGAGGCACTGTGGTCGGCGGTGCTCGACAGGTACGAGCTCGAGCATCACGAACTACTGCTCTTGCGTGAGATCGTCCGCTGCGTCGATGACCTGGATCGCCTGGCGAACTTATCTGCCAGGCAAGGAGCGATTACCGCCAACGGGGGTATCGACCCGGCGATCGCAGAAGCGCGTCAGATGCGAATAACCCTGGCCACCCTCATCGGAGCACTGCGACTGCCGGCTGAAGACGAGCAGGCAGGTGACGAACCAAGCCTTCGCCGACCGCAGCGTCGGGCAGCCGTCCGCAGTGTCGATCCCTATCCGGCGCCGATGGAACCACCAGCACCGCTGGACCGTGGCGCCGTTGCGCGCATCAATGTTGAGCCCATCCGGACGTCGGAGAGCCAACCCGTCTTGCGGGCCGTAACTCCACAGATGCCGGCTCCGCAGATGCCGGCTCCACAGATACTGCAGCCACGACGTCGCATTCCAGCCGGGAGCCCGGCAAATTCGAGCCAGATATCGGTGACCGAGCTGCTGGAAAGGCTCAGCGACGGTTGCGTGCCTGCCGACGATGGTGGTTCTGTACCTGCAGATGAGTCCGTCGGGAGATAACTCCCGGAGAGCTGGCCGACCACCGAATAAATACGAAGCAGAACTCCGAAGCACCTGCCGCCTGGTAGTCACGGTAGGTCAGCGGCGGCCCTGAACCTCAGCCCGTGGAATCGGGTGGTACAGATGGTCCGGTGCACATGCGCAGGGGCTGGCTGATCGGGACCGCCGTGGCGGCGGTCGGCATCTATGTGCTGATGTGGCTGGGGTTCACCCAGAACTGGACCTGGCTGGCGGGAGTCGACGCGTGGGCGCTGGAGCCGATGCGTCATCTCGGTGAGGCGAATCCTGGCTGGGTCACGGCCTGGAACGTCTTCTGCATTGTGCTGGGGCCGAACGCGATTCGGTTGGTTGTGCTCGTCGTGATCGGGGTTGCGCTGTTTCGGCGCAACGTCCGCCTCGCGATGTTTCTCGTGATCACTGTGGAGCTCAGCGCCCTGGTGACCGAGATCTGCAAGGCGCTGGCGGACCGGCCGCGGCCCGCCACCGCGTTGGTGAGCGCCTACGGGACCTCGTTCCCGTCCGGGCATGCGCTCGGCGTGACCGTCGCGGTACTGGCGCTACTCACGGTGGCACTTCCCGCGGTGCCCGCCTCTCGCCGCGGCTGGCTGATCGCGGCGGGGGTCTTGCTCGTCGTGGGGATCGGCGTCGGCCGGGTGATTCTCAATGTGCACCACCCCTCGGATGTGATCGCGGGATGGGCGCTGGGATACGCGTACTACGTTGCCTGCCTCCTACTGCTGCCGCCGCGGCTCCGAATCGCAGATTCTCCAGACCGCGGGCCGTCAGACACCCGACAGGGCGGCGTCGCGCCACCGGACGAAATAGCGGCAATGCCCGACGGCGCACGCTGAAGTCGGCACCGACACCGAAGTCGCCGCCACCACCGCGTGGCCCGCGACCGGTGCCCTCTTTTGAGATCGTGTCCGAATCTTTACGCCCGGTATGGCCCCGGTCGGCGACTATGGAGCGGTGCGCCGAGTGCTGAAGCTGGTAGTCGCGGCGGCGGTCTGCCTGCTGTTGGGCTCGGTGGCAGCGCCGCACGCGATGGCAGAGTTCACGCCGTGGTTCGCCCGCTCGGTTGGCGGGGCCACCCAGGTGCTGTCCGTCACCGGGGTGGGCGGTTCGGACGCCAAACTCGACGTGTGGGAGCGGACCCCCGCCGGCTGGCAGCCGGTGGCCGGGGGTGTGGGCATCCCGGCGAAGATCGGCGCAAAGGGCATGTCGCCTGACCACTTCGACGGTTCGATGATGACGCCGAAGGGCGTCTACACCCTCGATTTCGCCTTCGGCACCGAACCCAACCCCGGCGGCGGCCTACCGTATGTCCAGGTGGGCCCCGACCATTGGTGGGACGGCGACATGAAGAGCCCCACCTATAACACGATGCAGGTGTGCAAGAAGGATCAGTGCCCGTTCAACACCTCCCTGAGCGCGGGAACCGAGAACCTGGAGATTCCGCAATACGCTCACTCGGTGGTGATGGGTGTCAACAAGGAGCGGATCCCCGGCAAGGGCGGAGCGTTCTTCGTACACAGCACCGATGGCGGGCCTACTGCGGGCTGTGTGGCGATCGATGACGCGACGCTCGTCAAGATCATGCGGTGGCTACGGCCCGGCGCGATGATCGCGATCACCGAATAGTCAGATGTTCAGGGCGCGGCCGGCCTTGACCTTGAAGTTCAAACCCTCCAACGACATTGTGGCGTCGTAGGTGCGGTCGTAGCCGGTTTCGCAGATTTTCCAGCCGCTCTCCGTCCTGCGGTATCTGTCGTGGTAAAAACCCGCGCCGATCAGCATGAAGTTGAAGGCAGGTGCGATCACACGGTCCTGTAGGTACCAGGTCGCGCGGGCCTCGTTGCCGTCGACAGTGATCTCGGGATGGTTCACCCGGTGCTCGGTGAGGATGTCAGATCCCAGGGACTTACGCATGAAGCCGACAAGTTCGTCGCGGCTGGTGAAAAGGTGCTCTTCGCCGAGCGACTCGCCATATCGGCCGACCACGTCCTCGGTGAGGGTGTCGGCGAACTCATCCCAGTGTTTGGTGTCGAGAGCGCGGAGATACCGGTACTTGACCTGCTTGATGTCTGCGATGTCACCCATGGCCGCCATTGCAGCACACCCGGCATCCCGCCAAGGCGCCGAGTGTCTAACCGGCTGGTGACGATTCGGGCGCTATCGTGGCCTGGGTCATGAACGATCCTCTGGGGTTGTCCGTCGGGACGACCAACCTCGTCGCGGCGAGCGTCGGGCATCAACCGGTGAGCCGCCGCTCCGTTCTGACCCTGTTCGACCACGCTGCTCCCGAGGTCGGCACTCCCGAAAAAGATGCGACAGCATCCGGGGCGATGGTGTTGTCCGGGTTCGTCGACCGCGTCGGTGATCCGGTGCCGCTGGTTGCCGAGGACGGCGCGACCTACCCCGCCGAACAGCTGTTGGTGGAAGCGCTGGAGGCGATGGCCGGGCTGAACTCGGCCGCACCGGGCAACTCGATGCCGGCCCCGGTGATCGCTGTCCCCTCGTACTGGAGTCCGACGATGTCGGGCGCGCTGCAGGCCGCGTTGGGACCGAGTGAGGTCCTGAACCCAGGTGGTGTGGCGCCACGTTTGATTCCCGACGCGGTGGCCGCCTTGACGGCGCTGAACGTCAGCCCGGGCATCGACCGTCGCGGCATTGTGGCTCTGCTGGACTTCGGTGGCGGTGGCACCAGCATCACCCTCGCCGACGCAGCCTCGGCGTTCGAGGTGATCGACGGTACGGACCGAATCCCTGAATTTGCCGGTGATCAGATTGATCAGGCGTTGCTCAGCCATGTGCTGGAGGGAATCAGCGGTGAGCGCGATGTCGAACCCGGCCAGACGGCGGCGGTCGGATCACTGGCCCTGTTGCGAGAGCAGTGTCGCTCGGCCAAGGAGCGACTGTCTCGAGACACCGTCACCGAGTTGACCGTCGACCTGCCCGACCACCGCGATGACATCCGGGTGACGCGAGACGAGTTGGAGGACCTGGTTGAGCGGCCCCTGGAAGGTGTCGTCGCTGCACTCGAAGACATGTTGGCGCGCAACAACATCGGCTGGGATGCAGTCTCCACGGTGGCTCTGGTCGGTGGTGGTGCGAGCATTCCGCTTGTAGTGCGGCGCATCTCGGAGCGGTCCCAATCCGCTGTTGTCACCAGCACACAGCCCGGCCTCGATGCGGGGATGGGTGCTGCGCTTCTTGTCGCCCAGTCGCCGGAGGCAGACTTGGCCACCGAGGTCGCGCCGGTGGCATCTTCCCCCGCTTTGGCCTGGTCGCAGGACGGCGAACCCGACGACGTTGTCCCCTATTCGGGAGCCGACTATTCGGCAGCCGACTCATATGCCGGAGCCGACTCTTATGCCGGGGCCGATGACGTATCACCTAACCCGTACGGGTCCGCTGAAGATGTCACTGCGACTTCTGAACCCGAGTCTCGGGCTCAGGACGACGTCAAGCCCTGGCAGCGCCTGCCGATGTCGGCGATCGGAATCTTGGCGGCGGTCGCCCTGGTGGCGGTGGGCGGTGTCACGATCGCGTTGACCAGTACCGAAGGCGGTGACCGGGAGCAGCCTCAACCCCGGAACGCTCCCTTGAGCAGCGCCTTCACTCCGTCCGATCCGCCGGCGGAAACGATCACCCTCAACAATCAGCCGGCGCAGAACCCGTCGGAACCGACTGCCGCGGTCGATCCGTCGAGCCCCGTCGCCACGACGACTCTGACCACCACTGCCGCGCCCACGACCAGCACCACATCGCCGACAACTACCACCACCACGACCACGACGACAACCACCACGACGACAACTACCACCACCACGACGCCCACCACCACGCAGCCGACGACCACGCAGCCGACGACCACGCAGCCGGCGACCACGCCGGCGACCACTCAGGCAGCGCCGACGACCACGCCGGCGACGACTCAGGCGCCGCCGACCACTCAGGCAGCGCCGACAACTCAGGCGCCGCCGACAACTCAGGCAGCGCCACAGACACCCACGGCTACGCCGGCGACTGCCGCGCCGTTGACCAGCGCGGCGGCTGCAGAACGCGCGGCACCGGCGATCACGACGTCGCTGCTTCCGATTCCACCCGCTGAGGTGCCCATCCCGATTCCGGACGGCACTTAGCAGTCCGGAATCGGCCCAGTAATCTCAGCTGATGGTGACCGCCGGCGCAGTTACTCGCTACCGACGCCGTGGTGCACGCGGAATATGTTGTCGGGGTCCACTTTCCGTTTGATCGACAGCAGCCGGTCGTAGTTCGGACCCCAGAATTCTTGCTGCCAGTCGGGTTCGAAGTAGTCGGCTTCGGCGGCGTAGGTGCCGGCGCCCGGCGTGGCGTCGCGGATGATTCCGATCGCCTCGATCGCCGGCGCCGCTGCCTCCCGCCCCGCCACGAGGTCAGGTTCAAGACCGGCGATCCCGGGGTACCGCGCGCGCTGGGCCGAAGCGAAGATGACCTGGGCCGCTGCGTCCAGACAGGCCGGGTTGAAGCTTGTGGTGCGTTCGCGGGCCGCCACGTCTTCCGGTACACCGGCCAGGCCCTTGTTGATGTGCAGGCCGAGCCTGGTAAGCCGCGAGGCATCGAACAGGGTGGTGACTAGATCGTCGGGTGTGTCGACGAACAACTTCAGCGGGATGAACCGCGACAGATAGGTGTTGAGAAATTGCGACACCTCTGCCTGGTTGCTGGTCCACCAGAACTGGCCGCCCGGTTGGCCCGTGCGCGGATCCAGGGTGATCATGTCGGGTTTGGTCCGCTGCCAGTATTCGGCGTTCCACAGATCGCGGAACTGATGGCTTTGGAAGTCGAGATTCACGGTTGCGACTCCGTCGGCCTCCAGAGCCGAGAGGAAGGGGTCCCACACCGCTTGTGCCTGTTCGGTGCTGAGGTCAAGCCAAACCATGGAGAGATCCAGGGAGTTGTCAGGCGTAACCGCGATCTGCTCTCCCCAAGAGGGGTTGTTGATCGCATCGGGGAAGAACCGAACGAAGCGACCCAGAAGATCCCGGAACGAGTCATCATCCTCAGTGGTGATGGTGCCGCTGAGAACACCCACCGTCTGCGGGATGGGATGGGCCAGGTAGGTGATGCGACTGACAATCCCGAATGTGCCGCCGCCACCTCCCCGCAGCGCCCAGAACAGGTCGCTGTCCTGGAATTCATTGACGATGCGCACCTGGCCATCGGCTGTCACGATCTCGATCTCCAGCACACCGGCGCCGCCGGTGCCGAAGCGCTTGGAGAAGCTGCCGAACCCACCGCCGAGAGGAAAGCCGCCGCCGGCTCCCACCGATGTGCAGCCGCCCCCCTGGACGTAGACATCGTTGGCGGTGGCCTGCTGGTAGACCTCCAACCACCGCGCCCCGGCGGCGACGCTCATTGCTGTCACCGGAGGCGTGTCGGCGCTCGCTCCGGCGACGCGGTATTCGGGAAGGAAGGTGACCTCGCGCATGTTGTGGGTCCAGATCAGCAGCGAATCTGCCGCATTGGAGCGGCCCAGGTAATCGTGGCCGGTGCCTTTGACAGTCAGACGGACCCCGTTGTCGCGAGCGAAGTCAACCGCAGCGGCAATGTCGGCGGCACTTTCTGCCGCGACAGCGTAGGGGCTGACCTGGCCTTCCCACGCGTCCAGCCAACCGCTGGTCTGCAGCGAACCGGCGTTGTCCTCATTCCAGAACGGGTTCTGCAGGTTCTCCAGCACCAGCGAGCAGGCATCGCTGGTGGCGTCCTCCTTGCACGGCGCCAACGGCGATTGGACCTCTATGAGCCGATCGCCCACCTGCTCGCGAAGCGCCGCCCAATCGTCTTCGGCCGGCCATCCCGCGGGCTGCGTCACCGTCGGGGTCGCCGAGTCCCCGTCGCCGCTCGGAGACGAACAAGCTGCCAGCACCGCCCACGCCGACGCAGCCGAAGCCCCGCTGATGAAGCCGCGCCGCGAGATCGCCCAAGGTCCCCTGTAGCCGGTCATGGCGACTCACCATACGCTGGTCGGAGGCAGCTCGATACCGCTCTTTACTGGTGTGTCCTTGTGCCGGTGGACGCGATGCGGAGTCCGAACCGTCAGGGGACTGGTGGTGTCCTGCGCGCGAATGCCGGCGCGCGTTCCGGCCGAACACCAACGCCGATCAGGTAACCGGGAATGACGGTGACCCACGGGGCGGCTTGCAACAGTCGTACCAGGGCCTGCGGTGGACCTGTTACGTTGCCGCCTCGCAGAATCGGGCCGAGTAGCCGCTTATCGAGTTGGCGCTGGAAAGCCTGCGTGACGACGGTGGGCGCGACTCGGCGGCGCCGCACTGCGGCCAGGTCGCGCTGGGTCACTCGGCCTCGGCGTATCGGCTCGGCCAGCAGACGGGCCGCCGCCACCCCGTCCTGCACCGCCATGTTGATTCCCACGCCACCGGCCGGTGACATCGCGTGGGCGGCGTCACCGATACACAGGAGCCCGTCGGTGTGCCACCGCCGTAGACGGTTCAAGCGAACGTCGAGATGTTTGACGTCGTCCATGTTGGTAACTGCCCCCACTGTGTCGAGGGCCTCGGGAAGCAGTTCGAGGACATCGGCGTGGAACGCCGCGAGGCCGCGCGCACGAAGCCGGGCGTCTGATCCCTTAGGGATGAGCATCGCGATCTGCAAGTAGCCTTCGCGGGGGATGACGATCATGGCTTTGCCGGGGGCAACCCGGGGAAACAGCGTGTAGCACGCGTCGTCTGCTTGCCGAGGCAACCGGAACCACCACGCGTCGAAGCTGGCCGGCCATTCCCGAACCTGCAACCCGGCGTCGCGACGGACCAATGACGAGCGCCCGTCGCATCCGATGGTGAGGTCGGCGCGCAACTCGCCGGGGCCGTCCACGCTCTGGTACCGAACCCCCGCCACCCGGCCGCCGTCGTGCACCAGCCCGGTGACCTCGGTGCTCATGCGCAGGGTAAAGGTGGGCTCCGCCGCGCCGGCCTCGGCCAGCAGGTTCAACAGATCCCACTGCGGAACCATCGCGATGTACGGGTGCGGCTGTCGGAGACGCTCGAAGTCGACGAATGTCACGGAGTGACCGGGGCTCACGTCAATCGCGGCTTGACGTAGGTGACTCTGCGGCAGCTGGGTGAACTCGGGCCACAGCCCGAGCTCGTCGATGAGACGCAGCGTGGTGGGATGGACGGTATCGCCGCGGAAGTCGCGTAGGAAGTCAGCGTGCTTCTCCAGCACGGTGACGTCCACCCCGGCGCGGGACAGCAGCAGTCCCAGCACCATCCCGGCCGGTCCTCCGCCGACGACCGCGCAGGTGGTCTTTTCGCTCACAACCACACGTTAGCCGCGGGGCTCCGACACTTCTGGGTGTTGGGCAACCCACCGCTGTCCGGCCTTCGCGGCCCGGGAGAGTGCGCCGTATTCGCCGAGGTAAGCGGCGAGAGCGCCGACCCCCGGCAGTATGCCCAGGTATTTGAACGGCTTTCGGGGTTGTGGGCGCTTTGCGAGTTCCTCGCCGATGGCGTCGAACAGGCCCATCAGGGTCCACATCGCCTTCGCGATCCCCAGCGGCGTTCGAGGAATTTCCACCGGGGGCAGACCGGGATCCGCATCGTCCTCGACACCTGACAGGTCTCGGCGACACAGCACTGCGGCCAGCATTCGGACCTGCTGCTGATCGTCGGAAACACCCAGTTCGTTTGCCACAGCGCACATCACGATGGCCTGGCTGGCGAACCCGAGCAGGTCCTGGATCGGCAGGCGGCTCGCCATTGCGCCCAGGAATCCAGGAAACGCCACGGGCACGGTGTTCAACGCACCGACCCGGCGCACCCACCAGTTGATCCTGGCGTCGGTGTCCAGGGCATCCCACGCCGGCGTGCCGGGGACGTCTGCCGCATTGAAGATACAGGCGAACCCGGCGGTGACCTTGTCGATCGGTCCGTCCCCCAGGTCTGGGCGAGGTCGCTTGACGCCCAGCGGATCAGTGCTCCACAGCACATCCAGGAGCGGGCCGATGATCCGCACGGCGCGCCCGAGTGCGTCCTGGACTTCGGCGTCGGTGATCGTGACGTGGGGTTTCGGTATGAGATTCATGATGTCCCGGGTGCTAGGTGGATTCAATGATTAACCGTAGCGACAGAAGGATCAACGGTAGCCACAGAACCGGTGGCCTTTCCGGTAAACCGGCCGGGACGCCCGACGCGGGATGTGGGTTGCTCGTCAGATCGGGTAGTCGGGTAGCTCGAAGTCGTCGCGAAAGGTACGTGCCACCAGCAGGTTCGCCACCGCGGGGAACTGTGCAGCTCGCATCCCGAGGGTGCGCAGCCAGATCCCCATCTTGGTCTCGGCGGCGAAGAAGCCGACCATCCGCAGCGCACCGTCCTGTTTTCCCTCGACGAACGAGCGCAGCCGCCGCTCGTAGCCGGCGAAGCCGCTGACGTGGTCGCCCTGCGCCCCGTGAAGTTCTCCGGCCAGCACGTAGGCCTCGAGCATCGCCAGTCCGGTTCCCTCGCCGGCAAGCAACGACGGGCAGGCCGCGGCATCGCCGACCAGTGCCACTCGACCCTGCGTCCACCGATCGAGGCGAATCTGGCTGACGACGTCGAAGTACATGTCCTCCGCGGCGTCGACTGCGGCCAGGATCTGCGGGCATTCCCAGCCTGCGTCGCTGAACTCGGCGTGCAGCCACTCCCGGCAGGCGTCGATATCGCCGACGTTGCCGGGCTGTTCGGCGCGCCCGACGAAGAGGAGCAGCGTGCGATCGTCGCGCAGGGTGAACCTGGCGACCTGGCGCCCTGGGACGTTGTAGGTGACGTAGGTCAGCTCGTCGCGCGGCCGGTAGCCGATGACGACGCACGCGGCCACCATGCAGCCCAGATAGCGCTCGTGGGTGCCGGCGCCTCCGATGGTCAATCGCCGCACCGTCGAATGCAGGCCGTCTGCGCCGATGACGAGGTCGAACTCCCGATCGGGGGCGGTGGCGAACGTCAGCCCGACGCCGTCGGGCTTGTCGTCGATGCCGGTGATGGTGTCACCGAAGATGGTCTCGACGTCATCGGCGACGGTGGCGTAGATCTCGGCGGCGAGGTCGGAGCGGGCGATGCTGGTGTAGCGCCCGTCTGTGGCGCGGCGGAACGCCTCGACCGACACCTCGGCCTGCTTGCGGCCGGCCGCGTCAACCGCGCGCAGGGACTGCACTTGATAACCGGCGTCGCGAATGGCGGCCTCGATACCCATTCGCCGGGCGACCTCATAGCCCAGTCCCCAGAAGTCGATGACGTAGCCGCCGGTGCGCAGTGTCGGTGCATGCTCGATCAACGTCGGGATGTGACCGGCGCGGTGCAGCCAGTAGGCGAGTGTGGGGCCTGCGATGCCCGCACCGCTGATCGCGATTCTCACGGGCGTACCTCCGATCGGGGAGTCCAGGGTCGTGCGTCCCGCCCTCATCATTTCGCAACTGCTCGGTGTGACGGCGAGCAGCATCGCCCCAGAGGTCTACGTCGATGGGCTGTTGTCTCATCAGTTTCTCGAACCGCTGGGAATCGCGGCATAGGGAGCGGTTTCCGGATGGAATGCCGTGTGGCGCCAATCCGCGTACAGGAGTTTGCATCCCAGGTAACCGAAGATCAGGGGGAAGAAAAAGTACTGGTATTGAGTCCAGACCAGCGCCAGCAGCGTGTCAGCGACGCCCCCCGGCATGTTCTCGAAGCCGCCGAAAACCTCACTGAACAAGAAGATGAAGGTCGCTACAACCGGTTCTCCGGCACCCAGCACCGGGATCAGATAGCGCAGCGAAGAGCGCTTCTTGTTCAGGCGCCAGAAGGCAAAGGCGGAGGCGACGTTGACGAAGGCGTACATCTCCAGGGCGAAGAAGGTCGAGTTGTGGTTGACCGTGCGCAGGTCGACCGAACCGAATGAGGCGAGGTCCCACCAGTACATGTGCAGCACGCTCTCCCGCATCCAAGCGGTCTGGGCAACGACGTCATTCAGAGTGTTGAGATCGTGAAAGACGAAGGGCGAGAGGATTACCCACGGAATCTCCCAGAGTATGTTCGTCATCACGTACGAGACCATCCACAGCACCAGACACTCGTGGAAGAGTTGCAACCGAGGCCGTATCCGTGCCCCCGGCAGTAACAGCGGAATGATCCAGCCGTTGAGCCAGATGCTGATCCCGTAGAGAGAGGCTTTGGTACTTGTGGTGAAGTCGAGCGCGCCGACATAGAACAGCGTCGCGAAAATGGCGGTCGCACCCCAGAATATCGCCGTCCAGATCCCGAACGCCCGCCACGTCGGCGATGAAACGCGGCGTTCTTCGACCCGTACCGGCACCGTTTGTTCGACGCCAGAGCTGCTGAATCCGCTCATCTTGCCTGCACCACCCTTGCTCATGTCGAAATATCGACATAACGTTCGATATTGTGACGGAGAAGTTAGACCGGCCGGCAGCCTCGAGTCAAGGCGCGTCGCCGCCCACCGAACGGGTGATCTCCGTGCTGGAACTACTCGGCCGAGAGCCGGCCAAGCAGTTCTCGTTGGCCGAGATCTGCCGCCGGCTCGGCATCAGCCGGGCCACCGGGCATGCCATCGTGACCACGCTGGTGGCCCGGGACTGGTTGGTCAGGGATTCCGCGACGGCGGGCTACTCATGGGGGCCGGCCAGCACTGGCCTGGGAAAGCCGGCCAACACTCGGGTGTACCGGTCCGACCTGCAGGCGCTGGCCGAGGCCACCGGCACGCAAGTTTCGCTGGCTCGCCGGGAAGGAGCCACCTTGCTGGTCGTCGATACCTTCGGCGAATGCCATAGCGGGCCCAGGATCTGGCGGGGTATGCGAATGCCATTCGTCGCGCCGTTCGGGCGCGACTATGTCGCCTGGTCCGACTCCGATGCGCAGAAGGCCTGGATGGAGGCACTCGGAACGCCTAGCCGCGAGTTCCGGCAGCGAATGACATTGGTGCTCAACGAGATTCGCCAGCGGGGATATGTCGTCGAGCGGCTCACTCGTGAGTATGTGTGGGTCTATGCCGCGTTGCGCGCGCTCAGCAGCGACGGAGAGGTTGATGAAATCACCACGCAGCTGGCGCGTGCTTTCGCCGATGTCACCGTCGTCGACATCCTGGATGACGAACTGTCGGGCGGCATGTCCCACAGCGTAGCCACGGTTTCCGCGCCGATCCGCAATGTCGATGGCGTGGCCACCATGGCGGTCATGGCGGCGGTCTTCGCCACAGTTGCCCCTGCCGATCTTCGTACGCTGGGCCGGCAGGTACGAGGCACAGCCCGTGATATCGAAGAACGCATCGCTCGCTACGGCGACGAGGATTCGACCCCGTCGTGAGCGTGCACCGAGAGTGCTACGGCAGGTCGACCTTGGCGGCCAGCCACCGGTCGCCAACCTTCTCCATCGTCATCACCACGCGGCTGCGGTCCAGCTGTGGTTCTGGGGCAGTCGAGTTGGCCACAACCTGATCGATGAACAGCACCACCTCGACCCTGTTCTTGGTGGCCGACTTGACCGCCGAATCAATGACCACGCCTTGCGCGGCTGCCTCGTTGTCGATCAGCACCTGGCGAAGCTGATCGCTGGACTGCTGATAGAGATTCTTGAACTCGCCGGTCGAGCCGTCGAGGACTTCGGTGATGTTCGCGTCGATCGCGTTCGGGTTGATGGTGGTCAGCGTGAGGGCGAATTCGTCTGCCGCAGCCAGTGCCTGCTCGGCGGCGACATCCACCTGGTGGTGCTGGTACAGCTGCCAGCCGGCATAACCAGCGAACGCCAGCACGGCGACCAGCACCACTGCAGCGATCCACTGAAGCAGCGATGGGCTCCGCCGACGCCGGGTCGCGAGACCGTCGTCACCGCGGGGACCGTCGCCGCCGTCGGTCCCGCCGCCGTCGTTCCCGGTCTCGCCGGCGGTCTCGTCACCGTCGGTCTCGCCGCCGGTCTCGGACTCGCCGTCGGTCTCGGACTCATCGTCGTCCGTGGTGGCATCCGCCGGCGCTGGATCAGGCTCTACTGTCTTGTCATCCGTGGTGGTCTCGACATCGGACGATGCGGCTGGTCCTTCATCGTCGCCTGACTCGCTGTGCGCCTCTGCGGTATCGGCCGGAGACTTCACCTCAACTACCTACCCTTCGTCCCGGGATCGGGACACAACGCGCACACCATATCCGGCTCGCGGAACGTCGACACGGGACGGCCACTGTCGACGGCGACCGGCGGGCCGGGTCGAGAGGTCAGTTGCACGCTCCCAAGTCGCGCAATAAGTTGCCCCACGTCGCGGCGGCAACGATATTGGCGTGGATGACCCCTGCGGGTTTCTGCTCCCGGATGCCCACTCCGATGCGGTTCAGTTGATACGTCACGCTGGTGATCTGGTCGCCCCCGTATATCGGCGAGTACGGGCCGAAATTGTTGGGTGTGTTGGTGATGGTCAGTGGTTGCACCCGGGGCGCCAGGAACGCCGTGGACTGTTCGATGTTGGCCAGTACAGCATTGGCCTGCCCCTGCACACCCGGAGCCGAGTAGTCGTCATGACGGTTGGCCAGATTGTCGTTGAACCCGTTGATTTGGCCCATCAGCTGGTCGAATTGGGCGTTGAACCACTGACACGAATCCGACATGCCGCTGATGATCTCGGGGGTCAGCTGATATTGGAACGTGTGGTACTCCCAGATATCGGTGTTGGGCGACCAGTCGGTCGGTCCCGGTACGAAGACCGGCAGTGGCGGCGGGTCCGGTTCCGCAGCGGCGTGGCCCGACGTCAGCAGACCGGATACGGCGATCGCCGCGGCACACGCCAAAGCGGAACCCATCCGTCGCAATGTCTTCGCGCCCATTCGCATCCTCCCCGACACACCATTACCCGACCCGTTGGGCCGCTGCGGCGAAACGGTCCAGATAGTCGGCCGATCCGCCGGAATTGCCGACCCACGACACGGAAGACCCACTATGCCCCGCTACCCGAGGCGCGAAAATCGATCTCGTCGAAACCGGCCGTAAAACTGCGAAGGACCTTTACCCTGACGACCGTACAACTTCGCCACTGTTCTGATGATCCGCAGGAGCTTGATTTGATCGACCCGAAGTCGTTGGGCGGCTCGGCGCGCGTGCGTCGGCACGGCCCGCTGCGGACCAGCTAGCAGACACCCGGAAATGACCATCGAGCAGGAACGCCCGACTCGCGTTGTCAAGTCACGTGACGGTGTCGTCGAGATCCGAGATTGGTCCAAGGGGTACGTCAAGCGCCACCCCCTGGAATCCCTGGCAACCGTCGGGCACCAGTGCGTCCTTGCGGTACGCACCATCCAGTACTTCTTCTTCGACCTGTTCACCGGCAAGTTCCAGTGGGGCGAGTTCCTGCGGCAGGGCTCGTTCATGGCGTCGACCGCGGTGATGCCCACCATCTTGGTGGCGTTGCCGATCGGGGTGACGCTGTCGGTTCAGTTCGCTCTGCTGGCCAACCAGGTCGGCGCCACCTCGCTGGCCGGCGCGGCCAGCGGACTGGCCGTTATTCGTCAGGCCGCCTCGCTGGTGGCGGCGATCATGATGGCCTCGGCCGTTGGTTCGGCCATCACCGCCGACCTCGGTTCCCGCACCATGCGCGATGAAGTCGACGCCATGGAGGTCATGGGCGTCTCAGTAATCCGACGTCTCGTGGTGCCTCGATTCGCCGCGGCCATCATCGTCGGTGTCGGCCTTACCGGGATCATCGCCTTTGTCGGCTTCCTGGCCAGTTATCTGTTCAACGTCTATTTCCAGGGTGGTGCACCCGGCAGCTTCGTAGCGACGTTCGCCTCCTTTGCCACACCGGCAGACATGGTGGTGGCGCTGGTCAAAGCCGTCGTATATGGCGCCATCGTCGCGATCATCGCCTGCCAGAAGGGCTTGTCGACCAGGGGCGGGCCGACCGGTGTCGCCAACTCGGTGAATGCCGCCGTGGTGGAAGCGATCCTGGTCCTCATGATCGTCAACGTCGCTATAAGCCAGCTCTACAACGTGCTCTTCCCCAGGTCGGGGTTGTGACATGACTGCTTCTCCATTCATCGCCCCCGTTCTTCGGCCCTTCGTCCGCGGCTACCAGAAGCTCTCCAAGCCGGGCATCCGCATCGGCCACATGGCCATGTTCTTCTTCCGGGTCATCGCCGGTGTCCCGTCGGTGCTGCGGCACTATCGCAAGGAATTCCGGCAGCTGCTCTCCGACATCGCATGGGGTAACGGCTCCATCGTGGTCGGTGGCGGTACCGCCGGCGTCGCGATCGTGCTCGGCGTCACCGCGGGCGCCCTCGTTGCCCTCGAGGGCTACAACTTCCTCAACCTGCTGGGCCTGGGTCCGGCGACCGGAATCCTTTCATCGCTGGTGAACACCCGTGAGCTCGCGCCGATCATGGCGGCGCTGGCATTCGCCATGCAGGCCGGTTGCCGGTTCACCGCGCAGCTGGGCTCCATGCGGATTGCCGAAGAGATCGACGCCCTGGACTCGATCGCGATCCCTCCGATCCCGTTCTTGGTCACTACCCGGCTGATGGCCTCGGTCATCGCCGTCATCCCGCTGTACCTGGCGTGTCTGGCAACCACCTACATCACGGCCCAAGTCGTCGCCGGCATCATCAGCGGTGGATCCACCGGTCCGTACCTGCACTACTTCACGATGATGTTGACCAGCACGGACATCATCTATTCGGTGATCAAGTGCGTCGTCTTCGTCTGGATCGCCTCGACCCTGCAGTGCTACTACGGCTTCTACGCCACCGGTGGTCCAGAGGGCGTCGGTGTTGCGGCCGGACATGCCATGCGGGCCGCCATCACGGTTGTGGTCATCGCCAACATGCTGCTCACCATGGCCATGTGGAGTGTCGACGCTGGCGCGAAGTTCGGGGGTTAGCTAGTGGGGAATTCAATGGGGAATTCACTGGACCAGGACGGACGCGGTCCCACCGATCGACAGTTGCTGATCGGCGGTATCGCTGTTTCGCTGGTGATCGCGCTCACCGTCGGCGGATTGCTGATGAAGTCGACCGGTCGACTCGACAAGTTCGTCCGCGTGGTCGCCGACCTGGTGAACGTCGGTGACGGCCTGCCCAAGAGTTCCGACGTCAAGTACCACGGTTTGCTGGTCGGTAGCGTGAGTCGCGTTGTCCCGGCCACCCACGGCGACCCCAATTTTGTGCATATCGACCTCAAGCCGCGCTACGCCAAGGACATCCCGGCAACGGTGACCGCCCGGGTGGTCCCGAGCAACGTGTTTGCGGTGTCCTCTGTTCAGCTGGTCGACAACGGCCCCGCGGCCGGCATCGAAAACGGCGCGCACATCCCCGAGGACAGAGATCTGTCCACGGTGGTCTTCCAGACCACCATCAGCAAGTTGCGTGACGTCCTGGCCGCGGTCGGCCGCGGCGGCAATGACCACAGCCTGGGCATTCTCGCCGCTGTCGGGGCCGCCACCGAAAACCGGCGCGTCAAGCTGCTCAACGCCGGTGCACAGATGACCCGGCTACTCGACCAGCTCAACTCCATCGTCGCCACCGATCCGGGCCCGTCGACGGTGTCGGCGTTGGTCGATGCCACCCGAGGCCTCCAAACCGCGGCACCCGAGCTTGTCGATGCACTGCATCAGGCAGTCAAACCGATGCAGACCTTCGCCCAGAAGCGTGCGGAACTCACCTCGTTGGTGGCTGGTTCCCAGCACACCCTGGGGGTCACCCGGCAGGCTTTCGACAACAACACCGACCAACTCATCCAAATCACTCACGACCTCACCCCCGTTATCGGCGTGCTCGCCATGCAGGAAGAGAAGTACGTCCCCATCTTCAGCAGGGTCAAGCGGTTGTCCGACGTGCTCATCGATCAGGGGTGGAATCCCGCGCTCGACACACTGAACGTTCGGGGCAACTTGTCGCTGACCCCGATGTACACCTACACGCGGGCCGATTGCCCGATATACGGCGAGATGAAGGGTCCGAGCTGCTACACGGCTCCCGAGATAGCGGTGCGGCCCGAGCTACCCGAAGTACTCCTGCCGCAGAATTACCAGCCGCCGCCGGGTCTCGAACCACCGTCGGGCACCGTTCTGGGACCCGGAGGAAACTTGCATGCGGTTGGACCACCGCTTATCAACCCCCCGACGCCTCCGGTCGAGTTGAACCAGCCGTTGCCGTGGTGGACGGGCCCGGCGTATCGGGTTCCGGGGACCGCGAATCCCGACAACACGCCAATGACGCCGCCCGGGCCGGCGCCGCTGGTGCTGCCACCCTGGCTGCCGGTGCCGCCTCCGCCGCCGCCACCCAATCCAGCACTGCCTGTTGGAGTTCCGGTCGATTCGGCCCCGCTCGGGCAGCCGGCCGGCCCACCGCCGCCTCCGCCACCCGGTCCTCCGCTGGCCGCCGAGGCCGCTCCCGCCTCGTATGGCGGCAACGTGGGGCCGGTGGGCAGCCAACAGGAACTCAACCAACTCGGCGTGATCACCGGTCAGGCGCAGCCCGCGTCGGTGGTCACCAGCCTGCTTCTCGGTCCTGTTGCGCGGGGCACCGAGGTTTCCATGGTTCCGGCCTCCTCCACCACAGCCTCCGAAGCGGACTCAGCGGGTGCCCCGGTCGAGCTTGACACCGCAGAGGGGCCGAAATGAACCTGCGCAAACCCATGATCATCCTGGCTTTGTTCGTGGTGATCTCCATGGGTGTCACGTTTTTGGTGTACAACACCCTGCGACGCGAGGTGTCCGGCGCGACCACCCCGTACGCGGCCGTGTTCACCGACGTGTACGGGCTTCATCCAGGCGACGACGTCCGAATGGCCGGTGTTCGGGTCGGGCGCGTGCAAAGTGTCGAGCTCGACGGCGCCGTGGCGAACGTCTCGTTCATCGTCCAGAGTGACCAACAGCTGTACGGCAACACGAACGCCTCGGTGCTGTACGAAAACATCATCGGGCAGCGCCATTTGGCGCTGTCGCTCGGCGAAACCGGGAGTACCGAGCAGCTCCCGCCCAACAGCGTGATCCCGTTGGAGCGAACGGAGCCGTCCTTCGACGTCGGCACCATGCTCAACGGTTTCGAACCGATGTTCACCCTGTTGGATCCCAAGGAAGCCAACAACCTAACCCTGGGTCTCATCGAGACATTTCAGGGCGGGCGGTCGTCTCTGACCGCGCTCGTGGATCAGACGACGACGTTCACCGAGACGTTGGCCGGTCGCGACAAGGTGCTCGGCGACGCCATCACCAGTCTCAGTAGGGTCACCGCCAATCTCGCTGAGCAGAGCGACAACTTGGACCACACCCTCACCCAGACCAGCCAGGTGGTGGAGGAATTCGATGCTCGCCGCCCAGAGCTGAGGTCGGCCATGGGCTCACTCGCCCGGGTCACCAGCCGGCTGTCGGTTGTCACCGATGAGGTCTACCCGTCGTTCAACGAACTCGTCGACCGGAAGCCGGGTTTCGCCGCGCACATGGTCGGGATAAAGCCTCAGCTCGCGTTCACCGGCAGCAATCTTCCTCTGCTGCTCAAGGGTCTCGCTCGCATCGCCAGTGACGGCAGCTACGCCAACGCCTACGCGTGCGACCTCAACGCCTTGGGCTTCTTCCCCGGTCTCAATGATGTGACCACCTACGTCGTCAATGCGGCAACTCCGGGTAACGCCCACCCACGGGTCAACGACAACCTCGGGTGGCACACACCGAAATGCAGGAACATGGCCAATGGGTGAGCAATCGGCTAAGAAATCGCTGGTCCAGCGCTTCCGGGACCGTCGTCCCGAGGACTACAACGCGACCTGGCTCGGGTTCACCGCGCTGGCGGTCGTCGGGGTCCTTGTCGCGGCAGCGGTGGGTGTGAAGGCCCTCGGCATCGGCGAATCCGACTACACCGCGCAGTTCGCCCAAGCGGCGTCGCTGCAACCCGGCAACATCGTCACCGTCGCCGGCATCGAGGTCGGGACTGTCCGCAGTCTGACGCTCGCCGGCGATCACGTGAAGGTCGATTTCACGGTCAAAAACGACGTCAAGTTGGGCAAAGACACCAGAGCCTCTATCCAACTGCAGACATTTCTCGGTGGCCGCTACATGGCCCTGCTGCCGGCCGGCAGTGGCTCAGTGCCGGACAACACCATCGATCTGGCGCACACCGAGGTTCCCTACGATCTGCAGGAGCTACTGGACGATGGTTCGGTTCTCTTGGACCAACTGGACTCCGACCAGTTGGGCGAGTCGCTAGCGATTCTGGGCAAGCAGGTGAACGGGTTGCCCGACATCGTTCCGCAGGCGATGGACAACCTTCACCGTCTCTCATCGGTCGTCGCAGACCGGCGAGATCAGCTCGGTGAGCTGTTCAAGAGCACCGAGCTGGTGGCCAACGTATTGCGCAGCCAGCAGGCCAGAACTGGGGCTCTGATCGACCAGGGGCAGAGCCTGCTCGGTGAGTTCGTGGCCAGTCAGGCGGCCTTCCGCTCGCTGTTGGCGGGTCTGACCAGTCTGGCCGGCAACCTCGACAGGATCGTCGTCGACGACCGACCGATGCTTGAGGACATGCTCCAGCACATCCGTGAGCTCACCGACTTGCTCGCCCAGAATGACGACTTGGTCAGCAGCATCCTTCAGGTCGCACCCGTCACGGTCCGCAATCTGACCAACGCCACGGGTTACGCCCCGGCTCTCGAGTTCTACATCGCCAACGGAATTGCCGTCGACTCGTGGATGTGTGCAATCAGCGGCCGCGCCGACCAACTCAGCATGCTCGAGTACTTCAAGGACTGTAAATGAGCACCCAAGGAACAGGCAGCCGCGGGCGGAGAGCCATCGCATTGGTCGCCGGGCTTGCGGTCCTGGCGGTCGCGATCATCGGCATCGTCGGGTATGTGATGCGTTCGCTGAACAAGTCGATAACTCTGACCGCGCAATTCGACAGCGCCGCGGGTCTATATGTCGAGAATGTCGTTGCGGTGGTCGGCATGCCGGTGGGCAAAGTCACCAAGATCACCCCAAGGGGAAGCTACGTCGACGTCGAATTCACGGTCGACAAAGACGTCAAGATTCCCGCCGATGCGCATGCGGTGACCATCAACACATCGATCCTCACCGACCGGCAAATCGAACTGACGCCCCCCTACACCGGTGGGCCGGTGCTGCAAGACCGCGACACCATCGGCCTGCCCAGAACGAAAACGCCCATCGCGTTCGACCGCGTGATCGACATGCTCGACAAGCTTTCCAAGTCGCTGTCGGGCGACGGGAAGGGTGGCGGACCGATCGCCGACCTGGTCAATGCCGCTGCCGAAACCACCGACGGGAACGGCGAGAGGATCAAGTCGTCGCTCGGCGAGCTCTCCAATGCGTTGCGGCTCTCCTCCGATGGCGGAGCCGTCACCGCCGAGCAATTGACCGCAATCGTCACTGATCTTGAGTCATTGATGGAGGCGGCCGCACGCAACGACACCAAGTTGCGGGAATTCGGCTCGACCACGCACCAACTCACGCGGATACTGGCCGATGAGAATTTCGGCACCGGCGCCACCGGCCGCAAGCTCAACGAGATCGTCGAACAGGCAACGGCTCTGATTGAAAGCAACCGCGACAACCTGAATCAGACCGTTCTCAACAGCGATGTGGCCGCCGGGGTGATCGTGGACCGCCGGCGTGAGATGGCGGAGACACTCGATGTCGCCCCGTTGACGCTGGAGAACCTGTACAACGCCGTCGACCAGAACAATGGCTCATTGCGTGTTCATGCACTGACCGACAAAATCCTCGCCGACTCGCAGTACTCCAAAGAGGTTTGTAATCTGATGCATCTCCGTCAATTGGGTTGTAGCACTGGGACATTGCAAGACTATGGCCCTGATTTCGGCCTGACCTACGTGCTCGACGGCCTTTCGGCGATGGGGCAATGATGAGGGCTCTTCGAATGA
>JAHZIT010000107.1 GCA_022601275.1 Actinomycetes bacterium
CTCCGTCCCGCTCCCGGCATTCGCGTCCGCCGGACACCAAGAGCACCGATCCGATCGCGGATGGCGACCGTCCCCGCCGGCGCCGGCCCCGGCCTGGCGAGCCCACGCCGGCCGGCGAGCCGCGCCGCCGTGCGCGGGCATCCTCTGAGAGAGATCCGCGCCGGGCTGCCCCCCCGGGCGAACGCCGTTCAGCCCCCCCGGGCGATCGCCGGGCAGCCCGCGACCGGGCCCAGCGCCGCGAGCGTCCACAACCCCGCCGGCACCGTGACGACTACCGGCCCGACAACTACGGACCCGACAACTACGGACCCGACAACTACGGACCCGACAACTACGGACCCGAGAATTATGGCCCCGAGAATTATGGGCCCGACGACTACCGGCCCGACGACTACTACCAACCCCGGGAACGGCGCCGCCCGACCGCATCGGACTCGCATCACCCGGTCTCTCGGGTGCGCTACCGCGCCCCGGACGGCACCGATGACCAGCCCGAGTACCGAGGCCGGCGGCGCGACCCCCGCGACGCCTGACCGAACCAGCGGAAAGACGTCCTCTGAGCCCGACTAACTGCGGGCCGGACGAATCTCCCGTGGCAGTGCGAACACCAGCGTCTCGTTGGCGGTGGTGACCGGCTGCACGACACCGAAGCCGAACTCGGCCAACCGCTCCAACACCCCCCGCACCAACACTTCGGGGACCGACGCGCCAGAAGTCACACCGACGGTCGTCACGCCCTCGAGCCACTCCGGGTCGATGTCGCCCGCATAGTCCACCAGGTAGGAAGCGTCAGACCCCGCGCCCAGCGCGACCTCGACCAGCCGGACCGAGTTAGACGAGTTCTGCGAGCCGACCACGATCACCAGCTGGCATTCGGGCGCCATCGCCTTGACCGCGACCTGACGGTTCTGGGTGGCATAGCAGATATCGTCGCTGGGCGGGTCCTGCAGCGTCGGGAAACGCTCTCGCAGCCTTCGCACCGTTTCCATGGTCTCGTCGACGCTCAGCGTGGTCTGGGACAGCCAGATGATCTTGCTGAGATCGCGGACGACGACCTTGTCGACAGCTTCGGGTCCGTCCACCAACTGCACGTGGTCGGGGGCCTCGCCCGCCGTGCCGACGACCTCTTCGTGGCCCTCGTGACCGATCAGCAGAATGTCGTAGTCGTCGCGGGCGAACCGCTTGGCTTCGTTGTGCACCTTGGTCACCAACGGGCACGTGGCATCGATGACCTTCAGGTCACGCTCGGCCGCGGTCTCGTGCACGGTCGGCGCGACGCCGTGCGCAGAGAACACCACGATCGCGCCCTCGGGCACTTGGTGGGTCTCATCGACGAAAACCGCGCCCGCTTCGGCCAGCGTCTCGACGACATGGCGGTTGTGCACGATCTCGTGGCGCACGTAGACCGGGGCGCCATGCTTCTCCAGTGCGCGCTCAACAGTCTCCACCGCACGGTCGACGCCTGCACAGTAGCCGCGAGGCTCGGCAAGGAGCACCCGCTTGCCCGGTACTCCCCCGGCGACCGAGCTCGACGTGCCAGGAATCCCCATGTTGATCGACGTCGGCATGACACTAAGGGTACTGACCCGACACACGGACCGCGCAGCCGTAGGCTAAGGGCCATGGCAACAGCACCGTATGGGCTCCGTCTGCTGGTGGGTGCGGCGGTGACCGCTCTCGAGGAAACCCGCAGGCTCCCCCAGACCATTCTCATGTACCCGATGACTGTGGCAAGCCAGATCGCTCAGCTGGTGATGAAGATGCAGCAGGACGTCGCCGATCTGGTCATCAGGGGTGACGAGACTCTCGAGACCATCTTCCCGCCCAAGGACGAGGAACCGGAATGGGCGACGTTCGATGACGAGGTCGACATCGACACCGACTCCGGCGGTGAGGTGATGGATCCGCCGCCGCGCGACGGCGAGCGCCTCACCGAGGGGCGATTTGCGCTGTTCAGCGTGGAGCCGGAGGCACCCGAAGCCACACCGTCACCGGAGGCGGTGGCCGCTGCAGTCGCTGGCGCGACGCCGGAGATCGTCGCGGAGCTCGACTACGAAGAGCTGACACTCGCCCAACTGCGTGCCCGATTGACAACGCTGCGGGTCGCGGACTTGGAGGCCCTGCTCGCCTACGAGGAGTCCGGCAAAGCGCGCGCCCCGTTCCAGACACTGCTGCACAACAGGATCACCCGCGCGTCGGCCAAGTGACCGCAGCCGAGCAGGGCAAGTCCGCGGACAATCCCTGGCCGGTGCGTGCGGTCGCCACCCGCATCGCGAAATACATCGACCGGCTCGGCACAGTATGGGTCGAAGGCCAGATAACCGAATTGAAGGTGCGCCAGTCCACCGCGTGGATCGTGCTTCGCGACCCTGCGGCCGACATGTCGTTGACTGTCAGTTGTCCGCGCGATCTGGTGGCCAACGCCCCGGTGCAGCTCGCCGAGGGCACCCAGGTGATCATGCACGGCCGACCGCAGTTCTACACTCGCAACGGATCATTTACCCTGCGCATCAGCGAAATTCGGGCTGTCGGCCTCGGCGAGCTGCTGGCCCGCATTGATCGGCTGCGCCGCCTGCTCGACGCCGAGGGCCTGTTCGATCCGCGGCTGAAGCGGCCGATCCCGTTCCTACCCGGAACCATCGGGCTGATCACCGGGCGGGCCTCAGCCGCCGAGCACGATGTCACCGCCCTGGCGATCGGCCGCTGGCCCGCGGTGCGGTTCGCCGTACGCAATGCGGCGGTGCAGGGACCCAACGCGGTGCCACAGATCGTCGAAGCCCTGCGAGCCCTGGACGCCGATACGGATGTCGATGTCATCGTCCTCGCCCGTGGCGGCGGTAGCGTCGAGGACCTGCTGGCATTCTCCGACGAGACGCTGTGCCGGGAGATCGCCAAGTGCACGACACCGATCGTCAGCGCTATCGGCCACGAGCCGGACAGCCCGCTGTGCGATCTCGTTGCTGACCTGCGTGCGGCCACGCCAACCGACGCAGCCAAGCGAATCGTGCCCGACTCCGCCGCCGAGCAGGCTCTGGTCGCGGATCTGCGGCGGCGCAGCGCACGCTCGCTGCGCAACTGGGTGAACCGCGAACAACACACCCTGTCCCAGCTGCGCGGTAGACCGGTTCTGGCCGGACCGCTCGACGCACTCCACGCGCGAGCCGAGGAGGTCCACCGCGCGCTGGCGGCGGCCCGTCGCGACGTCACACGAATGGTGGCCACCGAATCCGAACGCATCGGACACCTGTCGGCGCGGCTGTCGACCCTAGGACCGGCTGCGACGCTCGCCCGCGGCTACGCCGTGGTGCAGACGCGCCCGGCGCACTCCTCCGGCGGCCCGGCGGAGGTATTGCACTCGGTTGCCGACGCACCCGCGGGCACGCTGCTGCGGGTGCGGGTGGTCGATGGCGCCATCCTGGCGACCAGCGAGGGAGTTGAGGATGGGTGATACCGATGATTTGGATGAGGGAGCCCGGCGATGAAGCCTATTAGTGAGCTCGACTACGAAACAGCGCGTGACGAGCTTATCGACGTCGTACAGCAGCTTGAACACGGCGGGCTCGATCTCGATGCGTCGCTGAAGCTGTGGGAAAGAGGCGAAGAGCTCGCCAAACGCTGTGAAGACCACTTAGCTGGGGCTCGTAAACGGGTGGAGCAGGTACTAGCCGCCGACGGCGACGGGACGGATTGATCGCCGAAGCATCTTGATGGCCGGCTATCGAAATTGAAACACGTTTCAGTTATTCTCCCCGGATGGGCGATGCATCGTTGACCACTGAACTCGGTCAGGTTCTGGTGACAGGAGGCTCCGGCTTCGTCGGCGCCAACCTGGTGACCGAACTACTGGACCGCGGACTCGAGGTCCGCTCCTTCGACCGGGTCCCCTCACCGCTGCCCGCGCATCCGCGGCTGGAGGTATTTCAGGGTGATATCACCGATGTCGATGACGTCGCCGCGGCCGTCGCCGATTCCGACACCATCATTCACACCGCGGCCATCATCGACCTGATGGGCGGTGCCTCGGTCACTGACGAGTACCGGCGGCGCAGCTTCAACGTCAACGTCAGCGGCACCCAGAACCTGGTACACGCCGCCCAGAAGGCCGGGGTCAAGAGGTTCGTCTACACAGCGTCGAACAGCGTTGTCATGGGTGGCCAGCGCATCTCCGGCGGCAACGAGAGCCTGCCGTACACCGAACGTTTCAATGATCTCTACACCGAGACCAAAGTGGTGGCCGAGAAGTTCGTGCTGTCCCAGAACGGCGTTCAGGGCCTGTTGACCTGCTCGATCCGGCCCAGTGGCATCTGGGGTCGGGGCGATCAGACCATGTTTCGCAAGCTGTTCGAAAGCGTGCTGGCCGGGCACGTCAAGGTGCTGGTCGGCAACAGGAACGCCAAACTCGACAACTCCTACGTGCACAACTTGATCCACGGGTTCATCCTGGCCGCCCAACATCTGGTACCGGGCGGCACTGCTCCCGGACAGGCGTATTTCATCAACGACGGCGAGCCGATCAACATGTTCGAATTTGCGCGACCGGTGCTCGAGGCGTGCGGTCAGCACTGGCCCACGCTGCGGGTGCCTGGCCGCCCTGTCTGGTTGGTCATGTCCACCTGGCAATGGCTGCACTTTCGTTTCGGTCTGCCAAAGCCGTTGCTGGAACCCACTGGGGTGGAACGGGTCTACTTGGACAATTACTTCTCGATTGCCAAGGCGCAGCGCGATCTCGGCTACCAGCCGCTGTACACCACCCAGGAAGCGCTGGAGCATTGCCTGCCCTACTACGTCGAACTGTTTAACCAGATGAAGGCGGAGTCGGCGCAGCCCGCAGCGGATCCGGTGCCGCCGACAGACTGAAGCTCGCGTTGCTGCCGGGCGAATTCTCGACGAGACGAACCTGGAGCCGACCACCCGGCTGTTGATCGCCTAGGCTCGACGGGGAACGACCGGCGACCTTTTCTACTGCCGAAGGGGAAACGATGCCTGACGGCAAGCGGTGCCACCTCGCGGCCGCCAAGATTTCCGGAGACGATCGCAGAGTCCCCTTCGCGGACTGAACCCGCCTCTTACCCAAGCAGTTCCACTGAAAGGATGCGACCGTGCCAGCTGGCAAGCCGAATATTCTCGTGATCTGGGGCGACGATATCGGGATAACCAACCTGAGCTGCTACAGCGATGGACTGATGGGTTATCGCACCCCGAACATCGACCGGATCGCCGCCGAAGGCATGCGGTTCACCGATTCCTACGGCGAACAGAGCTGCACGGCGGGCAGGTCGTCCTTCATCACCGGGCAAAGCGTGTACCGCACCGGGTTGAGCAAGGTGGGCATGCCTGGAGTGGACATGGGATTGTCCCCGGAGGACCCGACCATCGCCGCATTGCTCAAACCACTGGGCTATGCGACCGGACAGTTCGGCAAGAACCATTTGGGTGACCTGAACAAATACCTGCCCACCGCGCACGGCTTCGACGAGTTCTTCGGCAACCTCTATCACCTCAACGCCGAGGAAGAGCCCGAGCATCCGGAGTACCCCACCGCCGAAGAGGCCCCGAGATTGCGCAAGATGCTGCTACCGCGGGGAGTGATCCACTCCTGGGCCACCGAGGAGGTCTCCGACGAGGTCGACGAGCGGTTCGGCCCGCTGGGCAAGCAGCGCGTCGAGGACACCGGCCCGCTGACAAAGAAGCGGATGGAGACCATCGACGACGAGACCACTGACGCCTGTATTGACTTCGTCCAACGACAGCACGAATCCGATACGCCGTTCTTTGTGTGGATGAACACCACGCACATGCACTTCAGGACCCACACCAAGCCGGAAAGCCTTGGGCAGGCCGGCCGCTGGCAGTCGTCCTACCACGACACGATGGTCGACCACGACAAGCACGTGGGGCGCCTGCTGGACTACCTTGATGAACTCGGTATCGCCGAGGACACCATCGTCATCTACTCCACCGATAACGGTCCGCACGCCAACACCTGGCCCGACGGCGCCACCACTCCGTTCCGCAGCGAGAAGAACACCGGCTGGGAGGGCGCGTTCCGGGTACCGGAGATGATCCGCTGGCCAGGAAAAATCGAAGCCGGGGTGGTCTCCAATGAGATCATCCAGCATCACGACTGGCTTCCGACCTTGCTCGCCGCGGCTGGCGTGCCCGACGTCATCGAAAAGCTCAAACAGGGCCACACGATCGAAAACCAGACCTACCACGTCCACATCGACGGCTACAACCTGCTGCCGTACCTCACCGGCGAGGTGGACGAGAGCCCCCGGCGCGGGCTGATCTACTTCTCCGACGACTGTGACGTGCTGGGTATCCGGTTCGAGAACTGGAAGATGGTGTTCATGGAGCAGCGTTGCCAGGGCACCCTGCAGGTATGGTTCGAACCATTCACCGAGCTGCGAATTCCCAAGCTGTTCAACCTGCGCACAGACCCTTTCGAACGGGCCGATGTCACGTCTAACACCTACTGGGACTGGTTCCTGGACCGCGACTTCATCGTGTTCTACGGCAATGCGCTGGTGCTGCAGTTCCTGGAGACTTTCAAGGAGTTTCCGCCGCGCAGCGAGCCGTCCTCGTTCACCATCACCCACGCGGTCAAGAAGCTCAACAACTACCTCGAGACGGTGGGCGGCTGACTTGGGAATCCTCGATTCCTGGAACGACGGTCCTACGAAGTCGGCGATCGTCGACTTCGTAGGCCGTGTCACCGCCGAGGGCGGGCCGGATTTCGTAGACCCGGAAACGCGCATCGCGGTCTTCGACAACGACGGCACATTGTGGTGCGAAAAGCCGATGTACGTCCAGATGGATTTCCTGATCCGGCGCTTCGCCGAGCAGGCTGCCGCCGACCCGGCGCTGCTCGACCGGCCGCCGTATCGTGCCGCCGCCGAGGGCGACCTCAAGTGGTTCGGCGACGCCGTCACCAATCACTACCGCGGTGACGACAGTGAACTCAAAGTCCTTATGGAAGCCATATTCTCGGCCCACCAAGACATTACCGTCGAAGAACACGCCGGCCGGGTGAAGGCATTCTTCGCCGAGGCGAAACATCCCACGCTGGGCCGGGCATACACCTCCTGCGGCTACCAGCCGATGATCGAACTGCTGCAGTATCTGGCGGCCAACAGCTTCACCAACTACGTCGCGTCCGGCGGCGGGCGCGACTTCATGCGTCCCATCACAATGGGTATGTATGGCATACCCCCGGAGCGGGTCATCGGCAGCTCTGTCGGCCTGGTTTTCCGCGACGGCCAGCTGCTCACCACCGCAGAGCCGGAGTTCTTCGACGACGGCCCCGTCAAACCCGTCCGCATCTGGGGCCGGACGGGGCGGCGACCAATCTTGGTCGCCGGGAACTCCAACGGTGACATCGAGATGCTCAAGTATGCCGAGGCCTCGAGCACGCCGTCGCTGCAACTGCTGGTCCGCCACGACGATGCCGAGCGCGAGTTCGACTACACGGCCGGAGCGGAACGGGCGCTGGAGCTTGCCTCCCAGTCCGGATGGACAGTCCTCAGCGTGAAGAACGACTGGACGACCGTGTTCGGTGAATGACCCCGACCTGGCGTGGGTGCCAGGACAGACAGCCACCCTCGGATCCGACGACCACTACCCCGAGGAAGCGCCCGCTCGCGACGTCACCGTCGATGGATTCTGGATGCACACCCGTCAGGTAAGCAATGCCCAGTTCGCCCAATTCGTCTCCGAAACCGGCTATGTCACCGTCGCGGAGCGACCGCTGAACTCCGACGATTACCCGGATGCGCCTCCGGAGAACCTACAACCCGGATCGCTGGTGTTCCAGCGCACCGCCGGACCCGTCGACCTGAGACATCTCAACCTGTGGTGGACCTGGACCCCCGGCGCATGCTGGAAGCACCCGCGGGGGCCGCGCTCCTCCCTGAAGAACCGAGATCACCACCCGGTGGTGCATGTCGCCTTCGAAGACGCTGCAGCGTATGCAGATTGGGCGAATTGCGACCTGCCCACCGAAGCGGAGTGGGAGGTCGCCGCGAGAGGCGGCCTACCCCACAGCACCTTCGCTTGGGGCGACGCTCCCGAGCTTCCCGGGCAGCGGTTGGCGAACTATTGGCACGGCGAATTTCCATATCTGCCCGACACCGGGTACGGGCAGACGACGCCCGTCGGCAGCTTTCCGGCGAACGACTACGGGTTGTTCGACATGGCAGGCAATGTCTGGGAGTGGACGCTGGACTGGTACAAGGACACTCCCGCCTCCGGTGGCTGCTGTGCGGCCGACAGCATCGATCCGCGGCAGGCACAGTTTCAGGTGCCGCGCAGGGTGGTCAAGGGTGGGTCTTTCCTATGCGCGGACAGCTACTGTATGCGATATCGTCCCGCCGCGCGCCGAGCGCAGCCTATCGATACCGGCATGAGCCACATAGGTTTTCGCTGTGTCAAGCGCTGAAAATCTTCGAGGACTATTGCAGTCTCGGTCTCCGGATGTGACGTTGGAGCACGTCCGAACTCCACCATCGAAGGGCTGAACCGGATGATCAACAGCAACGCGGCGACAGACGGCGCTGCCCCCAAGGGGTCGACAATCGTCATGAAGTTGGTCGAACGGCAATGAGCTTCGCGGGTAAGCACGCGATCGTCACCGGCGCCGGCTCGGGCATAGGAGCGGCACTGTGCCGTGCGCTGGACCTGGCGGGCGCCCACGTAATGTGCACCGACGTCGACGTGGACGCCGCTCAGGCAACCGCTGGGCGCCTAGGCCCACGAGTCCGAGCAGCGCACCTCGACGTCACCGACCCCGGCGCGGTGCAGGCCGCAGTAGACGAGGTGGTCACGCGCGCCGGGCGCCTGGACTTGATGTTCAACAACGCCGGAATCGTGTGGGGCGGCGACACGGAATTGCTCACCCTCGACCAGTGGAACGCGATCATCGATGTCAACGTGCGCGGAGTGGTCCACGGCGTCGCCGCTGCCTATCCGCAGATGCTGGAACAGGGCCACGGCCACATCATCAACACCGCGTCGATGGCCGGCCTCACCGCGGCCGGCCAGGTCACCAGCTATGTCGCCACCAAGCACGCCGTCGTAGGTCTATCCATGGCGCTGCGCTCGGAAGCGGTTCCCCGGGGGGTCGGGGTCCTGGTGGTCTGCCCCGCCGCCGTCGAGACCCCCATCCTGGACAAGGGTGCGGTCGGCGGCTTCGTCGGGCGGGATTACTTCCTGCAGAACCAGGGCGGCCAAGCCTACGACGCCGACAGACTGGCGCGCGACACCCTGCGCGCGATCGAGCGCAATAAGGCGATTCTCGTCAAACCTGCTGTGGCGCATGCACAGTGGCTATTCGCGCGGGTGGCGCCGGTACTGATGAACCGCCTGGCCATGCGCTTCGTGGCCGGACAGCGGTCTCGACAGAGCACGGGATCGCCGTCCGGCGCCGCCGGGTCGGGATAGAGTTGCCCTCGGCAGCAATAGGAGGGCTTGCATGACAACCGAGTTCACCCTCAAACAGCAGCGCGCCCTGGCCGTGGCGATGGTGATCGCTCTGGCTTTCGGAGCCTATTTTCTGCGCGGCTATGTCATTCTGATCGCCGTCGCCGCCGTGATGGCGTATCTGTTCTACCCGCTCTACCAACGCCTCCGGGCGAAGATGAACGTCGGGCTGTCAGCGACCGTGACGCTGCTGACCGCGATCGCGACGGTGGCCCTGCCACTGACCGGTGTGATCCTGCTGGCCGTCGCCCAGATCAGCCAGATGGTGACCAGCATCGGCCGTTGGGCGGGCCAGACCGATTTCACCGCGCTGGCCCAGCGGTTGCTCGACTCAGCGAACGAGCTGCTGGCCCGAGTGCCGTTCATGGACACCACACTGACCGAGGACTCGGTGCGAAACGCGGCGACCAAGGTCGGTCAGAACGCCGGCGAGTTCGCACTGGGCGTCGCCCGCGACTCGGTGGGCGGTATCGCAGCGATGGTCACCGGATCGATCATCTTTCTCTACGTGTTCCTCGCGCTGGTGACCAACGGACCCAAGGTGCTGGAACTGTTGCGCGATCTCAACCCGTTGGGCGAGAAAGTATCCGACATCTACCTGACCAAGGTCGGAGCGATGGTCTCGGCGACGGTCAAGGGGCAGTTGATCATCGCCGTGTGCCAGGGGGTGGCCGGCGCGATCTCGGTCTACATCGGCGGTATCCACGACGGATTCTTCATGTTCGTAATCTTCTTGACCGTGCTGTCGTTCATCCCACTCGGCGGCGGGATAGTGACCATTCCGCTCGGTATCGGCATGGCGGTGTTCGGCAATGTGGTGGGCGGTGTTTTCGTCGTGGCGTTCCATCTCTTGGTGGTGACCAACATCGACAACGTACTGCGCCCATTCCTGGTGCCCAAGAATGCGCACCTGCACCCGGCGTTGATGCTGCTGTCGGTGTTCGCCGGTCTGGGGATGTTCGGCTTCTGGGGGATCGTCCTGGGTCCAGTGCTGATGATCGTCATCGTGACGACCATCAGCGTGTATCTCGCCGTCGACAAGGGCACAGATCTGGAGTCGCTCACCGGCACCGGCGATGCCCCCTCGGAGGATGATCAACCTGCGATCCCACGGTGGCGCCGCCTGCTGCCCGGGAGGTCGCAGCCCGAACCGGAGAGCAAGTCCGAACCGGCAGCCCCCGAACCGGCCGCCCCCGCACCTGCCGCTAGGTCAGACGGGACTTGAGAAACTCGACGACTCGTTTGCGTGCTTCGTAGGCCGGATGGCCCTCCTGCTCGCGAACTTCGAGGGTCAACACGGAGTGCGCCATCCTGCCGAACCCGTGCTCATTGCCTTTCTTCGAGTTGATCTCGATCACTTCGAAAGCATCGCCCAACCGCGCCTTGAGCGTCTTGAAGCGTGCGCCGGGCGACAGCGGATCCTCGCTGAACCGCAGGCCGAGCGCGCACAGTCCCTCGTCGGCGGCTCGACGTTCGACGATGTCCAACTCGGCATCGGACAGCCCGGGGTCTGCTTTCTGTTTCGCCGTAAGACCTATCGGCAGCGACGGTTGGCTCAGCACCGGGGCCAGCACGCTGTCGTCCACGGCCGCCGCCAGGGCGAAGCCGCCACTCCAGCATTCTCCGATTACACCCACACCCTTGCCCGGAGTCCTCTCGTTGAGGTCGCGGGCCAACGCGCGCAGGTAATGGGCAATCGGCCGGTCTGCGTTGGTCGCGAACGCAGCAAATTCTTTGGCCACGCACCCACGCAGCATCACCGGCACCGCACCCGGTCTCACCCCAGGCGCTCCGGGCGTGCCGTAAAGCGACGGGGCATCCACCGTGAAGCCGTTATCCACCAGGTGATTCCCCAGTGCCAGCACGCCGGGATGGATGCCCGGCATCTCCGGGATGAGTACGACGCCGGGGCCCTGGCCCTTGCTGTACACGTCGTAGGTGAGGCCGGCCGCCGAGAACGGCGCCACGGTCCAGCCCGTAAGGTCGGCCTCCGGTGAGGTCATGACTTCTCCTGTGTCTCGAGAATCCTGTGTCTAGCTGACCGGCAGCGGCGACTGGGATTGTGTCGCGGCCGCCAGCGTACGGTACCCGTCGGTACCTGCGGCACCCTTCAGAGCGACTTGGGCCGGCCCGGACGGGCCGCGCAACTGGGTGGTCCAGACCGGTTCGGCCGGTCTGCCGTCGCGCTCGCCTCCTCGGTAGACGATCCAGGTGAGGCCGTTGACATCTTGCGTCTCGATCGGGACCAAGTCCGGGCCGTACGAGGCGATCAGCTTGTCCTCGTCTGCATTGCTCTGCGTCAGACTCAGGTACTGGCCGCCCGGGGTCAGATAGCCCACTGTGGAGCTGACCGCGCGCACCGATTGTCCGGTTACCGGGTCGGTTCGCCCGCCATCGATTCCTTTGCGGCTGCCCGAGTTGGCCCGCCAACCGTCGGGCAGCGCGGGCAACCGAATGGGGACGTTGAGTGCTTCGGCGTCGGCCTGCAGCGCGGCCGGCGCATCAAAGTCCGGCACCGGACCAGGTCCGGAACCGGTAGGAGCAAACGAGCACATACCGAGCACGCCGGCGAATATCACACAGACCAGCACCAGCGGTGCCAGCGACCAGAACATGTCGCGGCCGTCTTGGAGGAGGCGGGACTTGGCGGGCCGAGGTTCAGGACCGGAGGGGCCGGCGACCGATTGGCCCGGATCAGGCGGCGTAGTCATGCCTGCCAGTATCCCAGCTCCCGACAGAGGACCCGCTAATGGGAGAATCTTGCCCATGAGCGCCGCACGTCGTGAAGCCCCCGACCGAAACCTCGCACTCGAGCTCGTGCGGGTAACGGAGGCAGGTGCAATGGCCGCCGGGCGCTGGGTCGGCCGGGGCGACAAGGAGGGCGGCGACGGTGCCGCCGTCGACGCGATGCGCCAACTGGTCAACTCGGTGTCGATGCGTGGAGTCGTCGTGATCGGCGAGGGCGAGAAGGACAACGCGCCCATGCTCTTCAACGGTGAGGAAGTCGGGAACGGAGACGGCCCCGATTGCGACTTCGCTGTCGATCCGGTCGACGGCACCACGCTGATGAGCAAAGGTATGCCCAACGCCATCTCGGTGCTGGCGGTGGCCGAGCGCGGCGCGATGTTCGACCCCTCGGCGGTTTTCTACATGAACAAGATCGCCGTGGGCCCCGATGCCGTCGACGTCATCGACATCACTGCCCCGATCGGCGAGAACATCCGCCGCGTCGCCAAGGCGAGAAACGTGACGGTTGCCGACCTCACGGTGTGTGTTCTGGACCGGCCCCGGCACCTCCAGTTGATGGCCGACGTTCGTGAGGCCGGAGCCCGAATCCGGCTGATCTCCGACGGCGACGTCGCCGGCGCCATCGCGGCGTGCCGCCCGAATTCCGGAACCGATCTTCTCGTCGGCATCGGGGGCACCCCCGAAGGCATCATCACTGCCGCGGCGATCCGCTGCATGGGCGGGGCGATCCAGGCTCAACTAGCCCCAACCGATGACGCCGAGCGGCAAAAGGCTCTCGATCGCGGCCACGATCTCGAGCAGGTGCTGCACACCGCGGATCTGGTATCCGGAGAGAATGTGTTCTTCTCGGCCACCGGTGTCACCGACGGCGACCTGCTCAAGGGCGTGCATTACTACTCCGGCGGGTGCACCACTCAGTCGATCGTGATGCGCTCAAAGTCCGGCACTGTGCGGATGATCGAGGCCTACCACCGCCTGTCCAAGCTCAACGAGTACTCCGCAGTCGACTTCACCGGCGACAAGTCCGCCGCATATCCGTTGCCGTAAACACCGACACAAGAAGGGCATGTATGAGCACCGACGCCGCTGTTCAGAAGGATTCCAGCGAGTACCGGATCGAGCACGACACGATGGGCGAAGTGCGGGTGCCGATCGCGGCGCTATGGCGCGCACAGACACAGCGGGCAGTGGAGAATTTCCCGATCTCCGGCCGCGGCCTCGAGCGCACTCAGATCCGGGCGCTCGGCCTGCTGAAGGGCGCCTGCGCACAGGTGAACAAAGACCTCGGAAGGCTCGCACCGGAGAAGGCCGACGCGATCATCGCTGCAGCCGGCGAAATCGCCGACGGCCGCCACGATGATCAGTTCCCCATCGATGTGTTCCAGACCGGCTCAGGAACCAGCTCGAACATGAACGCCAACGAGGTGATCGCCAGCATTGCCGCCGCGGCGAACCCGCCCGTTTCCGTACATCCGAACGACGACGTGAACATGTCGCAAAGTTCCAACGACACCTTCCCGACGGCGACGCACATCGCCGCCACC
>JAHZIT010000108.1 GCA_022601275.1 Actinomycetes bacterium
GCTTGAGCCCGTTACCATGAATGGGTGAATTGGACCGTCGACGTACCCATCGACCAGCTGCCGGACCTTCCGCCGCTGCCCGAGGAGCTGCGGCAACGGCTGGACGCGGCGCTCGCCCGGCCTGCCCTGCAGCAGCCCAGCTGGCCTGCCGATCAGGCGAAGGCGATGCGGACGGTCTTGGAGAGCGTCCCGCCCGTCACCGTGCCCTCGGAGATCGAGCGGTTGAAATCGCGTCTGGCCGACGTGGCGCGCGGTGAGGCGTTCCTGTTGCAGGGCGGGGATTGCGCCGAGACGTTCGTCGACAACACCGAACCCCATATTCGCGGCAACATCCGCACGCTGCTGCAGATGGCGGTGGTGCTGACCTACGGCGCCAGCATGCCGGTGGTCAAGGTGGCCCGTATCGCCGGGCAGTACGCCAAGCCGCGTTCGGCCGATGTCGACGCGCTGGGCCTGAGGTCCTACCGAGGCGACATGGTGAACGGCTTCGCTCCCGACCCGGCGGTGCGTGAGCACGACGCGTCACGACTGGTGCGTGCCTACGCCAATGCCAGCGCCGCGATGAACCTGGTGCGCGCCCTGGCCTCGTCGGGACTGGCATCACTGCATCAGGTGCACGATTGGAACCGGGAATTCGTGCGCACTTCGCCGGCCGGCGCCCGGTACGAGGCACTGGCAGGGGAGATCGACCGGGGGCTGCGCTTCATCAGCGCCTGCGGGGTCAACGACCGCAATCTCGACACCGCCGAGATCTACGCCAGCCATGAGGCGCTGGTGCTCGACTACGAGCGGGCCATGCTCCGCCTGGGCGGTGGCGACCTGGGCAGTGGCGACGTCGACGTCGAAGGCTCCAGTCCGAGGCTCTACGACTTGTCGGCGCACTACCTGTGGATCGGTGAGCGCACCCGCCAGCTCGACGGTGCCCACATTGCGTTTGCCGAGGTGATCGCCAACCCGATCGGTGTGAAGATCGGCCCGGGGACGTCACCGGAGGTGGCGGTGGAGTACGTGGAACGGCTGGATCCGCACAACGTGCCCGGGCGCCTCACACTGGTCAGCCGGATGGGCAACGGCAAGGTTCGCGACGTGCTACCGCCGATCATCGAGAAGGTGCAGGCCTCCGGACATCAGGTGATCTGGCAGTGCGATCCGATGCATGGGAACACCCATGAGTCCTCCACCGGATACAAGACCCGGCACTTCGACCGCATCGTCGACGAGGTGCAGGGTTTCTTCGAGGTGCACCACGGCCTGGGCACCCATCCCGGCGGCATCCACGTCGAGATCACCGGCGAGAACGTCACCGAATGTCTCGGCGGTGCGCAAGATATATCGGATACCGATTTATCGGGTCGCTACGAGACTGCTTGCGACCCGCGACTGAACACCCAGCAGTCGCTGGAGTTGGCGTTCCTGGTCGCTGAGATGCTGCGCGACTGATCTCGGGGCCGCAAGCAGCGGTGCCGAACAGTCAGAGCAGCACGCTCAGGTGGCTGCCCAGTGTCCACGCCCCGGCGGCCGCCAACCCGGCCAGAGTGATCGCTGCCACAACCCAGAAGAACAGCGCACGCTTGGCCCGCTGGCGCTCCCAGGCGAACTCGGTCAGCTCGATTCCGGCGAATGTGGAGGGCCGGAACTCGTCGTGACGCTGGTAATCCTCGTCATGGCCAGGGGCCGGTGGTGGCATCTCGTCACGGGTGAACGCTTTGGTATCTCGGCTGACCGACGCGATTTCGCGGGGGCGGTCGAGGTTTTCGGTGATCTGCGAAGGGTGGTGCGGTCCCTGCGCCATGATCGCGGAGTCGTGCAGCGCCGAGTTGCGCGGCGCGGGCACCCGGAATTGGGGAAGTCCGAGTTCGCTGACAATCGCTTCGAGTTCGTCGAGCATCTCGGCCGCGTCGGCGAATCGCTGCGCGGGTTGGCGAGACGTGGCGCGGCGGACCAGTTCGTCGAACTGCCTTGGAATACCGCTGATTGCCGAGCTGGGAGGCGCGACGTCATGGTCCATCCGCTGGTACGCCACGGCCAGCGTGGAATCTCCGGTGAAGGGCGTGGCGCCGGTCAGCAGCTCGAATACCAGCACGCCGACTGAGTAGACGTCTCCCCGTGAATCGGTGTCACCGGTGCCCACCTGCTCGGGTGACAAGTACGCGGCAGTTCCCAGGATGATGCTGGTCGAGGTGATCTTGGCCTCGGCGACTGCGCGGACCAGCCCGAAATCGGCAATCTTGACCTCGCCTTCGTCGCTGATCAGGACGTTCTCGGGCTTGATGTCGCGATGTACCAGACCAGCGTGGTGGGCTACGGCAAGACCGCCGAGCAGGGGTCGCAGCACTGCGGCAACGGCATGCGGAGGCATCGGGCCCCGCTCGCGGAGTAACTCCCGCAGCGTGCCACCCTCGATCAGCTCCATCACCAGGAAGGGGTGCCGGCCATCGATACCCTGGTCGTACACCGCCACCAGGCCGGGATCCTTCAGCCGTGCGACCGCGCGCGCTTCGCGCCGAAAACGGATCAGAAAATGCTCGTCGCCGGCGTAGCGAGTGTCCATCACCTTCAGCGCCACCGGACGGTCCAGTCGCAGGTCCAACCCGCGGTATACCCTCGACACCCCGCCAGTCGCGACCAGGTTGTCCACCCGGTACCTGCCGTCCAGCACGGCCCCGGCGAGCGAGTCAGCCTGCTGGGATGTCTCCATCGAACACATGTTACGAGCCGGGACCCCAGCCGCCGTTCAGGCGCTCTGTGCACCTAAACTCATGGTCGTGAGCAGTTTTCCAGCGGCCGAGGACGTTCTGGATTCCGGGGAGGCCGTCCATGACCTGCCCACGGTGGCAGGCCTGCTGGGAGTTCCGGTCACCAAAGTGCACCAGTATCTGCGAGAACGACACCTGGTCGCGGTACGCCGCGACGGTTCTGTCGTGGTACCGGCGGCGTTCTTCGACGAATCAGGAAACGTGGTCAAGAGTTTGTCCGGACTACTGTCTGTACTGCACGACGGGGGCTACCGCGAAACCGAGATCGTCCGGTGGCTGTTCACCCCCGACCCCTCGCTGACCATCAGCCGTGATCACTCCAACGAGCGGCAGGCTAACGCCCGCCCGGTCGATGCGCTGCATTCGCACCAGGCCCGCGAGGTGGTTCGTCGCGCCCAGGCGATGGCTTATTGATCCCCGCCCTTGATTCCCGCCGCAGTGGGCACGGTCGCCGGCGTCGTTCTGGCCAGCCAGTACCAAGCCCCAGCGGCGCACGCCAGAGCCAGCAGCACCCGCGCCCAGGAATACATTCCGTGCGCGCCGTCGGGGTTCCAGATCACCATGATCCACGTCGACAGCCCGGCGATGATCGCGATTGCCTGCCGCGATTGCGCCAGCGCGGCGACGACCGCCAGCGGCCAGGTGTAATACCACGGCAGCGCAGCGGGAACGAAGAGCACAACCACGCCCATCAGCAGAGCGATACCCATCAGCGCATCCCGGTCGGTGCGGCGGAAACGCCACCACAGCAACGGCGCCGAGATCCCGATGGCCGCTATTCCAATGATTCGGGTGGTTTCGAGCACCGCGTAGAAGTTCACCGGTGCGAATAGGCCGCCTACCGCATTGATCACGTTCGCCGTCGCCGTGGGCACGGTGAGCCAGTTGATGATCTTGACCGAGCCGGCGAGCGCGGTCAGCCAACCCAGGCCGACGCCCGCGACCAGTGACAGCACCGAGAACACCGCCACGAATATCAGCAGCGATGCTGCGGTGGCCAACGCGAAGGCCTTCGCCGGCGGGTAGCCGCGGCGATCGCGAAGGCTACGTGCCCACACCCACACCATGAATGGAAGTGCCAGTCCAGCCGTCGCTTTGACGGCCACACCGACCGCGATCAGGGCGACGCCCCACACGTGGTTCCCGCGGAATGTCAGTGCGATGCCCGCCATCATCAAGCCGACCATCAGCATCTCGTTGTGCACGCCGCCCATCAGGTGAATGATCACCAGCGGGTTCAACACGCAGATCCACAGCGCGGTCGCGCCGTTGGCGCCGATGTGGCGGGCCACCCGCGGCGCCGCCCAGATCAACAGCGCCAAGCCCGGCAGCATGCACAACCGAAGCAGCATCGTCCCGGTGACGATGTCGTTGCCGACCAGCATCGTGACGAACTTGGCCACCAATATGAATGCCGGGCCGTAGGGCGCGGTGGTGGTGGTCCAAATCGGGCTCACGTTGTCCAGCAACGAATTCGGATTCTCGATCGGTCCGACGACATACGGATCGAATCCGTCGCGCAGCAGCGCTCCCTGGGCCAGATACGAATAGGTGTCACGGCTGAACACCGGAACACTCATCAGCAGCGGGGCGAGCCAGAATCCGGTGGTGGCGACCATCGTGTACTCGTCTGCGGTGCGGTCGACAACTCGTCGGCCCAGCCATAGCCAGGCCATCAGCATCAGCGCCACGCCGCCCCACAGCAGTACCGAAGAAAGCACCAGCCCGTGCCCGAAACGCAACCAGGACAGGTGAAGCGATTCCAGCAGCGGGTCGTGCAGGCGGGTGCTGCCCGCGCCGAGTCCGCCCACCGTGATCAGGACGGCGCCGAGCGCTCCAACCAGTGCGGGTTGGGCCTCCGACGACAGCGTGAACTCCTTCAGCCGGCGCAATTGCGGCAGAACACGCTGCGAAAAGTACTCTGGCAGACCTGTTCTCGGGGCCTGGGCCGGCGGCGTCGTCATGCTCTCAAGCGGACCGGTTCGCGGCCAATCTGGCGAGGTCGGTGAGCCCCGCTTTGGCCTGGGCATCGATCGGCGCGGCATTGAGGATATCCAGCGCACGGCGGGACAGCGTGGCGATCCTGCCCTCGACGGCAGCGAGTGCGCCCACCGACTCGATCACCTGACATACCTCCTTGACCTGTGCGTCCGTCAAATCGGTACCGATCGACTCGCGCAGCAACTTGGCTGCTAGCGGGTCGTTCTCCTCGGCGAGCTCAACGGCTTCGGCCAGCAGTACGGTGCGTTTGCCGGACCGCAGATCGTCACCGGAAGGCTTGCCGGTCACGGCCGGGTCGCCGAACACCCCCAGGACGTCATCGCGCAACTGGAACGCGACCCCCAGGCTGGTGCCCAGTTCGTGGAAGGCCTCGAGAATCTCGGGGCAGTCGGCGGCAGCGGCGGCCCCGAGCTGCAGCGGACGCGAGATGGTGTACGAGGCCGTCTTGTAGATGTTGACTGTCAGTGCCGATGCGACCGTCTGCGCGCTGCTGGACTCGGCGACGATGTCGAGGTATTGACCTCCGAGCACCTCGGTGCGGATCGCCGCCCACACTCGCTGCACCCGCCGGTGGGCTTCGATGTCGATCGGGGCCGTCGCGACGATATCGTCGGCCCAGACCAAGGCCAGATCGCCCAGGAGGATCGCTGCCGATAAGCCGAACTGCTCCGCGGATCCGCGCCAGCTGTTGCTGCGGTGGCGTTCGGTGAATATCCGGTGCACGGTAGGCAGACCGCGCCGGGTTGCAGAGGCGTCGATGACGTCGTCGTGCACCAGCACGCAGGCGTGTAGCAATTCGAGTGCCGAGAAGAGCCTGAGCACTTCGGGCTCGGGTTCAGTGCCCGCCACCGCGCGCCAGCCCCAGTAGGCGAACGCCGGGCGGAGCCGCTTGCCTCCGCGCAGGACGAACTCTTCGAGCGCTTCGGTGAGCACCGCGTAATCCGCACCGATGTATGCGGCGTCGCGGCGGCGATCGCGGAGATGATCCCGCAGTTGTTCGGTGATGGCCGCGGCCAGTTCGCCGGCCGATGGTGCCGCTGCATCCACGCTCAGCGGGCGCCCCTTTCTCTGTTCGTCGCGGTCCGCCCCACTCTGCCCCCGAGTGCCTTCAGAGTAGAGCGTGGCAGTTGAAGTTGTAACAAGCCGTGCTGCCGACGTGGGGGACCGGCGGCCGGCATGCCTGCGGCGGGCGGTCCTATGGTTCGCCGACACGTGGGGACCGGTCGCGACTGGCATAGGCCAGCGCGCCGATGATGCCTGCGACCAGGAACGAAGCCAGCCCCAGCCAGATTGCTGCTCCAGTGAAGGATCGCGCGCTCGGATCCGTGTACCGCGCTTGAGCGTTCATCGTGCTGACCACGCCCGGCCGGAGCTTCCACGCGACTACTTCGGTGGAGATCTGATCACCGTTGGTCGAGGTCACCTCGCCGGGAAACGAGACTGTCAGCGACACGTCGGCCTCGGAGTCGCTGAGCGAGGTGAGATCTACGCGGCCTTCGAGGATTACCAGGTCACCTGCCCGCCGTAGCGAGATGTCGACACCGGCGGCATCCCGGTTCATATTCGCCAGCTGGGGCAGTTCGGCGAATGTGAGGTCGGAGAACACCGCCTGGGTGCCCACGTAGTCATCGCGGTTGTATTCCGAAACGGCGACCTTGCGGGCGAACGGCAGGCTGTTGAGCAGCTGCGGACCCTTGTCGTCGGCGTCGCGGGCTTTGGCCGCGGCGACGATCTGGCCCGAGACCCGATCATCGGGCGACACGGTGATCGACGCCCTGATCCGCACACAGCCGTTCAGCGAAGGCGCGGCCAGCAACAGCAGAAGAGCCAGGGTGAGGAGACGTTTGTAGGTGCGATGACGGGTCGGCACCAGGTCATCGTGCCAGACGCGGTGCCGCGGGAGCGGCATTAGAGGGGCAGCGAGCGGCCCAAGATCGCGAACGCCCGCGGATCGCCGGCGAAGCGGTAGCGGCGAATGATGTCGTTGAAGCCGAGGCGGCGATAGAGCCGCCAGGCCCGGTTTGCTTCTCCGTTGATCTCCGGGGTGGAAAGCAGGACGTGGTGCTCTCCTCGATCGTCGAGTAGCCGTCGAGCCAGCGCTTCACCCAGACCGCAGCCCTGGGCGCGGGGGTGGATGTGGAGTTCGGTCAGCTCGAAATAGTTCCCCATCAGCGTCGATATCTCTGCCTGATCAGCGCCGGTGAGGCGGAGCCCGGCGACGACCTGCCGCTGCCACCACTGGTCGGGGGCTCCACGGTAGCCGTAAGCGATGCCCAGCAAGGGCGCCGCGGTCAGCGCGGTTGCCGTTGTGAAGTCGGCGTCGGCGTCGGCGACGTCGATAGCGGCGACGGCCTTCCAGCCCCGCCTGCGGGTGTGCTCGAGCCACATCGAGGCACGCTGGCCTTCGGTGCCCCGTGGGTAACGCATCGCATCCACGTACACGGCCAGCGCGTCGCTGAGCCGGTGCGCCATATCGCTTGGCGAGAGATCGATGAGGGTCATCGCCAAGGATCTGTTCCTCCGGTGGGTGATGGGTGTGGCTCACACCATTATCCAGTGGAGTTGTCGGCGGGCACCAGATCAGCAGGTGCTGTTTCCCCGTGACGACGTTCGTCATAGAATGGTCGGTTGAACCAGGTGGTACGGCTCAGATTGAGCTCGTATCATGATGGTGCAAGTGTCCTACACGTGGACATACGCCGACTTCGAACGACTGCGACGCCCCTACGGCAAAAGGGAGGGACGAATGCCACTCTCCGATCACGAGCAGCGCATGCTGGACCAGATCGAGAGCGCGCTCTATGCCGAGGACCCGAAGTTCGCATCCAGCGTTCGTGGCGGAACCCTGCGCGCGCCCTCCGCTCGGCGCAGGTTGCAGGGTGCCGCGCTGTTCGTGGCCGGGCTGGGATTGCTGGTGTCGGGCGTTGCGTTCAAGGCCACGATGATCGGCAGCTTTCCGATACTGTCGGTGATCGGTTTCATCGTGATGTTCGGTGGGGTGGTATTCGCGATCACCGGCCCGAGAGTCAGCGGCAAACCCGAAGGCGCCACGGACATCAGCGCAGCCCGACAGAAGCGGGCCAAGGGCGGGAGCGGGTCATTCACCAGTCGGATGGAAGACCGGTTCCGCAAACGCTTCGACGAGTAAGCGATTCTTCACGATAGGGGCAGTCCCGAGGGACTGCCCCTACTTTTTTGCCCCACCGGGCCCCACCGGGCCCCAACGGATCGCGCCAGACCCTAATTGATGGCATTGAACAGGTATTTCTCGAAGCGGGAGTGCCCATCACTGCGTGGCGGAGTGCCCGAGTCGAGCGTGTCGAGCCCTGCTCGGAGCTCCTGGTGGGAAACGCGACCCGCTATTTGGAGCAATGTGGGGGATTGTGGGGTAAAGTGGCGGACAACGGAGCGACCGGAGTTCCGTTCAAGAGCAGGGCGAGCGAGGTGGCGAGATGTTTTTCGGCACCTACACGCCGAAGCTCGACGACAAGGGGCGGCTGACGTTGCCCGCCAAGTTCCGCGACGCGCTTGCAGGGGGGTTGATGGTCACCAAGAGCCAAGATCGCAGCCTGGCAGTGCACCCGCGGGCAGAGTTCGAGGCGATGGTCGCCGACATCTCGGGTAAGGCCAAGCGCGGAAACCCCGAAGCCCGGGCCTATCTGCGCAACTTGGCGGCAAGCACCGACGAGCAGTACCCGGATGCCCAGGGGCGCATCACACTGTCGGCCGAGCACCGTCGCTACGCCAACCTGACCAAGGAGTGTGTGGTGACGGGTTCGATCGGCTTCCTGGAGATCTGGGACGCGCAAGCTTGGCACGACTACCAGGAACTTCACGAAGAGAACTTCTCCGCGGCCAGCGATGAAGCACTCGGCGACCTTCTTTGATCCGGCCACTGGCCCGCAGGCCCGTGCAGCTTGGCCTCTGCCCGAACCGACCCTGGCGTACTTCCCCGACGTCAGGTTCGGCCACTCGGGCAGGGACCTAGCTGCACGGTCCGTCCCAATCCCTCGGGGTGCTGAGATGTCGGTTAACGAGCCCCATATCCCGGTTCTGCTGGACCGGTGCGTAGAGCTGCTGGCCCCGGCGCTGACCCGCTATGACTCCGAGGGCACGGGGGCGGTGCTGGTGGATGCGACACTCGGCGCCGGTGGCCACGCCCAGCGATTCCTCACCCAGTTCGCCGGCCTGAAACTGGTCGGACTGGATCGCGATCCCGAAGCCTTGCGAATCGCCGGTGAGCGTCTTGCGCGGTTCGCAGATCGCCTCACGCTGGTGCGCACCCGCTTCGACAATTTGGCCGGCATCGACATGACCGGTATCGGGCACGCGGTGCCGGACGGCGGCGGTATCGACGGGATTCTCTTCGATCTCGGCGTTTCGTCGATGCAGCTTGATCGTCGGGAGCGCGGCTTCTCCTACTCGACGGACGCGCCGTTGGACATGCGGATGGACACGGGGGAGGACACGGGGTCCGGCACAGACGAAGACGGGGGGTCGGACCTGACGGCGGCGGAGATCTTGAACACCTTCGACGAAGGGGCACTGACGCGACTACTCCGCGAGTTCGGCGAGGAGCGCTTCGCCGGCCGAATCGCCGCTCACATCGTGCGGCGTCGCGCCACCATGCCGTTCTCGACGACCGGCGAGTTGGTCGAACTGCTCTACCAAGCGATCCCGGCGGCAACGCGCCGCACCGGCGGGCACCCGGCCAAGCGCACCTTCCAGGCGCTGCGCATCGCGGTCAACTCGGAGCTGGAGTCGCTACGCCGCGCGATACCCGCGGCCTTGGCGGCCCTGCGTCCCGGCGGTCGAATCGTCGTGATGGCCTACCAGTCCCTCGAAGATCGAATCGTCAAGAGTGAGTTCGCTGCCGCTACCTCGTCCCGCACGCCGCCGGGTCTGCCGGTCGAGCTGCCGGGACACGGACCCGATTTCGTCGCGCTGACCCGTGGCGCCGAGCGTGCAGTTCCCGACGAGATCAAAGCCAATCCACGAAGCGCGCCGGTTCGGCTGCGCGCACTGGAAAGAGTCGAGGGGGAGTAGCGATGAAGGCAAAGCGGCCTGCACGCGGCACCACGTCTGGAAAGAAGTCGCAGACCCGCGGTGGTCGTGGGTCGGCGCGGGAAGCAAAGCGGCTGCGTGACGCGCCGCCACGCAGGCGCAAACCGACGCGCGAAGCACGTCCGCAGCGGTCGGTGCCGCGGGCCGGACCGATACGCCGGCCCGTGGGCAGCCCCGCACGCCCCACCAGCGCCAGCCAGGCCAAGGCTCGGTCCAAAGCGCGGAAGGCTAAGGCGCCCAAGGTAGTTCGTGCGCCCATTCGGCAGCGGATTCTGGTCAGGCTGGCTGCGGTCGACGTTAATCCTCGGACGCTCGTCGCACGGGTTCCGTTCGTCGTTCTGATCATTGCGGCTCTGGGTGCCGGGCTGGGCGTGACGCTGTGGTTGTCCACCGACGCCGCTGAGCGCTCGTATCGACTGGGCAACGCGCGCCAGGTGAATCAGGACCTGATACAGCAGAAGGAGGCGCTGGAGCGCGATGTGCTCGAGGCCCAGGCCGCGCCGGCGCTGGCTGAGGCCGCCCGGGATCTGGGCATGATCCCCTCTCGCGATACCGCTCATCTCGTCCAGGATGCGGCGGGCAATTGGGTGGTGGTCGGCACCCCCAAGCCGGCCGAGGGGGTTTCGCCACCGCCGCTGAATACACCGCTCCCGGACCCGGTGCCGCCCGCACCGCGGATAGTCGAACCTCTCGAGGTGCCGGTCAGAATCTCCGCTGTCCCGGGTCCTCTGGAGGCGCCGGGAGCGATGACGGGCCCGACCCAGGGGGTGGGCTCAACGCCCGCAGTGCCAGGAGCGCCCGCAGTGCCAGGAGCGCCCGCAGCACCCGCAGCACCCGGAGCACACGCAGTGCCAGGCGCGCCCGCAGTGCCGTCTGTCGTTGCCCCGGGCGTCGCGGTACCTCATGCCGTCACCGACCGGTTGCCAACTCCGGGGCCCATCCCGCCGATGCCGCCCGCAGCGCCTGGGGCCGGAGCGGGGCCGCCGACTGATCAACTCGTTTCACCGGGCGACGCCGACCAGATTCCGCTGTCGCCGGCTGCGGCGAACCAGCAGGTTGCACCGTTGGTCACCGAGCAGTTCGCGCCAGTGCTGGGTGCGCCCGCGTGAGCCGCGACCAGGGCCGCCGGGAGCGCACCGCCAAGACGGCCAAGACGGCCAAGTCGGCCAAGACGGCGACACCTGCGCCGAGTCAGGAGCGTTCGGCTCGGGCGCGGCGTATCCGTCAGGCGGCGTCCCCGAGTGGTTTGCGCAGCGCTTCGTTCGTCTTCCGGCACCGCGCGGGCAACGCAGCCATCTTCCTGCTGCTGGTGGTGGCTGCGGCCCAGTTGTTCACCTTGCAGGTGCCACGCGCCGAAGGGTTGCGCGCCGAGGCGGCCAGCCAGTTGAAGGTGACTGATATCGACCCGGCGCTGCGCGGCGCGATTGTCGACCGCCGCGGCGACAAACTGGCTTTCACCATTGAGGCTCGCGCGCTGACGTTTCAACCTCTCAAGATGCGCAAGCAGCTGGAGGAGGCCAAGTCGCAGTCATCTGATGCCCCGGACCCGGACCGGAGGCTGCGCGAGATCGCAGCCGAAGTGGCCGACGTGCTGGGCAACAAGCCAGATAGCGCGACGGTGCTCAAGAAACTGCGCAGCGACGAGACTTTCGTTTACCTCGCGCGAGCGGTCGATCCGGCCCTCGCGGAGGCGATCACCGACAAGTTCCCCGAAGTCGGCTCGGAGCGCCAGGACCTTCGCCAATACCCCGGTGGAGTACTGGCGGCAAACGTCGTCGGCGGCATCGACTGGGACGGGCATGGCCTGCTCGGCCTAGAGGATTCGTTGGACGCGGTGCTGGCCGGAACCGACGGTTCGATCACCTACGACCGCGGTTCCGACGGTGTGGTCATCCCGGGTAGCTATCGCAATCGCCACGACGCGGTGAACGGGGCGACGGTGATGCTGACCATCGATGACGACATCCAGTTCTACGTGCAGCAACAAGTGCAGCTGGCCAAGGACCTGTCCGGTGCGAGAAACGCCTCGGCGGTGGTCCTCGACGCCAAGAGCGGTGAGGTGCTGGCGATGTCGAACGACAACACCTTCGACCCCTCCCAGGATCTCAGCCGGCAGGAAGATCGCGAACTGGGCAACCTGGCAGTGTCGTCGCCGTTCGAACCCGGTTCGGTGAACAAGATCGTCACCGCCGCGGCAGCTATCGAGTACGGGTTGTCCGACCCCGATGAGGTGCTGCAGGTGCCGGGTTCGATCGGAATGGGCGGGGTGACGGTAAGTGACGCCTGGGAGCACGGGGTGACGCCTTACACCACCACAGGGGTCTTCGGGAAGTCATCCAACGTCGGCACGCTGATGCTCGCGCAGCGTATTGGTCCCAAGCGCTACGCCGAGATGCAGCGCAAGTTCGGTCTGGGTCAGCGCACCGGCGTCGGGCTTCCTGGCGAAAGCGCCGGGCTGGTTCCCCCGATCGACCAGTGGTCGGGCAGTACCTTCGCCAACCTGCCTATCGGACAGGGTCTTTCGATGACGCTGCTGCAGATGGTCGGTATGTACCAGACTGTCGCCAACGACGGTGTGCGCATCTCCCCGCGTATCGTGAAGGCCACGGTCGCCGCTGATGGCACCTTCTCCGAGGAAGCCCGGCCCGACGGGATCCGCGTGGTATCGCCTGAGACCGCCCGCATGGTGCGCAACATGTTCCGCTCGGTCGTACAACGCGATCCGCGTGGCATCCAGCAGGGCACCGGCCCGCAGGCAGCCGTTGAGGGCTACCAGATTGCGGGCAAGACCGGCACTGCGCAGAAGATCAATCCGGCCTGTGGCTGCTACTACGACGACGTCTACTGGATCACCTTCGCGGGGATAGCTCCTGCCGACGATCCGCGCTACGTGGTCGGAGTAATGCTGGACGCACCCCATCGTGCCGCCGACGGCTCGCCGGGTTCGTCGGCCGCACCTCTGTTCCGCAACATCGCGTCCTGGCTGTTGCAGCGTGAGAATGTGCCGCTATCGGCTGATCCGGGTGCCCCGCTCACACTGCAGGCCGGCTGAGCCACTTCACACTGGCTGTGTCGTTCGTCGTGGCCGGTGTCGTTCGTCGTGGCCGGTGTCGTTCGTCGTGGCCGGTGTCGTTCGTCGTGGCCGGTACTGTGTCATGGCTATGAATCTGCGCCCCTCCCGGCCCGCCGGTCTGCCACTCTCGGCCGTCGTCGATCTGCTCGCCGGGGTGTCCGTAGAACCCGCGATGGGACCGGCAGGGTCCGACGTCCGGATCACCGGGGTCACGTTGCGGGGCCAGAATGCCCAGATCGGA
>JAHZIT010000109.1 GCA_022601275.1 Actinomycetes bacterium
CTTCGCTGTTGTCGAGGAAGAGCTGACCGCGCGAGACCGGGAGGTGAAAAACCGGTTCACCAAGGACAGTCAGATCAACGCCATCCGTGCTGCGCGCACCTTCCTGGCGGATCGCGTCAGCCGAGTGGTCGCCCCGCACCGGCTGACCGACCCCAAGGCCGGGCCGCTGATTGCGGTGAAGCTGCACATCTTGACGCGGAAGTCGTTGGGCGGCTTGGAGACCGACCTGGATTCTCGTGTTCTGCAGGGGGATGGCACGGTGTTGCCCGGTCTGTACGCCGCCGGTGAGGCAGCCGGGTTCGGCGGCGGCGGGGTGCATGGCTACCGTTCGCTGGAGGGAACGTTCCTCGGTGGCTGCGTGTTCTCCGGGCGCGCGGCGGGGCGCGCTTGCGCGCGCGACGTGGGCTGAGCGCACGCCGCCCCGCGTGGGGTGTCAGAACGCCGCGGCGCTCTCGGGTTCGAGGACCTGGAAGTCGGTGTCCGACATCTCGGATAACCGGCCGTAGTAGATGGGCCGGGCGCGAGGTTCCACAATCGCCTGATGGATCGGTACCGCGTGCGTCGGCGCTACCGCACGCAGGTAGTCGACCGCCTCTGAGATCTTCATCCACGGCGCAGCGGCCGGTGTGGCAAGCACCTCCACGGGCTCGCCAGGTACGAACAAAGCATCGCCAGGGTGCATCAGCCGCGCCGGGTGCCCGCCCTCGCCGACCAGATACGAAATATTGTCGACGACCGGGATCTCTGGGTGGATTACCGCGTGCCGGCCGCCGACGCCACGCACCGTCAGGTGCCCGATCTGCAGTCGATCGCCGACCCGGACCGGCTGCCACGGTGGGCCGAGTTGGGCTGCGGTCTGCGGGTCGGCGTAGAGCGCAGCCTGTGGGTTTGCGTCGATGAGAGCGGGCAGCCGCGCAGTATCGGCGTGGTCGGGATGTTGATGTGTGATCAGGATCGCCGACAGCCCAGTGATGCCCTCGAATCCATGAGAGAAGTTGCCCGGGTCGAACAACACCGTGGTTTCGTCTTCAGTGCTCTCGGTGAAGCTCGCCAGCAGGCAGGAATGACCGAAGTGTGTGAGCTGCATGCCTATATTCTGTCGCGCAGCGGGCGAATGCAGGTGCGACCTGCCTGAATATCTTCTTTCAACATATCGTCCCGGGTTGCGTGCAGCGGCGGGGAAATCGGTCCACACCGCAGTTCGATCCTCTGAGTTCAGTCATTCTTCTGCGAGCATGAAGCCTTTGTGCTTCAAATTCGTGACGACGTTGTGGATCATCGGCTTGAAGAATTCCAGCGTTTCGCTGTCGTCCTCGGGATCGAAAGCGGCGCTGTCGTACTTGTCGCAGAACTCGATGGTGTGTTCGAAGTAGGGCTCGTCCTTGTATTTGTCGCGGGCATTCTTGTCCTGGCCCAACTTGTCCCAGAAGTAATATCCTTGGAACGTGGTGTGGTGCTTCAACATCCAGTAATTGGCTTCGCTGATGAATGGTTCCAGCATCGTTGCGGCGAGCTCGCCATGGTTGTACGGGGCCAACAGGTCGCCGACATCGTGAAGCAACGCGCAAACCACATATTGTTCGTCTTTACCGTCTCGATAAGCCCGCGTAGCCGCTTGCAAACTGTGGTCATAGCGATCGATGGGAAAGCCGCCTTTTTCGCCCCTCAGTAGCTCGAGGTGCGATATCAGGTGATCTGTTAATGCTGCAGCATTCTCGGAGTAGCCCGCGATGACGGCATCGGCCTCTTCCTTGGTCGCGTCTCGTAGATTCTTGAACATGTCGTCGACTCCTTAAGGGAACCCGTCTGGTGGGTAAGAACACTAAGCCAGTTGGGTTGGTCGCGGGCGGTTGTGGTGCGAAGTCGGTTGGGGTGAGGTGGCAGAGTCGCTTGTACCGGCCATCGAGGTTCGTGCCGGTGAAGTGGCCTCGCAATTGCCGAAGGTAGAGTGATCGCCGTGGCAAAAGTGGTGGTACACGTGATGCCGAAGACCGAAATTCTCGACCCCCAAGGGCAGGCTATTGTGGGTGCGCTCGGCCGATTGGGTTTCGACGGAATCTCAGATGTGCGGCAGGGTAAGCGATTCGAACTTGAAGTTGACGACGGTATCGCCGATGAGAAGATCGCCGAGATCGCTGAGTCGCTACTGGCCAATACGGTCATCGAGGACTGGAGCGTGAGCAGGGAAGCGCCGGTGGAACACCCGTGAGCGCCCGGATCGGCATCATCACGTTCCCGGGGACCCTCGACGACATCGACGCGGCACGGGCTGTTCGATTGGCCGGCGCCGAGTCGGTGAACCTGTGGCACGCTGATGCCGAACTCAAGGGCGTCGACGCGGTGGTGGTACCCGGCGGGTTCTCCTACGGCGACTACCTGCGCTGCGGCGCGATCGCACGGTTCGCTCCGGTGATGGACGAGGTCCTGGCCGCCGCGGGGCGAGGGCTGCCGGTGCTGGGAATATGCAATGGTTTCCAGATTCTTTGTGAGTCCGGTCTGCTTCCCGGCGCGCTGACGCGCAACGCCGGTCTGCACTTCGTGTGTCGCGACGTCTGGATCGAAGTGGCCTCCAACTCGACCTCATGGACCTCGCGCTACGAACAGGGTGCTGACCTGCTGGTGCCGCTGAAGTCCGGTGAGGGACGCTACGTCGCAGAGCAGTCGGTGCTGGACGAGCTCGAGGGTGAGGGCAGGGTGGTCTTCCGGTATCGCGACGACTCCAACGGCTCGATGCGCAGCATCGCCGGGATCAGCTCGGCCAATGGCCGGGTAGTGGGGCTGATGCCACACCCCGAACACGCCACCGAGGCCCTAACCGGTCCGTCCGATGACGGGCTCGGGCTGTTCTACTCCGTGCTCGACACGGTCTTGGTGAGCTGAGAAACCACACCGAGCGTGCGCAAAATGCCAGCCGTGGCGGCGTGGCGGCGTGGCGGCGTGCAGACACGCCCGCTCGCGGAGGGTCAGGTGCTGAGCGCGACCGAGGCCTCGGCGGTGTAGCACAGGAACGTCATCGTCTCCTGCAGGTATAGCTGTACGGAGTCGGCGTCGTGGGAGAGATACCCGATCGACACGTCGGTACCCAACTGGAGGTCGAAGTCACCGCCGCGGGTGGACAGTACGAAGGCGCCGTCGATGGCCGGCGCCCAGATGATGTCGCCGTCGACCAGTCGGTTGATGTGCTCACGGATCGGATAACCGTGTGCTGTGCTCTCGCTGACCAGGGTGTAGACATCAGCGGACAGCAACACCGAGTAGGGGCCGTCGACGCCGGCCAGCCGCAATTCCGAGAGGGCCTGCGCAATGACGTCGGGGATCTCGCGGGGATCCTCGGGCAACGCCAGGGCCGGGTTGGAACTGCACTTGCGAATGCCGCCGATATGCGCAGCCTCATAACCCTCGAAGATCGCCCGGTCCTCGATGAAGGCCAGCTTCTTGGCGGCCTCCTTGACTGCGTCCCAATCCGAATCCTGCGACCCGCGCTCGACGTCGTCGACGTCGAGCCGGTTCACGCCGAACGGCACCCGAAGCCGAACCAGCGGTTGCGAGTCGCGCAGGTGGGCGACCACACCGGACCCGGGTGCTGCCACGTCGACCAGATGGCCGGTGCTCACCGCCGCGGTCACCGGCCCGCCCGGCTCGCTCACATCGACCACCCGGCGGCCCGCGATATGGCGCTTGAACGTACGCGCAGCCTCCTGCTCGATCTCCGCCCAGGCCTCGCTGTTGATCGGCGCGAGTTCCCGATACAAGTTGTTCATTGCGGTTGTCCTTTCAAGCTGCCGATCGCCAGGGAGCCGTCGTAAACGATTGGTGCAGGGGAGTTTTCGGGTGCATGGGGAACCATGCCACCGTCGTCACGGGCCGCTCCCGGCAGCGACGGTGGGTCGTCCAGAAAGTCGATGGTCGGTACGAAGAACATCGTGCCGGTCTGTGCGGTCGAGAAGTCCAGAATCCGGTCCGTGTTGCCAGGCGGGTCGCCGATGAACATGTTGCTCAGCATCTTCTCGGTGACATCGGGGTCGCCCGAGTAGGCGATGTAATAGGTGCCCGACTCGCCGCCGGAAGGCCCGCCGAGGTTGCCGAAGGGCATGTTGGCCCGCACGATCTGGAGGTCGTTGCCGTCGTCGTCGGTGATTACGTTGAGTGCGACGTGCGAATTCGCCGGCTTGACGGAGTCATCGAGTTCGATGTCCTCAAGCTTGGTGCGGCCGATCACCAGCTCCTGCTCGGTGACGCTCAGTGCGTTCCACGCCGCCATGTCATGGGTGTAGCGCTGTACGTGCACGTAGCTGGCACCGGCGAAGGTGGGATCGCTGTCGCCGATCTGAGCCGCTGCCACCGCGTCGGGTCCGTCCGGGTTCTCGGTGCCGTCGACGAAGCCGAGCAGATCGCGCTGTTCGAAGAACTTGAACCCGTGCACCTCATCGATGACATCGATGGCGCCTGCCATCGATTCCAGAATCCGGCCACCGAGCTCGAAGCACACATCCAGCGAGCCACCCTTGATGTGGAACAGCAGATCGCCCGGGGTCGACGGAGCGTGGTGCCGGGCTCCGTTGATTTCGACGAACTCGTGCAACTCGGCCGGCCTCGGCCCCGCGAACAACCGGTCCCAGGCGCTCGACCCGATGCCGGCCACCAGATTCAGCCGCGCGGCAGGCACTCGGAAGCCGACCGCGCGGACCAGACCGCTGAGCCCGGACAGGGCATCGTGCACTGACGCGGCTGCCCCCTGATCGTCATTGATGGTCGCCACCAGGAAGATCGCCGCCGGGGTCAACGGTGTCAATACAGGCTGTGGACGAGGCACGACACGACCCTATCTCCACGTCATAACGACCATTCGGGTAAGGATGGGTTTCATGTCGATTACCGCGTCCGCCGAAGGCCTGTGCGAGTTCATCGACGCGTCGCCGTCGCCGTTCCATGTGTGCCGAAGCGCCGCGGATCGACTGCTCGCCGCCGGATTCACTGAACTGTCCGAGGGCGAGCCGTGGCCTGGTGGAGGTGACCAGTTCACCGTAAGGGCCGGTTCGCTGATTGCGTGGCGGTCAGCAGAAGCGGACTCCCACAAGCCGTTCCGTATCGTCGGCGCCCACACCGACAGCCCCAACCTCAGGGTCAAGCAGCACCCGGATCGATTCGTTTCGGGGTGGCAAGTGGTGGCGCTTCAGCCCTACGGCGGGGCGTGGCTGAACTCGTGGTTGGACCGTGACCTGGGAGTCAGCGGCAGGCTCTCGGTGCGCCACGGCCGTCTCGTCGAGGATCATCTGGTCAAGATCGACGAGCCGATTCTGCGGGTACCCCAGCTCGCGATACACCTGGCTGAGGACCGCAAGGCCGTCGAGCTGAACCCCCAGCGGCACGTCAACGCGGTGTGGGGGGTGGGCAGCGGATCCCGCTCATTCCCGGCCTTTGTGGCGTCGCGGGTCGGGGTCGACGCTTCCGATGTACTCGGCTTCGATCTGATGACGCACGACATCAACCCATCGCGGCTGGCCGGCGTCGACGGTGAGTTGCTCAGCGCACCCCGGCTGGACAACCAGGTGACGTGTTACGCGGGGCTGGAGGCGTTCTTGGCGACCGACCCGCGGCGATCAACGGTGCCGGTACTGGTGCTCTTCGACCACGAGGAGGTCGGCTCCCAGTCCGACCACGGAGCGCAGTCTGACCTGCTGCTGACGGTGCTCGAACGAATCACGCTGGCCGCTGGGGGCGGGCGGGAGGATTTCATGCGCCGGCTGCCGGAATCGATCGTCGCCTCCGGCGACATGGCGCACGCCACCCATCCGAACTATCCGGAACGTCACGAGCCGGGCCATCTGATCGAGGTGAACGCCGGTCCGGTACTCAAGGTGCAGGCCAACCTGCGCTACGCGACCGACGGTCGGACCGCCGCGGCGTTCGCATTGGCGTGCGCGCAGGCCGGTGTACGGCTGCAGCGCTACGAGCACCGCGCCGACCTACCGTGCGGATCGACGATCGGGCCGATGACGGCGGCGAGCACCGGAATCCCGACCGTCGACGTCGGAGCGGCCCAGTTGGCGATGCACTCGGCGCGCGAGGTGATGGGGGCAGCCGATGTGGCCGACTATTCGGCTGCACTTCACGCTTTTCTATCGCCGGGCTGAGCTCTGCGCCCCGCCGACCCCGGCGAAGAACTCAGCCGCGGAAGCTCCAATGCGGGCTTCCCGGTGGCAGGCCTGAGTTAGCTTATGGGCATGTCACTCGATATCGCGATGATCACATTCGACTGCACGGATCCCGACGTCCTCGCCGAATGGTGGTCCAAGGCGGTGGGGGGTGACTTGAACGCTGTTGCCCCAGGTAATTTCGTCATGGTCGCCCTTCGGAACGGTCCGGCGCTGGGCTTTCAGAAGGTGCCCGATCCGACACCCGGCAAGAACAAGGTGCACTTTGATCTGCACAGCTCCGACATGGAGGGCGAAGTTTCCCGTTTGGTTGGTCTGGGCGCCCAGGAGATCGGCCGCAATGAGTTCGGTGACGACTTCCGCTGGGTGGTCCTGGTCGACCCGGAGGGCAACGCGTTCTGCGTGGCGGGGGGATGACCCCCGGGACCGCGCCCGGGGATGACACCAAGATGGTCGCGGGGGAACCGCCTAAACTGACTCCGTGACGTCTGGGCCGACTCAAGAAATAGACACTGTCGAGCGGGCCGCCGCGACTCCCGACCATCCCCAGCCCTTCCGTGAGCTGGGACTCAAGGACGACGAGTACGCGCGAATCCGCGAGATCCTCGGTCGTCGGCCCACCGATGCCGAACTGGCGATGTATTCGGTCATGTGGAGCGAGCATTGCTCCTATAAGTCCTCGAAGGTCCATCTGCGCTACTTCGGCGACACCACCACCGAGGCGATGCGCGCGTCGATGCTCGCGGGCATCGGGGAGAATGCCGGCGTCGTCGACATCGGCGACGGCTGGGCGGCCACCTTCAAGGTCGAATCCCACAACCACCCGTCCTATGTCGAGCCTTATCAGGGCGCCGCCACCGGGGTCGGCGGGATCGTTCGCGACATCATGGCGATGGGCGCCCGACCGGTCGCCGTGATGGACCAACTACGGTTCGGCGCCGCCGATGCGCCCGACACGCGGCGGGTTCTCGACGGCGTAGTGCGTGGCGTGGGCGGGTACGGAAACTCGCTGGGGCTGCCGAACATCGGCGGCGAGACGGTGTTCGACGCCAGCTATGCGGGTAACCCACTGGTGAACGCGTTGTGCGTCGGGGTATTGCGCAAAGAGGATCTGCATCTGGCGTTCGCGTCCGGAACCGGTAACAAGATCATCCTGTTCGGGGCCCGCACCGGCCTCGACGGAATCGGCGGGGTGTCGGTGCTGGCCTCGGAGACGTTCGACGGAGACGACGATGCCGGTGGGGGCGAACAGGAAGCAGGCGGGAGCGGAGCATCGCGATCGCGTAAGAAGCTGCCATCTGTTCAGGTCGGCGACCCGTTCACCGAGAAAGTTCTCATCGAGTGCTGTCTGGAGCTTTACGCAGGCCATCTCGTGGTCGGCATTCAGGACCTCGGAGGTGCCGGATTATCCTGTGCTACTTCTGAACTGGCGTCAGCCGGGGATGGGGGAATGAGGGTCGAGCTGGATGCGGTGCCGCGCCGGGCGGACAACATGACACCCGCTGAGATCCTGTCCAGCGAGTCCCAGGAGCGAATGTGCGCCGTCGTCACGCCGGACAACGTCGACGCCTTCCTGGCGGTCTGCCGCAAGTGGGACGTGCTCGCCACCGTCATCGGTGAGGTCACCGAGGGCGAGAGGCTCGAGATCACCTGGCAGGGCAAAACTGTCGTAGACGTACCGCCACGTACGGTCGCACACGAGGGGCCGGTCTACGAACGGCCCGTCCAGCGGCCCGATACCCAGGACGTGCTGAACGCCGACACCTCGGCATCGCTGCCCCGCCCGTCCAACGGAGACGAGCTGCGCGCGACGCTGCTCGCAATGCTCGGCAGCCCGCATCTGTGCAGCCGGGCGTTCATCACCGAGCAGTACGACCGCTATGTTCGCGGCAACACGGTGCTGGCCGAGAATGCCGACGGCGGCGTGCTTCGGGTGGATGAGGAGACGGGTCGCGGCATCGCGATTTCCACCGATGCATCAGGGCGTTACACGGCGCTGGATCCCTATGCCGGTGCCCAGCTCGCCCTCGCCGAGGCCCACCGCAATGTCGCTGTCACCGGAGCCACCCCGATCGCGGTCACCAACTGCCTGAACTTCGGTTCCCCGGAAGATCCCGCGGTGATGTGGCAGTTCTCCCAAGCGGTCCGTGGTCTGGCTGATGGAGCTGCGGCACTGGGTATTCCGGTCACCGGCGGAAACGTCAGCTTCTACAATCAGACCGGGGCCACTGCGATCTTGCCGACCCCGGTCGTCGGCGTGCTCGGTGTCATCGACGATGTCACGCGTCGTATTCCGACCGGCCTCGGCAATGAGCCCGGTGAGACGTTGATCCTGCTTGGCGACACTCGCGACGAGTTCGACGGCTCGATCTGGGCCCAGGTCACCGCGAACCATCTTGGCGGCCTGCCGCCTGTTGTTGACCTGGCGCGAGAACACCTGCTGGCCGAGGTGCTGACCGCGGCCTCGCGCGATGGCCTGGTATCCGCAGCCCACGATTTGTCTGAAGGTGGGCTGATCCACGCGGTGGTCGAGTCTGCCTTGTCCGGCGAAACTGGTTGCCGCATAGTGCTTCCCGAGGATATCGACCCATTTGTGGCGCTGTTCAGCGAGTCGGCTGGGCGGGTGCTCGTCGCGGTACCGCGCACCGAGGAGAGCCGGTTCACCGCGATGTGCCAGGCGCGGGGTCTACCTTCGGTCCGAATCGGGGTCGTCGATCAGGGGCCCGAAGGGGGCGAGGCGGCCGTGGACGTGCAGGGTTTGTTCACGGTGACGCTGGAGGAGTTGCGGCGCACGTCCGAGAGTGCGCTGCCCAGGTTTTTCGGGTGACCTCGCAGGACCAACGGAAGAGCTCGCTCTACCTTTGGGCGTGGCGTCTGCTGCGCCTGGATTTCACCGGAGTCGCCTTCGGCGCACTGTTCTTCTGTCTATCTTTGACCCCCTCGCTGCTGCCCCGGGATTGGCTGTTCCAGGGGCTGATCGGCGGTATCACCGCCGCCATCGGATACGGCATCGGGGTGATGGTTTCCAGCTTGGTGCGTCGATTCGTTTTGGCCCACCGGCCTGGGTGGCCACCGGCGGCATGGGCTTCTTACACGATGAAAGTGGTGACCGTCGTCGTATCGGCATCGGCCTGTGTGCTGATGCTGGTCCCGGCCGCCGGATGGCAGCGCGAGGTCTCGGCGCTGATGGGTATGGAGGGCCCCAGCACGGAAACCTACTTACGGACACTGGCCATCGCGGTGTTGGTCGGCGGCGCCTGCGTCGCGGTGGCCCGAGTGCTGCTGGAAGTCATCAAGACGATGGCGCGCTTCCTCATCCGCCGCTGGCATCTGTCTGACGAGCTGGCCCTGTTCGTCGGCACCGCCATCGTGGTGGTGCTGGTGATCACGCTGACGAACGGCGTGCTGCTGCGTGGCTTCCTGGCCGGTGCCAACAGGGTGTTCCAGCCGCAGAACTACGCTACCGGGGAAGGCGTGGTCCAGCCGCAGCAGCCCGAGAGGTCCGGCAGCCCAGAGTCTTTCGCAGACTGGGATGATTTGGGATATGAGGGGCGCAACTTTGTCGCCACCGGACCCCGTGCCGACGAACTGACCCGGATCAACAATAGGCCCGCCAAGGAGCCGATCCGCGTGTATGTGGGCCTGCAGTCCGCCGCCACCGACGAAGCGCGAATGGCGTTGCTGCTCAGCGAGCTTGAGCGCAGCGGTGCCTTCGATCGCGAGGTGCTGGTAATCGCTCCGACTACCGGTACCGGATGGATCAACCCGATCGCCAGCAGTGCGTTGGAGCTGATGTACAACGGCGACACCGCGATCGTCGGATCGCAGTATTCGTATCTGCCGAGTTGGATTGCGTTTCTCGGTGACCAGCAGAAGTCGATGACGTCGGGCCGGATGATGATCGACGCCGTGCACAACAAGTGGGCGCAGTTGCCACCCGACGGGCGTCCGCGCCTGCTTCTCTATGGTGAGAGTCTGGGCTCGATGGCCGGCCAGGGCGCGTTCGACTGGCTGCCCGATATCTCCAGAATGGGCTTCTCCTCGGTGCTCTGGGTGGGTCCGCCCAACGCCAGCCCGCTGTGGCACGGACTCACGGTGCGCCGCGATCCCAACACTCCCGAGGTGCAGCCACGCTACGACAATGGCCGGACGGTTCGGTTCTCGCAGGGCAATGATGCAGCCCAGATCGCTGCGGACTCTGCGGCGCCGTGGGACGGCACCAGGGTGCTGTTTCTGCAGCATGCCTCGGACCCGATCGTCTGGTGGTCGCCCGACCTGCTGTTCACCCGCCCTGACTGGCTTGCCGAACCGCCTGGAAAGGATCGGACCGCGTCCATGCGTTGGTACCCCATCATCACCTTCTGGCAGGTCGCGGCCGACATGACGAACTCAGCTTCGGTGCCCGCCGGGCACGGACACAATTACGGCGACTTCATCCTCGACGGCTGGGTGGGTGTTGCGCCACCGCAGGGTTGGACCACGGCTGACACCGAGCGGATTCGAGTTGCTCTGGGGCAGAACGAGTCCGGTGGTGGTTGGAAATAGTGCGCGAAACGTTGCGGACGGCGGCAGTGGTCGTGTTGCTGCTCGGATGGAGCGCGGTGGCACCGCGTATTCCGGACCGGTGGAGTCTGGCCCGGTGGAATCTGGCGCATTGGAATCCGATTCCGCACGCCGTGTTCGGCGTCGCCGTATCGGCGCTGTCCGGGGCGCCACTGGGCCTACGACCACCGACGCTGTGGGCAGGCCTGCGCTGGGGTGCGGCGGCTGCTGCGCCCGTGGTGGTCGCCGTCTTCGCGTCGACGGGGATCCCGTCGGTTCGCGAGGGGATGGCCGTCCGCAGGCTGCCGGTGCCCACCGGCCGCTGGCTATGGTTGCGCATTCCGCTGGGCACGGTGTGGACTGAGGAGGCGGCTTACCGGGCGGCGCTGGGAACCGTCGCGGGCCGGGCGTTCGGCGCCTCGGGCGGGCAACTGATCACGGCGGCAGCGTTCGGTTTGTCACATGTGCCCGACGCCCGCGCGACGCGCGAGTCGGTGCCGGGCACCGTTCTGGTCACCGGCGTCGCAGGATGGATCTTCGGATGGCTGTATTCGAAATCGGGCAGCCTGGCCGCCCCACTGCTCGCCCACCTCGCTGTCAATGAGGCCGGTGCGCTTGCCGCCCTTGCCGTTCAGCATCACCGGCACTCAGGACGTGGGTGAAGCGGTCATGGCCGTCCGTCGCGGTGCCGATCCCGCCAAGACCCGTACCGCGGTTGCAGCGGTTGAGGATTGGCTGCGCGACGAGGGCACGTCACATCCGGATCGCTGCGCACTCGGCGACGCGGTGCGCACCACGGCCAGAACCCTGGCAGCGCTCGCACCGGGGGCGGCGGTCGAGTTGCGGGTGCCCCCCTTCGTTGCCGTGCAATGCATTGCGGGACCGAAGCACACCCGCGGCAATCCGCCCAACGTCGTCGAGACCGACTCGCGCACCTGGCTGCTGCTGGCGACCGGTCTGCTCACGGTCCGAGACGCTGTCGCGGCGGGCACCGTGCATATGTCGGGCTCACGGGCAGCGGAGATCGCCGGAGCGCTGCCCGTTGTCGAGCTACCGGGCCGGGACGATTTGTCAGCACCTGCCGACATCTGATCAGCGTGGCTTCCCGACCGGGACAACGGATTTTCGTCCTGGGCCGGACCGGGCGTTTGTTAGAGTCATGGGGATCTCCATGCCGACGATGTCGCAAGGTCGCCCGGTACCCCTGTCGGGCACGGTTTGGGTCGGAGTCCGATACGTCCATGGCGCGTAACCTCGACAACGGCAGACGAACAAACCGCAAACGCACGCTGCTCGGGTGGCGGGAGTGGGTTTCGCTGCCCGAACTGGGGATTGACCGCATCAAGTGCAAAGTGGACACCGGCGCGCGCACGTCGGCGCTGCACGCCTCCTTCGTCGAGCCGCTGGTCGAGGACGGGCGGCAGCGGGTGCGCTTCGGGATGCACCCGCTCCAGAACAACGTGAGCGTCGAGGCGATCTGCGTCGCTGACGTCCTCGATGAGCGCATGGTCACTGATTCGGGCGGGCACCGCGAGCGACGCATCGTGATCGAGACCGCGGTGGAGGTCTGCGGCGAGCGCTTTCCGGTCGAGATCACGCTCACCTCCCGCGAGACGATGCGCTTCCGCATGCTCCTCGGGCGAACCGCGCTGCGCGGCCGATTCCGCGTCGACCCGGCCCGCTCCTATCTTTGCGGGCGGCCACAACGCGGCGCCGCCCCACCCGGGAAAGAAGGACGATGAGGATCGCGATTCTGTCCCGTAGCGCAAAGCTGTACTCCACCCGCCGCCTGGTAGAGGCCGCGAAGTATTGCGGGCACGAGGTCGAAGTGCTCGATCACCTGAAGTGCTACATGGACATTGCCTCGCACCATCCGGCGGTGCACTACCGCGGAGCGAAGCTCGACCCCTTCGACGCGGTGATTCCCCGGATCGGCGCGTCGGTGACGTTCTACGGCTCGGCGGTCGTGCGTCAGTTCGAGATGATGGGGACGTACTGCCTGAACGAGTCGGTCGCGATCACCCGCTCGCGCGACAAGTTGCGGTCGCTGCAGATTCTCGCGCGTGCGGGGATCGGCCTACCGGTCACCGCCTTCTCGAACTCTACGGACGCCACCTCCGATCTCATCAACATTGTCGGCGGGGCCCCGCTCGTGGTGAAGCTGCTCGAGAGCACTCAGGGAAAGGGCGTGGTGCTGTGCGAGACGCGCTCCGCGGCCCAGGCCATCATCGAGGCGTTCCGGGGACTGAACGCAAACTTCCTGGTTCAGGAGTACATCAAGGAAGCGGGCGGCGCGGACCTGCGCTGCTTCGTGATCGGCAACAGGGTGGTGGCGGCGATGAAGCGCCAGGGGAAGCCCGGCGAGTTCCGCTCCAACCTGCACCTTGGCGGCTCAGCGTCGCTCATCCGGCTCACCCCCGAGGAGCGCTCGACCGCGGTGCGTGCCGCGCAGCGCCTGGGCCTGAACGTGTCCGGCGTTGACATCCTGCGCTCGAATCACGGGCCGGTGGTGCTCGAGGTCAACTC
>JAHZIT010000110.1 GCA_022601275.1 Actinomycetes bacterium
GAGCCCCACGTCATCACTCCGCGGTTGGATCCAGGCGTGCCGGTGCTGTCGCTGGGCCGATACGCGGGCGCCCGTAGAAGAGCGATCATCGCGGTCAAGGAGCACGGTCGTGCGGATCTGATCAGGCCGCTCGCGGCCGCCGTCGCGGCGGCGCTGGGTCAACTTCTCAGGTGGGGAATACTCGACACACCGCTGACGGTGGTGCCAGCGCCCACCCGACGGTCGGCGGCCAGGCGCCGCGGCGGCGATCCGGTCACTCGCATGGCCCGTGCGGCAACAGCGTCCCAGCGCGGTCTCAGGGTTGTCCCGGCGCTGCGGCTCAGCGCCTTTACCCGCGACTCGGTCGGGCTCTCCAGCGTCGATCGCCAACGCAACATCGCCGGTCGCATCCGGCTGTCGACACCGGTCACCGGCCCGGTCCTGGTTGTCGATGATGTGGTCACCACCGGGGCGACTGCGACTGAATCCGTCAGCGTGCTGCACGCCTCCGGTGCCGACGTCGTTGCGGTACTCGCGCTGGCCCATGCGTGACCCGGGCCAGCCGATTACCCGAGAATTAATCGCACATGAAAACTTCAAAACAGTCTGTCGGATTTGTGGCACGACTGGGTGAACAGCGACTACCGTCGGCACCAACCAACCGTGAACAATTCACGGCAGCGCTCAGAACGACAGGCGCCGGATGTCGCGATTAGCGGTAGGAGGTGAGTACTCGACACCTTGCGCCGGGGAGCGACGCGATCACCTACGGCCCCTGGCGCGATTACCTTGATTTGCCCAGGCACGCGCACGTGTGCGAACGCGAAAGAGAATCGAGTTGCCAAGTATGTCAATTAATTCCGCGGATTCAGACAGCACGATGGTGGTCGACCCCAGCAAGACTGCAGAGTCTTCGCCTGACGCTGGTCCCAACGCCGAGGTCGTGGTCAAGGGACGCAACGTAGAGGTTCCCGACCATTTCCGTAACTACGTCGTCGAGAAGCTGGCCCGCCTGGAACGATTCGACCGCACGATCTACCTTTTCGACGTTGAACTGGACCACGAGAAGAACCGGCGCCAGCGCAAGAACTGCCAGCACGTGGAGATCACGGCGCGCGGCCGCGGACCCGTGGTGCGTGGCGAAGCCTGCGCCGACAGCTTCTACGCCGCCCTGGAGTCAGCGGCGGGCAAACTTGAGAGCCGGCTGCGCAAGAGCAAGGACCGCCGCAAGATCCACTACGGCGACAAGACGCCGCTATCGGTGCACGAAGCCACCTCACTCGACCATCTCGCGGCCGCCTTCGCGCCGCCGGCGCAAGAATCCGTCGAGCATGAGGGTGTCGCTGATGACGACCACGAGCCCGGGCGCATTGTGCGCACCAAGGAGCACCCCGCAATTCCGATGACCGTCGACGATGCGCTCTATGAGATGGAGCTCGTCGGCCACGATTTCTTCCTGTTCCACGACAAGGAGAGCGGCAAGCCCTGTGTGGTCTACCGCCGTCACGCCTACGACTACGGGATGATCCGGCTGTCCTGAAGTCGACTCGACGCGCACAGGCACCTACGGCGTCTGCTTGCGTGCCTGATTTGCGTGACGTAAGGCGCGCTTGACACGCTCAACCAGCTAATTCAACGCGTCGCCTACGATGGTGTCCGTCTCACCGGTGACGAGTGCCATCAATGCAAACAGGAAAAACGAGGAAACAGCGTGCTGTCGAAGTTGCTGCGTCTTGGCGAAGGCCGCATGGTCAAGCGCCTCAAGGGGGTGGCCGACTACGTCGGCACCCTGTCCGATGACATCGAGAAGCTCTCCGATGCCGAACTCCGCGCAAAAACCGACGAGTTCAAGGATCGGCTCGCCAACGGCGAGGATCTCGACGACATCATGCCCGAGGCGTTCGCGGTCGCCCGCGAGGCAGCCTGGCGAGTGCTGAGCCAGCGCCACTTCGATGTGCAGGTGATGGGTGGCGCAGCGCTGCACTTCGGCAACGTCGCCGAGATGAAGACCGGTGAGGGAAAGACGCTGACCGCGGTGCTGCCGGCGTACCTCAATGCCCTGCTCGGCGAGGGCGTGCATGTGATTACCGTCAACGACTACCTGGCCAAACGTGACGCCGAGTGGATGGGTCGCGTGCACCGTTTCCTCGGTTTGGAAGTGGGCGTGATCCTGTCGCAGATGACGCCAGACGAGCGTCGGGCTGCCTACAACGCCGACATCACCTACGGCACCAACAACGAGTTCGGGTTCGACTACCTGCGCGACAACATGGCCCTTCGGCTCGAAGACTGCGTGCAACGGGGACACAGGTTCGCCATCGTCGACGAGGTCGACTCGATTCTGATCGACGAGGCACGTACGCCGCTGATCATCTCCGGGCCTGCTGACGGTGGATCGAACTGGTACACGGAGTTCGCCAGGCTGGCCCCGCTGATGAAGGCCGACGTCCACTACGAGGTCGACATCAAGAAGCGCACCGTCGGCGTGCACGAAATCGGTGTGGAGTTCATCGAGGATCAGCTGGGCATCGAGAATCTCTACGAGGCTGCGAACTCCCCGCTGATCAGCTACCTCAACAACTCGATCAAAGCCAAGGAGCTGTTCGAACGCGATAAGCACTACATCGTTCGCAAGGGTGAGGTGCTGATCGTCGACGACTTCACCGGCCGGGTGCTGATGGGCCGCCGCTACAACGAGGGCCTGCACCAAGCCATCGAGGCCAAGGAGCAGGTCGAGATCAAGGCCGAGAACCAGACGGTCGCCACCATTACCCTGCAGAACTACTTCCGCCTCTACGACAAGCTCGCCGGCATGACGGGAACGGCCGAAACCGAGGCTGCCGAGTTGCACGAGATCTACAAGCTCGGCGTAGTGCCGATCCCCACCAACATGCCGATGATCCGCAGCGATCAGTCTGACCTGATCTACAAGACCGAGGAGGCCAAGTTCATCGCGGTGGTGGATGACGTCGCCGAGCGTTACGAGAAGGGTCAACCGGTGCTGATCGGCACCACCAGCGTGGAACGCTCGGAGTTCCTGTCCCGCCAGTTCCAGAAACGGCGAATCCCGCACAACGTGCTCAATGCAAAATTTCACGAGCAGGAGGCCGGCATCATCGCCGAAGCCGGTCGGCGGGCGGCCATCACCGTCGCCACGAACATGGCCGGCCGCGGCACCGACGTGGTGCTGGGTGGCAACGTCGACTATCTGCTGGACCGCCGTCTGCGTGAGCGCAACCTCGATCCCATCGAAACCCCCGACGAGTACGAGGCCGCCTGGCACGAGGAGCTTCCACTGGTCAAAGAGGAGGTTGCGGCCGAAGCCAAGGACGTGTGCGCCGCGGGCGGGCTGTACGTGCTCGGCACCGAGCGCCACGAATCCCGGCGGATAGACAACCAGCTGCGCGGCCGCTCGGGCCGCCAGGGCGACCCTGGCGAGTCTCGTTTCTACTTGTCGCTGGCTGACGAGCTGATGCGCCGCTTCAACGGCGCGACGCTGGAGACGCTGCTCACCCGGCTGAACCTGCCCGATGACGTGCCGATCGAGGCGAAGATGGTCTCCCGCGCGATCAAGAGTGCCCAGACCCAGGTGGAGCAGCAGAACTTCGACATCCGCAAGGAAGTCCTCAAGTACGACGAGGTGATGAATCAGCAGCGCAAGGTCATCTACGCCGAACGCCGCCGCATTCTGGAAGGCGAGAACCTGGCCGAGCAGGCCCACAAGATCCTCATCGACGTGATCACCGCTTACGTCGACGGTGCCACCGCTGAGGGCTACTCCGAGGATTGGGACCTGGAGAAGCTGTGGGAGGGGCTCAGACAGCTCTACCCGGTGGAAATCGACCACCACGATTTGATCGACTCCGATGCTGTCGGCGAGCCGGGCGAGCTGACCCGCCAGGAGCTGCTGGACGTGCTGATCGCTGACGCGGAACGCGCTTACGCTGTGCGCGAGCAGGAGGTCGAAGGGATCGCCGGGGAGGGCGCGATGCGCCAGCTGGAGCGCAACGTATTGCTCAGCGTGCTGGACCGTAAGTGGCGCGAGCATCTCTACGAGATGGACTACCTGCGTGAAGGTATCGGTCTGCGCGGTTTGGCCCAGCAGCGTCCTGAGGTCGAATATGCGCGTGAGGGTTTCGACATGTTCGTCGGCATGCTCGAGGGGATGAAGGAGGAGTCCGTCGGCTTCCTGTTCAACGTGGGCGTCGAAGCCGCACCGGCGCCGGCGGTCTCGTCGATGGAGACACCGCCCGGGCTCGCCGAGTTCGCCGCTGCCGCAGCGGCGGCCGCGGAATCGGGCAAGGGTGGTGTAGCCACCAAGCGACGGCCCGCGGCCTCGGCCGGACTGCGCGCCAAAGGAACTGGCGACGGCGCGCCACCGCTGACGTATTCGGGTCCGTCGGAGGACGGGTCGGTGGAGGTCCAGCGCTCCGGTGGTGGAAAACCCGCCGATGCGAACGGTGGCGGAACCCGCCGCGAACGTCGCGAAGCGGCTCGCCAGCGCAGCCGACAGGCCAAGGACCGCGGACGTCGGTAGCGGTGCAGCCTCGCAGCGGATCGTTCACCCGATCTGTAGCGCGACCATCCGCCACCGGTCTCGATACCTTTCGATGCGGGCGGCCACGGCGTGGACGCGCCCGGATCGCGTGAACGACGCGAACACCTCCGCCGCACCGACGTCGCCGACTCCGGCGTCTATGGAGCGCAACCGAACCCGGCGTAGGGTCGCGCTTCCCTGGCGCGTGGCGCCGGCTTGGGCGATGACGCGGTCGACGAGCACCGGCGTCATCAATGGGCGCAGCTGCGCGACCGGCCTGCGCCGATCGATGACCTCGATGACCTGCCGCAAGGCCGTCTCGGCGAAGAGCACCGCCGATTTCGGCGGCGGTGGCTCGCAACGGTGCAGGGGTGGCCGATGTGCCCGTAGCGGTTGCGGCGCGCGACGATGCAGGGTGTCTGCGGACGGTGCCGCGCACCGCGGCCCGCGTCGCCGACCCAGCGGCTCCGGTACGGGTTCGCAGTCGATGACCGGCGTGGTCGTCCACTGTTCAGACGCGGGATCAGGCGAAACTTCGGACGTGGGGTCAGGCGAAACCCGCGACGAGGCGGGTGACATGGGTGAGGCGGGTGACATGGGTGAGACGGGTGAGGTCATGATTCTTCTCCAGCGATGGGGCACGGCACGAATGGCAGCTGCTGGAGAGTCGCAGACGGCTCCATGATCCCACGCCCGACGACGGCGTCGGTGCACCCGTTGAGTGCGGGAGCGGATTCTGCGGATAGCGTGGCACGATCGTCGAGTGACGGAAAGGAGGTCGGCCACACCATGTTGACGAGATTGTCGGCGTCGGACGCGACTTTCTTCAGGATGGAGAACTCGGCGACCCCGATGTACGTCGGGTCGCTGTCGATCTTGCGCAAGCCCCGCAATGGGCTGAGCTACGAAACCGTCCTGGCAACCGTTGAGCAGCGGTTGCCGCAGATTCCTCGGTACCGGCAGAAGGTCCGCGAAGTGCGGTTCGGGCTGTCCCGGCCGGTCTGGGTCGACGACCCGGACTTCGACATCACCTACCACATTCGCCGCTCGGCACTGCCGTCGCCGGGCAGCGACTCCCAGCTACACGAACTCATCGCGCGGCTGGGGTCCCGCCCGCTGGACAAGTCCCGCCCGCTGTGGGAGATGTACCTGGTCGAGGGTCTGGCAAAGAACCGGATCGCGATCTACACCAAATCGCATCAGGCGCTGGTCAACGGGATGACTGCGCTGGAGATCGGCCATGTGATCGCCGACCGGACCCAGAAGCCGCCCGCCTTCGGTGAGGACATCTGGATCCCGTCGCGCGAACCCGGCGACCGCCAACTGGTGCTCGGCGCCCTCGGCGAGTGGGTCACCCGGCCCACCGCGCAGGCTGCGGCGCTACGGTCGGCGGTCACCGAGACGTTGACCAGCACCGGCCAGATGATCGACCTGGGTCGCCGGTTCGCCAGCATGGCCCGCACCGTGGCGCGCGGTACCGCACCGAGCAGCCCGCTGAACACCACGGTGTCGCGCAACAGGCGGTTCTCGGTGTCATCGGGCAGCCTCGAAGCGTTCCGCCAGCTGCGTGCCCGTTACGACTGCAACGTCAACGACGTCGTGCTCGCGGTGGTCGCGGGCGCGCTGCGGAACTGGCTGCTGTCGCGAGGGGAGCCGGTGACGTCGACGACGACCGTGCGGGCGATGGCTCCGATGTCGGTGTATCCCGACGCTGAAATGCACTCCAGCGGTCCTGGCCAGGCGATCAGCGAGGTGTCGCCGTTCCTGGTGGACCTCCCGGTCGGCGAAGCCAACCCGGTGGTGCGGCTATCGCAGATCACCCATGCCACCGAATCGCACTCCACGGCGGCCAGCCTGGTTGACGCCCGGACGATCGTCACGTTGACGGGCTTTGGTCCGCCTACGTTGCACGCCATGGGCATCCGGGTCGCCACCACCTTTTCGGCCCGCCAGTTCAATCTGCTGATCACGAATGTGCCCGGCGCCCAGAAGCAGATGTACATCGCCGGCACCAAGTTGCTGGAGACCTACGCTGTGCCGCCGCTGCTGCACAACCAGGTTCTTGCGATCGGCGTGACGTCCTACAACGGAATGCTGTACTTCGGGATCAACGCAGACCGCGACGCCATGAGCGATGTGGATATGCTGCCCAGCCTGCTCCGCGAAGCACTCGACGAGCTCGTTGAAGCCGCACAATAACGCGGGACAGTCACTCGGCATCGCCGAAGCGCCGTGCCAGCGGTGCAGCCGCATTACGATTTGCCGGTGGGCAAGAAGAAGGTCGGCGCGCACAAGCCGAAGAAGATCCCGAGTGACCTTTATCACGCAGAATTGTTCCGTCTTCAAACGGAATTGGTGAAATTGCAGGAATGGGTCCGCGAAACCGGCGCCCGCGTCGTCGTCGTCTTCGAAGGTCGCGACGCCGCCGGCAAGGGCGGCACGATCAAACGGATCACCGAGCATCTGAACCCGCGCATCACCCGGATTGCCGCGCTGCCAGCGCCTTCGGACCGTGAACAGGGTCAATGGTATTACCAGCGTTACATCGCGCACTTGCCCGCCAAGGGGGAGATCGTGCTGTTCGACCGGTCCTGGTACAACCGCGCCGGGGTGGAGAAGGTGATGGGTTTCTGCACCCCCGCCGAACACACGCTGTTCCTGAGGCAGACACCGATTTTCGAGCAGATGCTCATCGAAGACGGTGTGCTGCTGCGCAAGTACTGGTTCTCGGTATCCGACGGTGAACAACTTCGACGCTTCCGGTCCCGCCACAATGACCCACTGCGGCAGTGGAAGCTCAGCCCGATGGACCTGGAGTCGGTGTACCGCTGGGAGGACTACTCACGGGCCAAGGATCAGATGATGGTGCACACCGACACGCCGCTGAGCCCCTGGTACATAGTCGAATCCGATGTGAAGAAGCACGCGCGACTGAACATGATCGCGCATCTACTGTCCACCATCGACTACTACGACGTCGACCGTCCGAAGGTCACCCTGCCGAAGAAGCCGGTGATCAGCGGGGATTACCGGCGTCCGGTGCGCGAGTTGTCAACCTACGTCGACGACCACGTCGCGACGCTGGGCATCGGCCTGAAGACCTAGAACCTGAAGACCTAGAAGAGGGGGGACCCTCGCTACTCTTGTCTGGTGCGCGTCTATGTCCCGGCAACTCTGGCCATGCTGCAGCAGCTGGTCGCCGACGGATCACTGCGCCCGGTCAACGGGACCGCGTTCGCGGTGACACCGACGCTGCGGGAGGCCTACTCCGAGGGCGACGACGAGCAACTTGCCGATATCGCGTTGCGGGAAGCGGCGCTGGCGTCGCTGCGGCTCATCGGTGCCGACTCGGGGGAAACAGGCGGGGCAGGATCCGAGGGGCTCCCGGCCCGCCGCGCCGTGCTGGAGGCTGATGTGCAGGAAGACGTCGCCGGTATCACGCTGAGGCCCGACCTCGACGATGCCGTCGTGCGGTTGGCGGGCGCGATTTCACTCGAGCGTGTGATCGCCGCCTACGTCGACAACCCGGCAGCCGAGGCCGCGGTGCTGGCCGCGGTCGAGGTGATTGATGCCGCGGATCTGGGGGACGAGGACGCCGAACTCACGGTGGGTGATGCCCAGGACCACGACCTGGCCTGGTACGCGCCCCAAGAGCTGCAGTTTCTGCTGGACCTGCTCTGAGAGCGGTACGGTACCGTAGGTTACGGTACCGTAGGTAGGAGATTGCGGAACTCGTAGTAGCCGCAGATCCGGTAGGAGCCGTCATGGCCAAGAACAGCATCAAGACTACGGCCATGGTGGCCGATACCGTGCGTCCCGCTGTCGCGGGAGCCAAACGTCATCGGGGGTGGCATGTCCTGCGTACCATCGCCGGTCGGATCACCACGCCGTTGTTGCCCGACGATTATCTGAAGCTGGCCAACCCGCTGTGGTCGGCACGGGAGCTGCGGGGCAGGGTTCTCGACGTGCGCCGGGAGACCGTCGACTCGGCGACCCTGGTCATCAAGCCGGGCTGGGGATTCTCGTTCGACTACCAGGCCGGCCAGTATGTGGGCATCGGCCTGCTCGTCGACGGACGCTGGCGGTGGCGGTCATACTCGCTGACCAGCGTCCCCGAAGAGCGCGCGGTGCGCGTTAAGGGTCCGCGCACGATCACCATCACGGTCAAAGCCATGCCTGAGGGCTTCCTGTCGACCCACCTGGTCGGAGGCGTGGAGCCCGGCACGATAGTGAGACTTGCTGCGCCCCAGGGTAATTTCGTCATGCCCGACCCAGCCCCGGCATCGGTCCTGTTCCTCACTGCGGGCTCGGGTATCACCCCGGTGATGTCGATGCTGCGGACGTTGGTGCGCCGGGGGCAGTTGGGCGATGTCATGCACGTGCATTCGGCGCCGACAGCGGCCGACGTGCTGTTTGCCGAGGAGCTGTCCGAGCTCGCGAATCGGTTCAGCGGCTACACGCTGCAACTGCGCGCCACCCGCGCTGAGGGTCGGCTGGATCTTGCCCGCCTCGACGATGTGGCCCCGGATTGGCGGGAGCGTCAGACCTGGGCCTGTGGACCCGAGGCGCTGCTTGGGGCTGCGCTGCGTACCTGGTCGGACGAGGGGATCGTGGACCGACTGCATCTGGAGAGGTTCGCGGCCTCGCGCGGCCCCGTGCACGGCAGCGGCGGCACGGTCGAGTTCGCACGTTCGGGCAAGACGACGACGGTGGATGCGGCGACGTCGTTGATGGATGCCGGCGAGGCTGCGGGCGTGCAGATGCCGTTCGGCTGCCGCATGGGTATCTGCCAGTCGTGCGTGGTAGGTCTGCTGAAGGGGCACGTGCGCGATCTGCGCACCGGTGTCGAGCATGAGCCGGGCAGCCGGGTGCAGACGTGCATCTCGGCGGCATCGGGAGATTGTGTGCTCGACGCCTAGGGTTCATACGCCTAGGGTTTACTGAGCAGTAACCTACGATTACGTAGGTTACTCTAGCGTAGGTCATCGAGAGGAGGCTGCCATGGCGATCACCGACGTCCCCGAGTTCGCGCATCTCACCGACGCGGACATCGAAAACCTGGCGCTCGAATTGGATGCGATTCGCCGGGACGTCGAGGACTCCCGCGGTGCGCGCGACACCCGCTACATCCGCCGCACGATCGCCGCCCAGCGCGCCTTGGAGGTGGCCGGGCGGCTGCTGCTGGCGGGCAGCTCCAAGCAGAAACTCTGGTGGGCCGGCACTGCGACACTGGGTGTGGCCAAGATCATCGAGAACATGGAGATCGGCCACAACGTCATGCACGGTCAGTGGGATTGGATGAACGATCCCGAAATCCATTCCTCCACATGGGAATGGGATATGAGCGGAGCTTCCAAGCACTGGCGATTCACGCATAACTTCATGCACCACAAGTACACCAACATTCTCGGCATGGACGACGACGTCGGCTATGGCGTGATCCGGGTGACGCGCGACGAGCGCTGGCGGCCGTTCAATCTCAGCAACCTTTTCTTCAACGCTCTGCTGGCGGTCGGCTTCGAGTGGGGAGTCGGGTTGCAGCACCTGGAACTGGGCAAGATCTTCAAAGGCCGGGACAACCGGCGCGCCACGCTGGTGCGGATGCGGGAGTTCGGCGTCAAGGCGGGCAACCAAGTGGCCAAGGACTACCTCGCCTACCCGGCGCTGACCTCGCTGTCGCCGGGCGCGACGTTCAAGTCCACGCTGAAAGCGAACGCGTTGGCCAACGTGATCCGCAATGTGTGGGCGAACGCGGTGATCTTCTGCGGTCATTTCCCTGACGGCGCAGAGAAATTCACCAAGACCGACATGGTCGGCGAGTCGCGGGGACAGTGGTACTTGCGGCAGATGCTCGGGAGTGCGAACTTCGAGAACGGGCCCGCGCTGCGCTTCATGAGCGGCAACCTGTGCTACCAGATCGAGCACCATCTGTACCCCGATCTGCCCAGCAACAGGTTGCATGAGATCTCGCGGAGAGTGCGCGAGCTCACCGACAAGTACGACCTGCCCTACACCACGGGATCGTTCCTGGTCCAGTACGGCAAGACCTGGCGGACGATCGCCAAACTGTCTCTGCCGGATCGCTTTCTGACCGACACGTCCGATGACGCGCCGGAAACCCGCAGCGAGCGGATGTTCGCCGAATTGAATCCAGGGGAGCGGCGCGGTCTGAGGTCGGCCATCGCCGCGGTCCGGACTCGCCGCCGCGCCAAGCGTGGGCAGAAGGCCGCGGGTGCCGCTGCCACCCGCGACAATCTGGTGGCCTGAGCGCACGCCCTGCTGCTTAGCCCGGTACGTAGTCGAAGGTGTCCGGGTTCGGCCCGATACGGCCACCCTCGCCCTTGTCGAGAGCCGAGATTGCGTCGACGTCCGCAGCGCTGAGTTCGAAGTCGAACAGCGCAAAGTTGTCCTTGATGCGTTGCAGC
>JAHZIT010000111.1 GCA_022601275.1 Actinomycetes bacterium
GCGGGGGTCAGCGCGGTGTAGTCGTGCTGTTCGATGATCGTGTCAAGAGCGGTCTCCAGCGCGTCGAACGCGGCGAGCACGTCATCCCGAGCCAATCCCATGCATCGAACACTAGTGCGAACCCCTGACAAGAAACCCCCGGAATGTGTCCACAGAAACCCAAGTGACACACGAGGTTCAACTAGCCGACCCCACCACCCGAACTGCGCGCGCGATACAGCCGTACATCAGACTGAATGCCCTTGAGGTGTCGCGCGCCGGCGAACGACCAGGCGAACCGTTCGTCGTCTCCGATGGCTTCGCGCGTCGCCTCCGACACCAGCACTGAACCCGGTCTCGCGGCTCCCGTCACCCGGGCGGCCAGGTTTACCGGGCTGCCGAACCAGTCCCCTGCCCGGCTCACTGCCATTCCGGTAGCCATTCCGACCCGCAGCTGGGGAAAACCCTGATCGCAGTCCGTCGCGTCGACAAGCTTCAGAGCCGCCTCCAGTATCGGCACCGGTTCGGGGCTGACCAACATCACCTCGTCGCCGATGGTCTTGATGAATCGAACAGGGGTGACCGTGACGTCGCGGGTCAGATCAGCCAACCGCTGGGACAACTGCTCGAGATCCTCGGGAGGCACCGCCTCGCCCAGGCGGGTGAACCCGACGAGATCAGCGAACGTAATCGTCACCAGACGCGCGCCGGGCAGGTGCTGACCTTCCGCCCGTTCGCGGGCGTTGACGGCCTCGCTCTCGATCCAGTGGCGCAGCTGCAGCAGAAGCACGTCTTGGATCATCGGCCCCAGCTGCGGAGCGATCTTCGCGACCAGACCCTCAGATGCCTCGGCAATCTCCAGTTCTGTTGCACCCGGTCGCATCACAGCAGCCAACGCGGCATGGCGCATCGCCTCTGCTGCCCGCGAAAGGCCGTCACCGAGGAGGCGGGTGACCTGCACCAACTCATCGGGATGGATTCCGGCGTCAAGGAATTCACGAGTGAACTTGGCCGCCTCGGCATCGGCACGAAGCAACACGGCGGCCTCCGGGTCCTCGACCCGCGGGAGCCCCATGGCCCGCTGAATCCGTTCGAACAGCTCAAGATCCACCCCGGCTTTCCTGGCGGCTTCTCGCGCGCAGACGTATTCGCCGTCATCGCCGATGATCTGCCGCGAGGCCAGCAGCATCGGAGCGGCAGTGCCACGGATCTGGTCGATGCTGACGCCTCGCTCGATCAGCCAGGGAATCAACTCAGCTCGCTCCGCCCGCGCCCTGCCCGTGAGTCCGTCGAGCAACCCGGACGCGTCGAGATCGACATCTTCGGCCACGCTGACCAACGTATACCGAACCGCTGGCCGCGAAGCCTTTGCGGTAAACACGACCCATGGCCTCACCGACCCTGCAGGGGTTTGCGCCGATCGTCGCCCCGGGCGCACGCATCCTGATTCTCGGCAACATGCCCAGCGTCGCGTCGCTGCATGCACAGCAGTACTACGCGCACCCCCGAAACGCGTTCTGGCGCCTCACCGGCGAGGTATTCGAGTTCGATCCCGCCGCCCCCTACGACAATCGCGTTGCGGCGCTCAAGTCCGCCGGAGTCGCTGCTTGGGACGTTCTTCGGTCATGCCGGAGAGTGGGCAGCCTGGATTCGGCCGTCGAGCGGGAAAGCATGGTGGCCAACGACTTCGACGCGTTGTTTGCTGCCTACCCGACCATCACACACCTATGCTTCAACGGTGCGGCTGCGGAGAAGAACTACCGAAGACTGGTCCACGTATCTCAAGGCCTGAGGCACTCCAGGCTCCCGTCGAGCAGCCCCGCACACACCGTCGGCTTCGAGGACAAACTGGCCGAGTGGCGTCGCGCCTTGAACAGCTCGGACGAATCATCGACTAAGACACTGCGGGCCGACGCTGCCCCCACGGCCTGACCTGCTCGATCTGCGCACTCAACGACACCAACGTCTCTTCATCACACGGCCTGGCCACCAATTGAATCGACGTCGGGACGCCGCCGGCGCCCAGACCCCACGGCACCACAGCGGCGGGTTGGCCGGTCAGATTGAACATCGCCTGGAACGGAACCCGGGCGGAAACAAGCGCGAGGGTGGCGATCGCGCCGCGCCGTTGATAGGCGCCAATTCGCGAGGGCCCGGTCGCGGTTCCCGGCGTGATCACCACGTCGACATCGTCGAAGATCGACAAGATGCGTGCGGTGAGCTCGCCCTCGGCCGCCCGTATAGCCCGCATCCTGCGGTCGGGCACCAGTGCACCGAGGCGCGCGAAAGAGCGGGTCCGGCGGTCCAGACGCTCGGGGCGCGGGAGCGTGGCGACGTCGTCATGGACACCGCGGAAGTAGCGGGGCAAGGCCTGGGCGTATACCGCGGTGGGCGGATAGTCGGGTTCACGCTCCAACACTTGGTGACCAAGCTCGCGCAGCAGCGCACCGGCCTCGGAAACCGCACGCCGCTGCGCCCGGCCGACCCAGCCCCGCAAAGGCGGAGGGGCTCTGAAACTCAACGCTATTCGGAGGCGACCGGGTGATCGCCGCGCTGCACCGACATACCCGTCCTCCGGTCCCGGCAGCGTCGTCGTCGCGTCCAGGAACATTGCCGCGTCTTCGACGGTGCGCGCCATCGGCCCATTCACACTGAGCCCGCTCCACGCATCCTCGTGCGGCGCCAGCGGAACCCGATCACGTTGGGGTTTAATGCCGAATAGGCCGCACCACGTCGAGGGAATCCGGATGGATCCCATTCCGTCGGAGCCCATTGCCATCGCAGCCAGGCCTGCGGCAACTGCGGCACCGCTGCCGCCGCTGCTGCCCCCAGGCGTGAAATCGGTATTGTATGGATTCCGGGTCGCGCCGTATGTGACGGTTTCAGTAAAGGGCCAGATCATCATTTCCGGCACGGCCGTCTTTCCGAGAATGACCGCACCCGCCGCGCGCAGACGTTGAACGACTTCCGCGTCACGGGCCCGAACGGGCCCGTATGCAGCGCTGCCATACGTGGTCACTTCGCCAGCGACATCGACATCGTCCTTGATCGCGATCGGTACACCCAATAGCGGCAACCGCTCTCCGGCATCGAGTCGGTTCTGCGCCTCGGCCGCCTCTCGCCGCGCACTGTCGGCCATCACCACGCGATAGCAACGCAGCAGCGGATCGAGCGCTGCTATGCGGTTGAGGTAGAGGTCGACCAGGGCCGGCGCGGAGATCGCGCCCTCCGCCAATTGACGAGCCTGCCGCCCTGCACCGGCGAAAGCGAGTTCTTCGGGGTTCACGTTTCCCATTCTGCGCCGGGCCGCTGCCGACCGTGGTCATTCCACTAGCGTGACGACATGCCCTGTGTCTTCTGCGCCATCGTCGCCGACAAGGCGCCTGCCATCCGGATCTATGAGGACGACGACTATCTGGCCTTTCTCGACATCCGCCCGTTTACCCGAGGCCACACCCTGGTCATCCCCAAGCGCCACACCGTCGACCTGACCGACACACCGCCGGAGATTGCGGCGGGTATGACGATCATCGGCCAACGGATCGCCCGGGCGGCTCGCGCCTCGGGTCTGCACGCCGACGGCAACAACATCGCCATCAACGATGGCAAGGCGGCGTTTCAGTCCGTCTTCCACATTCATCTGCACGTGGTGCCACGCCGCGACGGCGATAAATTGTCGTTCGCCAAGGGCATGCTGCTGCGCCGGGACGCCAACCGGGAGGAAACGGGACGGTTGCTGCGACAGGCACTGGCACAAATGGACTCCACAGACGAGGATTGATCGTATGGGCATTGCGAACTGGATCGAACAGCGCGCCGGATCCCGGCTGCTGATGCTGCACGACAAGATTTACCAGAGCACCGACGGACGCATCGGGCATCGCATTCCACTTCCGGGAGCCCCGCCGAGCCTGCTGCTCCACACCGTCGGGGCGAAGACCGGAAGGCAGCGGACGAACACACTGTCCTACTTCCCCGAAGGCGGGAACTACTACGTCGTCGCCTCCAAGGGAGGTGATCCAAAAGCCCCCGGCTGGTATCACAACCTCAAGGCCGGCCCCGACATCGAAATCAATATAGGGCCAAGAAGATTCGCGGTAACCGCAACGCCCGTACTCGCCGATGACCCTGACTATCCGCGGCTGTGGGCGTACGTCAACGAGAACAACGGGGATCGGTACAACGCTTACCAGAGCAAGACCTCGCGCAAGATCCCGCTGGTCCGGCTGACACCAAGAAGTTCCCCCTAAGTTTCGGCGTGGTTATCGGCGGTGAGCGACGATCAGCACGCCGAAATCGCCAGAGAAAAGACATCGTCCATCATGGCCGGGGTGAGCCGGCCGGTGAACGTGTTCTGTTGGCTGGGGTGATAACACCCGAGTAACTGCACCGGCCCGCCCGGCGTGGTCAGCGCCGCACGGGCGCCGTGGCCGAACTTCGGCGCGGGCGTCGCCACAGACCCGCCCGTTCTACGGATCATCGCCAGCACTGCCTGCCAGGCGAACCCGCCCAGCGCGACGACCGCCCTGACATCGGCTCCGGCGAGCCGCCACTCCGCATCCAGCCACGGTGCGCAGTTGCCACGTTCCGCCGGCGTCGGCGCATTCCCGGGCGGCGCACACCGCACGGCGGCGACTACGCGAACATCGTTGAGCGCCAATCCATCCGCACTATCGCTGCACATTGCCTGGTTCGCCAGACCGCAGCGATACAGCGACCCGAACAGAAAGTCGCCCGAGCGATCGCCGGTGAAGACCCGGCCGGTACGGTTGGCGCCGTGTGCGGCCGGGGCCAGGCCGACGACCAGTATCGAGGGACGGGCCGATCCGAACCCCGGTGCGGGCCTGCCCCAGTACGGCTCGTCGGCATAGGACTTACGCTTGATCGCGGCCGTCTCCTCGCGCCACTGCACCAGCCGAGGGCAGGCGCAGCACACCGACACCTCGGCATCGAGCTGATCGACGGTTCTGGCCAGCGCCGCCAACGTCGCCACCTCCGCGGCCGTCGCCGCGACCGTGGTGCCCGCCGTCGCCGGATCACCGGGCCACCCGGAGCCCGCGCGAACCGGAGAATCAAACCGGCCGCCGATGCGCGGGTGGGGCCGCGGCGAGGGGGGCGGGAGGGACGGCTGGTGGCGTTGTGAGCGAGGCGGCGGCACACCTCCACTCTGACCCACGGCAGCCCAGGGAGAAAACCAGTCGTGCAGCCCACCAGCGACTTGCTAGTGTCGCCGCGATATCCCATGACGCAAGACGGTGCGCCGACGGGCAGGCGCGGCCCGATGTTGCTGGTCCTATTCGCAGCGCTGATGGCCGGGGCGGGAAACGGAATCTCCATCGTCGCCTTCCCCTGGCTGGTACTGCAGAAGACCGGCTCGGCCCTCGACGCGTCGATCGTGGCGATTGCCGGAACCCTGCCGCTTCTGGCCGCGACATTGATCGCCGGCGCTGCGGTCGACTTTCTCGGGCGTCGGCGGGTATCGATGATTTCCGACGGGCTTTCGGCGCTCTCGGTGGCTGCGGTGCCGGTGCTGGCGCTGGTGTTCGGGGCGCACACGATCAACGTGGCGGTGCTGGCCGTGTTGGCCGCGCTGGGCGCGCTGTTCGACCCGGCCGGTCTTACGGCCCGCGAGACGATGCTGCCGGAGGCGGCCGCCCGGGCCGGCTGGACCCTCGACCACGCCAACAGCGTGTACGAGGCGATCTTCAACCTCGCCTACATCGTCGGGCCCGGCATCGGCGGCCTGCTGATCGCGACGCTGGGCGGCGTCAACACCATGTGGGTCACCGCCGCTGCGTTCGTGTTGTCGATCTGCGCGATCGCCGTGCTGCGCCTCGAAGGCGCCGGTACTCCGGATCCGTCGGTGCGCGCCGGCGGGGTACGAGCCGGGATCGTCGAGGGCCTGCGGTTCGTGTGGCAGAACCGGGTGCTCCGTACACTTGCTTTCGTCGACCTGGCGGCAACCGGGCTGTACATGCCGATGGAGAGTGTGCTGTTCCCGAAGTACTTCACCGACCGGGACCAGCCGGCGCAACTGGGCTGGGTTCTGATGGCGCTCAGCATCGGCGGGCTGATCGGCGCCCTGAGCTACGCGGTGATGTCGAAGTACATGCGCAGGCGAACGGTCATGCTGATCGCGCTGCTGACGCTCGGCGTGGCCATGACCGTGATCGCGTTTCTACCGCCCCTGCCGATCATCCTCGTGTTGTGTGCGATCGTGGGCTTCGTCTACGGGCCGATTCAACCGATCTACAACTACGTCATGCAAACCCGCGCGCCGGCGCATCTGCGTGGCCGGGTCGTCGGGGTGATGGGATCACTGGCCTACGCCGCGGGACCGCTTGGGTTGATTCTGGCCGGCCCACTTGCGGACGCAACCGGTCTGCACACCACATTCCTGGCACTGTCGCTGCCGATGCTCCTACTGGGCGTCGTCGCACTGTTCCTTCCTGCACTGCGTGATCTCGACGAGCCCGCGGAGGTACCGGCCTAGGATTGGGGAGTGCAGTACGCCGCAGAAACGCTTGAGAGCCTGATCTCCGCGTTGCCAGACGGGACGGTTGTTACCGACCCCGACATCCTTGAGTCCTACCGCCACGACCGGGCAGCGGATCCAACTGCGGGCACGCCCTCAGCGGTGGTACGGCCGCGGTCTACCGAACAGGTCCAGGTCGTGCTGAAGTGGGCCAGCACTCATCGGGTCCCGGTCGTCCCCCGTGGCATGGGTACCGGCTTGTCCGGCGGTGCGACGGCGCTGGACGGCGGCATAGTGCTGAGTACCGAAAAGATGCGCGACATCGCCGTCGACCCAGTCACCCGCACCGCCGTCGCGCAACCGGGCTTGCTCAACGCCGAAGTCAAGAAAGCTGTTGCCGAGTACGGCATGTGGTACCCGCCAGACCCCTCGTCGTTCGAGATCTGCAGCATCGGCGGCAACATCGCCACTAATGCGGGCGGCCTGTGTTGTGTGAAGTACGGCGTCACCACCGACTACGTGCTCGGCCTTCAAGTAGTGCTGGCCGACGGCACCGCGGTGCGCCTCGGCGGACCGCGCCTGAAAGACGTTGCAGGACTGAGCCTGACGAAGCTGTTCGTCGGCAGCGAGGGCACGCTGGGCATTGTCACTGAGGTGACATTGAAGTTGCTGCCCACCCAGCACCGGGGGTGCACAGTCGTCGCGACGTTCGACTCAGTGGCAGCCGCCTGCGGCGCTGTGGCCACCGTGACCTCCAAGATCCGACCTTCGATGATGGAATTCATGGATACCGTCGCAATCAACGCGGTCGAGGACAAGCTCAAGATGGGGTTGGACCGCGACGCCGCGGCGATGATGGTCGCCGCCTCTGACGACCGAGGGCCGGCTGGCGCCGAAGACGCCGAGTACATGGCCAGGGTGTTCGCCGAGCATGGTGCGACAGAGGTCTTCTCGACCAATGACGCCGAAGAAGGGGAAGCGTTCGTTGCGGCCCGCCGATTCGCGATCCCCGCTGTGGAAGCGAAGGGATCACTGCTCCTCGAGGATGTCGGTGTTCCACTGCCCGCGCTCGCCGACCTGGTATCGGGGGTGGAGAAGATCGCCGAGCTGCACAACCTGATGATCTCGGTGATCGCGCACGCCGGTGACGGCAATACTCATCCGCTGATCGTGTACGACCCCGGAGACGCCGCGATGACCGAGCGGGCCAACACGGCGTTCGGCGAGATCATGGATCTGGCGGTGGGCCTGGGCGGCACCATCACCGGGGAGCACGGCGTCGGCAGGCTGAAGCGACCTTGGCTGGCCGGCTACCTGGGCTCTGAGGCGATGGAACTCAACCGTCGCATCAAGGCTGCACTAGACCCGGACAACATCCTCAATCCGGGTGCGGCGATCTGATGCGAGTGCTTGACACAGAGGTCAGTACTGTCGTATCCATGAGACATGACCGTCATTCTGTCTCAGGACACACCGCTCCGGTTCGAGTTGGCCACCGCAGCCACCTGGGCTGACCCGTGGCCGATGTATCGGGCGCTGCGCGATCACGACCCGGTCCACCATGTGGTTCCCAGCGGCCATGTGGTTCCCAGCGGCCATGTGGTTCCCAGCGGCCATGTGGGCCGTAACGAACCTGAGGACACCGAACCTGAGGCCACCGAACCTGAGGCCACCGAACCCGGGGACTACTACGTGCTGTCCCGGCACGCCGACATCTGGGCCGCCGCCCGCGACCATCAGACTTTCTCGTCGGCGCGGGGCCTGACCGTGAATTACGGCGAGCTGGATCTCATCGGGCTGGCCGACAATCCGCCGATGGTCATGCAGGACCCGCCCGCACACACCGAGTTCCGCAAGCTGGTGTCCCGTGGCTTCACGCCGCGTCAGGTCGAGGCCGTCGAGCCCAAGGTCCGCGACTACGTCATCGAGCGTATCGAGCGCATCAAGGCGAACGGCGGGGGCGACATCGTCGCCGAACTGTTCAAGCCACTCCCTTCGATGGTTGTTGCGCACTACCTCGGCGTTCCCGAAGAGGATCGCGGCCAGTTCGACGGCTGGACCGACGCGATTGTGGCGGCCAGCACTGCCGAGGGCGGGATAGGCGGTGCGCTGGCGACATTGGGCGACGCGCTCGGCGACATGATGGCCTACTTCACCGCGCTGATCGAGCGGCGCCGCGTCGAACCTGGAGACGACACGGTCTCGCACCTGGTGGCCGCGGGCGTGGGCGCCGACGGGGACATCGCCGGGGTGCTCTCGATTCTGGCGTTCACCTTCACGATGGTCACCGGCGGCAACGACACCACCACCGGAATGTTAGGAGGTACGGTGCAGCTGCTGCACCAACGGCCAGATCAACGGAGGCTGTTGGTAAGTCAGCCCGACCTGATACCCGATGCAGTCGATGAACTGCTACGGCTGACCTCCCCGGTCCAGATGCTGGGCCGCACCGTGACCCGGGACGTCAAGATCGGCGACGTCACCATCCCGGAAGGCCGCCGAGCGATGCTCCTCTACGGCTCCGGTAACCGGGACGAACGCCAATACGGTCCCGATGCGGCGCAGCTCGACGTCACTCGCAGGCCACGCAACATCCTCACATTCAGCCACGGCGCGCACCATTGTCTGGGTGCCGCGGCCGCCCGAATGCAGTCGCGGGTCGCTCTCACCGAATTGCTCGCCCGGATACCGGACTTCGAAGTCGACGAGTCCGGAATCGTTTGGGCTGGCGGCAGTTACGTTCGACGACCGTTGTCAGTGCCCTTCGCGGTGACGACTTGATGGCGGGCGACTGGTTGGCGGCGGGCCGCAACGAACTGGCGGCCGACCGCATCCTGGACGCGGCAGGCGAGCTGTTCGGCAAGAAGGATGCCGCGACCGCTGGCATGCACGAGATCGCCTCAGCCGCAGGCTGTTCACGCGCCACCCTTTATCGCTACTTCGAGAACCGCGATGCCCTCTACACCGCCTACGTGCATCGCGAGAGCTATCGACTCTTCCGAGAGATGACCGATCAACTCATGTCGGTGGTGGATCCGCGGGAGCGGCTGATCGAGGGCATGCTCACCTCGCTCCGAAAGGTTCGCGAAAGCCCGGCCCTGGCCTCCTGGTTTGCGACCACGCAACGCCCGATCGGTGGCGAGATCGCCGAACAGTCCGACGTGGTCAGGGCGCTCACCGAGGCGTTCGTGATCTCTCTCGGCGCCGATGAGCCGGACCTGGTCGAGCGTCGGGCGCGCTGGCTGGTCCGGGTGATGACCTCGCTGCTGGTGTTTCCAGGCACCGACGAAGCCGATGAACGCAGCATGCTCGAGGACTTCGTCGTCCCGACCATGCTGCCGGTTCAGCGGGCCGCCCAGACGACCCAGCGTCGTGGGTCAAGCCACCGGCTGGGCTTGGCGGCTGCCCCGGGCTCAAGGCCGAACCCTGGTGAATCGGTGTAGCAACCACGCCAGCGGGATGGTGACCACCAGTGTCCCCGAGAACAGTTGCCAGACCGAGCCGGTGTAGATGGGGTAACGCAGAATCTCCACCATCACCAGCTCCATGATGATCAGGTGAATCAGGAAGATCTCATAGGAGATCTCACCCAGAAAGACCATGGGGCGGCTACCCATCATGCGTACATAAAGACCCTGCCGGTCACCGCCCGCCGATCCGGGCTGCTTCCCGCCCAGCACCCCGGGTCCACACAGCGCCAACGGCGCAACGAGCAATGTCGCGATGACAGCGTAGAACGCGACCTTGAACAGGGCCTCGCGCAACTCGGTGGGCGAGGTCGTCGGCTCTCCGGCGATCGGCGTTGCCACGATGAAGTAGCTCACAACGGCCAACGGGATACACGCCAGCGCGTAGGCGCGCAGCCCCAATGGCTGCAGCGCCGCCAGCACCATCCCGCCGACGAACCACGCCAGATAGCCCGGCAACCACAGCCGGCTACCGTCGGGCAGGAAGTCGGTCGTGTGCACCAGAATGAGCCAAGCCGGCGACACCAACGCGAGACCGGCCAATCCAGCGAGCAACAGCCGCGGCCGCCACTGCCGGCGGCACAGCAAGACCAGCAGCAGGTATGCCAACAGCGGTAGCAGCGCATAGAACGCCACCTCGACCGCGAGGCTCCACATCTGGGTAAGCCCTTGGTGCAGATAGGAAAACAAGTAGTCGTCGGTGTAGATCTGAGTCAGCGTGAGATTGCGGAACAACCCCTCCCAAGTGTGTCCTGGGTTAGGTCCGGCGGTGCGGAAGTGGTAAAGCAGGTAGGCGGCAATCACGGTGACGGCGTAGGCGGGCATGATGCGCCGCACCCGGTGCCACGCGTAGCGGCGCACCGAGGGCGGAGGCCTCTGCCAGGCAACGGCTTTCACCCAGGGCGCGAACAACAGGAAGCCGGACAGCACGAAGAAGATCGGCACGCCGATCTCCATCCGCGAGTACACCAACCCCACATAGCCCTGCGGATACTTACCCGTGGTGTATGCGGCGTGGGTCAGCACCACCAGCAGTGCCGCGACAGCCCGAATCCCGGTAAGCGAGTCGACCCGTCCGGTCGCATTGACCGACTCAAGGCCGCCTTGGGCATCGAGTTCTCTGGGCGCAGTCATCAGGAGCGGGCGCCTCAGTATGACTTTCGGCGCGCCTTAGGCCCGCGATCGGGTTCGAGATGGATCAGCTGACCCTGGATCCTGGTGTGCTCCAGCGCCTTCAGTGTCTTCTTAGATAATTTGGCCGGCAGTTCCACCAGTGAATGATCCACCTTGATCGTAATGTGGCCGAAATCGCTGCGATGCAGTCCGCCCTCATTGGCGATGGCACCCACGATCGCGCCCGGAGCAACCTTGTGCCGCTTGCCGACCGCAATGCGGTACGTCGCGAGGTCGCTGCGGGCATCGCGGCGCTTGCGCGGCGGCCTATCGTCGCGGCCCGCGCGGTCAGTCCGCGCGCGTCGCTTCTCCGGCGGCGGCTCCGTCATCAGGAACTCCCCACCGTCGCGACTCTGCAGAGCCAGGGCGGCAGCGATGTCGGCCATCGGCACGTCATGGTCGCGCTCGTAACCCTCGATCAGCTTGCGGAACAGCTCGATTTTTGGCGACGCCAAGGCCTCGGTGATGGAGTCGCGGAACTTCTCGACGCGTTGCGCATTGACGTCGTCAACGGACGGCAACTGCCCCTCGATGAGCTTCTGGCGGGTAACCCGCTCGATGGAGTTGAGCAGATGCCGCTCCCGCGGTGTGACGAACAGCAGCGCAGTCCCCGACCGACCGGCGCGCCCGGTACGTCCGATCCGATGTACGTAGGACTCCGGGTCATGGGGAATGTCGTAGTTCAGCACGTGTGAGATGCGCTCGACGTCGAGCCCCCGCGCTGCCACGTCAGTGGCGATGAGGATGTCGAGCTTGCCCTCTTTGAGTGCGGTGATGGTTCGCTCGCGCACGGCTTGAGGGATGTCGCCGTTGATGGCAGCCGCGGAAAAACCCCGGGCGCGCAGCTTCTCGGCGACCTCCTCGGTGGCCTGCTTGGTACGGACGAACACGATCATCGCTTCGAACGGCTCGACCTCGAGCAGCCGGGTGAGCGCGTCCATCTTTCGTGGCCCCGACACCTGTATGTAACGCTGCGAGATATTGTCAGCCGTCGCGGTCCTGGATTCGACCTTCACCTGTACCGGGTCGTGCAGGTACTTGGAGGTGATCTTGCGGATCGCCGGCGGCATCGTCGCCGAGAACAGCGCGACCTGCTTGTACTCCGGGGTGCCTTCGAGTATGCGTTCTACGTCCTCGGCGAACCCCATTTGCAGCATCTCGTCGGCCTCGTCGAGAACCAGGTAGTCGAGGTGCGTGAGGTCCAGGCTGCCCTTGTCGAGGTGATCGATGACCCGGCCCGGAGTACCGACGACCACCTGGGCGCCACGCTTGAGCCCGGCCAACTGGGGACCGTAGGGGGAGCCTCCGTAGATCGGCAGCACGTTCACCCGCAGATGGGCACCGTAGCGACTGAAAGCCTCGGCGACCTGCAACGCCAGCTCGCGCGTCGGCGCCAGCACCAGCGCCTGGGTGATCCGGCTGGAGGTGTCGATCTTCGACAGGATCGGGATCGCGAAAGCCGCTGTCTTTCCGGTTCCCGTCTGGGCGAGTCCGACTACGTCGGCACCGGCCAGCATCGCCGGAATGGTCGCCTCTTGGATCGGCGAGGGCGTTTCGTATCCGACATCGGCGACGGCCTGCAGCACCGAGTGGTGAATCTGCAGGTCAGCGAAGCTCAGGTCGCCAGCCCGCTCGACAGTGCCGGGCTCCACGTTCGAAGACGTCATCGAGGTCGCAGTCTAGTGCCAGTCGAAGCGCTTTCCGCCGCGCGCCTTCCGGCAGGCCGGCAGCAGGGCCGGTACGGTGCGCACTTGTGAACTGGACGGTGACGATCGGGACCCGGGCGGGTGCGGTCGCCGGCGTCGCGCTGCTGACCATCGCGGTACCGACCATCGTGGGCTGCAGTTCGGGCGACTCGACGGCTTCCAAGACGCCCGAGCCGACCGCGGGTTCGACCCAACCCCAGTCCTCGGCGACTCCCACACCATCGGCTGGCGGTGTGCCCGGCACGTCAGCGGCCAACGATCCGTGCGCGACGAACCTCGCCGCACCTGAGATCGCCGATGCAGTAGCCGCGCTGCCCCGTGACCCGCGCAGCAACCAGGGCTGGAACCCCGAGCCTCTGGCCGGTAACTACAACGAATGTGCGCAGCTGTCGGTGGTGATCATCAAGGCCAATACGAACTCAGAGAACCCCAACACCCGCGCGCTGCTGTTCCATCGGGGCAAATTCATCCCGACTGGCGTACCCGACACCTACGGCTTCAACGGCTTGGACAGCGCGGCGACCACCGGCGACACGGTCGCGCTCCAGTACTCCAGCGGCGTGGCCGGGCTGGACAGCGTGGTGAAGTTCCGCTGGAACGGCAACGGGGTGGAGCTGATCGGCAACACGGGCGGCTGAGTTCGCGCAGATCGGATTTCGCGCATGTGCATTGCCGTTCGCGGATGGCGACCTGGTGCCACCAGACTTGGGCTACCAGACTTGGGGCCACCAGATAGTGCAGGTTCGCGGCAAACAGACATGTCGGTGAGCTGACCTACAGTGGCAGCGTGTTCGTAGCAACCGACGCGGGCGAAGACCGCGTGATCTACAGCGCCTCGGACCTCGCCGCCGCCGCGCGGTGCGAATACGCGCTGCTGCGCTCGTTCGACGCCCGGCTCGGCTGGGGTCCTGAAGTGTCGGCCGACGACGAACTTCTCTCCCGCACCGCCGAACTCGGCGATGAGCACGAGCAGCGCCATCTCGACGAGCTGCGGCGTCGGCCGCAGTCCGGCGACGTCATCGTCATCGGGCGCCCGGACTACACCGTGGCGGGGCTGGCCGCGGCCGCCGATCAGACCTTGCGCGCGGTCGGGCGCAACGCAGCGGTGATCTACCAGGCCGCCATGTTCGACGGCCGATTCGTCGGCTTCGCCGACTTCCTGATCCTGGAAGCCTCCCCGCGCGGTCCTCACTACCGGCTCCGCGACACCAAGCTGGCCCGCTCGGTGAAGGTGGAGGCACTACTGCAGTTGGCGGCCTACGCCCAGAGCCTCACTGACGCCGGCGTTCCCGTGGCACCCGAAGTGGACCTGGTCCTGGGCGACGGCACCGCGGTCAGCTACCCCATCGACGAACTGCTGCCGGTGTTCCGGCCCCGCCGGGCTGCGTTGGAGCGGCTGCTCGACGGGCACCTGGCCCGCGGTACGCCCGCGGACTGGGCGGACGAGAACATCCGCGCCTGCTTCCGTTGCGCTGAATGCGAACAGCAGGTCCGCGCGAGCGATGATCTGTTGCTGGTCGCGGGCATGCGGGTCAGCCAGCGCGCCCGGCTGATCGACTCGGGAATCTCCACGGTGCACGAGCTGGCCGGTCACAGCGGCCCGGCTCCCGGACTGTCGGCCCGCACGGTCAATGCGCTCACCGCACAAGCGCGGCTGCAGGTCGCCGACCGGGTGGACGGCAAGCCGCCGTTTGACATCGTCGATCCGCAGCCACTGATGGTCCTGCCCGATGCCGATAGAGGCGATCTGTTCTTCGACTTCGAGGGTGACCCGCTGTGGACGTCTGACGGACGCGAGTGGGGGCTGGAATACCTGTGGGGCGTGCTGAGCGCGGACGGCGATTTTCAGCGGTTCTGGGCCCACGACCGTGCCGAAGAGAGGCAGGCGCTGATCGACTTCCTGACCATGGTGCGCAAGAGGCGCCAGCGGTTTCCCGGCATGCATGTCTACCACTACGCAACATATGAGAAAACCACTCTGCTGCGCCTCGCAGGGCGCTACGGCGTCGGGGAGAACGAGGTCGACGATCTGCTGCGCGAGGGCGTGCTCGTTGACCTCTATCCTCTGGTGCGCAAGAGTATTCGCGTCGGCGCCGAAAGCTACAGCATCAAGTCGCTGGAGCCCCTGTACATGGGGCAGGAGCTGCGGGCCGGTGAGGTCACCACCGCGACGGCGTCGATCACCGAGTACGCCCGATACTGCGGGCTGCGCGCGGCTGGGCATGCCGACGACGCCTCGCGGGTGCTGAAGGAGATCGAGGAATACAACCGCTACGACTGCCGGTCGACGCGTCGGCTGCGCGATTGGCTGGTAGCACGCGCCATCGAATCCGGGGTGCCGCCAAGGGGCCCTGTTCCGGTGACCGACGGCGCCCAGCCAAACGCCGTCGAGGTCGACGCGGTCGAGCGCAAGCTGTGGGAGTTCGCCGGCACCGGAATCGAAGCACGCACCCCGACCCAGACTGCCGTCGCGATGTTTGCGGCGGCCAAGGGTTTTCACAAGCGAGAGGACAAGCCGTTCTGGTGGGGACATTTCGATCGCGTGAACAATCCCGTCGACGAGTGGGCCGACAACAGCGGCGTCTTCCTCTCCGAGGACCACGAGATCGTCGCGGACTGGCATCAGCCGCCGCGAGCGCGAAAACCGCAGCGGCACGTCCGGTTGTTCGGTGAGCTCGCCACCGGGGAACTGAGCCGGGAGATGTACGCGCTCTATGCCCCGCCCTCGCCCGGGGGGCTGAGCGATGACCCCAACCGACGAGCATTCGCTTCGGTGACGGTAACCGACTGCGACGACCTCGATGCACCCACGCAAGTGCTGATCATCGAGAAGCAACCTAAGGGCGGTGACATCTATGCACAAGTGCCGTTCGCCCTCACCCCCTGTCAGCCACTCAGCACCAAGACCTTGCAGGAGTCCATCGCCCGGGCCGCCGCCCACATCGCAGCCGGACTGCCTACGCTGCCTGCCAATGCTGTGACCGGAATCCTCTTGCGCGAAGCGCCGCGCACGAAAAGCGGCCGCCCATTGCCCCGCAGCGAGGCCGCCGATCACGCCGCTGATGACATCACCGCAGCGCTGTTGGATCTCGACTCGTCCTACCTAGCGGTGCACGGACCGCCGGGCACCGGCAAGACGTTTACGTCAGCGCAGGTTATCGCCACCCTCGTCAACGCGTACGGCTGGCGTATCGGCGTGGTCGCACAGTCACACGCCGTCGTGGAAAACCTTTTCGGCGACGTCCTTGACGCCGGTGTGGACGGCGCCCGAGTAGCAAAGAAACTCAATACCGTCGTCGCCGGCTGGACCGAGATCGACAACGCGGAGTTCGCCGACTTCATTGCCCGCAACGACGGCTGCGTGGTCGGAGGCACGGCATGGGACTTCGCCAACGACAACAAGATTCCCACTGGAAGCCTCGATCTGCTGGTGGTCGAGGAAGCCGGACAGTTCAGCCTGGCCAATACCATCGCAGTGTCGCGCGCGGCAAGAAACTTACTGCTGTTGGGCGATCCACAACAGTTGCCACAGGTCACCCAGGGCACCCACCCGGAGCCCGTCGACGTCTCCGCGCTCGGCTGGCTGGTCGAAGGGCACAAGACGTTGCCGTCCGAACGCGGATATTTCCTGGACCGCTCCTACCGCATGCATCCCGACGTGTGCCGGGCGGTGTCGCGGTTGTCCTACGACGGCCGACTGCGCTCCCACGAATCACTCACCGCCGCACGCCGACTCGACGGTGTCGCGGCAGGCGTCCGCATGCTGTCCGTCGAGCATGACGGCAATGCGACAGCGAGCCCCGAGGAGGCCGAGGCGATCGTCGCGGAGATCGCAGCCCTGATGGGCACGACGTGGATCGACGAGCGCGGCCACCGGGCCCTCGAGCAGGACGACGTACTTGTCGTCACTCCGTACAACGCCCAGGTCGCGCTAATCCGCCGACAACTCGACGCGGTGGGGCTCACCGCCGTGCGCGCAGGCACCGTCGACAAGTTCCAGGGTCAGCAGGCGCCGGTGGTGTTCGTGTCGATGACGGCGTCGTCGATCGATGATGTCCCACACGGAATCGCTTTCCTGCTCAACAGAAACCGGCTCAACGTCGCGGTGAGCCGGGCCCAGTACCTGGCGGTGATCGTGCGCTCCGGCCAGCTGACCGACTATCTGCCCGGCACCCCGGATCGACTGGTGGAGTTGGGGGCTTTTCTGGCGCTTGGCGAACCTGCCGCGGCCCCCCGCTCCCGAATTCAGTCGACTCCGGTTACGACGACTCCGGATCTGCGGACTTCCGGGTGAAGATATTGAGCCAGTCCTCCCGCATTGTCTCGGATTCCTCGGCCGCCTCCCGGCCGGACCCCAGCATGAACAATGCCGCGATGACACCGAACAGCGCGACGAACGCCGGCAACAGCATGGCTTGCGACATGGCCGCAGCGAACGGCTCGTGCAGGAAGACCGGCAACTCTGCGACTTCTCCCTCGCTCCTCGGGGCCGCAGCCACCGCAGCTGGCATCTCTGCGGACAGTCGGGTCACCATGAACGCGGCAATTCCTGCGCTGCCGAGCACCGACCCAACCTGCCGGGTGGTGTTGTAGACGCCGGAGCCTGCGCCTGCCAGCTGAGCGCGAAGGTTTCTGGTGGCGGTGGCTGCCAACGGCGACCAGATGAACGCCATGCCGACCCCGGCAGCGGTCAGCGGCAGCAGCAGGCGCCAAATCGGCGTCGTCGGCGTCATCTCGATCGACAACCAGGTGAGCCCCACAGCCATCACCGAAAAGCCGAATCCGACGACAGGAGTGGGCTGCGATCGGTCGACAATCCTGCCGACCAATGGCGCCAGCACACCAGTTGCCACGGCCATCGGCGCGGTCAGCAGGGCCGCCCCGGTCGGCGAGAGCCCGCATACTGCCTGGGCATAGAACATCAGCGGCAGAAACATCGCGGTAGCGACGAACCCAATGGTCGCGACTCCCAGATTGGACATGGAGAAGTCACGGTCGCCGAAGATGGTCAGCGGTATCAGCGGCTCACCGGTAGTTACCGATTGCCAGTAGAGAAACGCTGTCATGAGCACGGCGCCGATGAGAATGGCCGCCCAAACCCACGGTGCCCAGTCGTTGCCCTGACCCTCCTGCAGCGCGAAGACGATCAAGAACATGCCGACGCCCGACAGCAACACCCCGGGCATGTCGAACCCTTGTTTGTGAGTAGGCAGCGCCGGCACCAGCCAGACGGCGACCGCCAGACCGACGATGCCGACCGGAACATTGACGATGAATATCCACTGCCAGCCAAGATGCGACACCAATACCCCGCCCAGAAGCGGGCCCACCAGGGTGGCCACCCCGGCCGTGGCACCCCACGCGCTCATCGCGACCCCCCGGCCATGCGCGGGGAAGGTCCTGGTGATCACCGACAGCGTCTGCGGCGTGAGAAGTGCCGCACCAACCCCCTGGACCACCCTGGCTGCGATCAGCATGCCGATGGTTTCAGACAGTCCGCACCACAGAGAGGCCGCCGTGAACACCGCGAGGCCGAGCAGATAGATGTTCTTCGGGCCGTATCTGTCCCCCAGTCGGCCAGACACGAGCAGGGGCACCGCATAGGCCAGTAGATAGGCGCTGGTCACCCAGATCACCGCGGCGTAGTCGGCGCCCAGGCTGGACATGATCGCTGGATTGGCGACGGCGACGATCGTGGCGTCGACGAGGATCATGAAGAAGCCGATGAGCATCGCCCATAACGCGTGCCAAGGGTTGGCACCGGGAGCACGCCGGGTCACGGTGTCGAACATGGCAGGTTCGGCAATCTCGATGTCGGCAATCTCGATGTCAGCCATCTCGATGTCGGCAATCTCATGAGCGAAGCAACCTGGGACGATCCGGCCGGCTATGGCTACCGGGACGGCGGGGAACCCCGCTCAGCAGCAGGGCCAGCAGCGCGATGATCACACCGGCCGACATCACCCCCGCCATAGCCAATTCGTCGTTCCCGAGCACACCGACGACAGGAGCGACAGCCGCGCCCAGCCCGAACTGGGCCGCACCCAACAGCGCCGCAGCCGTACCCGCAGCATCGGGATGACGGGTCAGGGCCACCGCCGGCGCGTTCGGAATCACCAGCCCCATCGCACCGAGCATCGCCCAGACCGGCAGGATGAAGCCGACCGCACCGCCGACATGACCGGCCGCCAACCCCACGAACACCACGCCCGACACCGACGCGGCAGCCAGTGCCCACACCATGATCTGCTGGGGAGAGTGCCGCCTCAGCAGCAGAACGTTGCACTGGGTGGAAGCTATCAACGCTACGGCTCCCGCGCCGAACACCAGCGCGAACGCGGTCTGGTCCAGACCGTAGCGCCCTTGCAGCACAAACGAGGCACCCGCGATGTAGGCGAACAAACCTGACATGGCCAGCGCGGCCGTGAGGACCAGGACGACAAATCGTAGGTCGCGCAACAGTTCCAGGTAGGTCGCGGCGATACCCCGCATCCTCAGCGGACGGCGGTGCCTTTCGGGCAATGTTTCGGGCAGCGCGAAGACGGCCATCAACAGCAGCGCCCCAGCCAGTACGACCAGTGCCGCGAAGATCCAACGCCACGACGCCTCGAGCAGTATCGCCGCCCCGAGTGAAGGGGCGAGCACCGGTGCTGCGCCGAGTACCAGCATCAGTCGCGACATCACCGTGGCGGCCACCGACTCCACGAACAGGTCACCGACGACCGCGATGGCCACCACCATCGCCGCCGCTGCCCCGAAGCCCTGCAGGCCTCGAGCGACGCCCAGGATGGCAATGCTCGGAGCGAATGCGCACAGCAGAGAGGCCAGCATGTGTAGCACGATCCCGGCCATCAACGGCGCGCGCCGACCCAGGGAATCCGACAGCGGTCCGACGATGAGCTGCCCCAGGGCCAGCCCGGCGAGGGTACCCGTCAGCGTCAACTGGACCAGCGACGACGACACCGACAGGTCCTCTGCGATCCTCGGCAGCGCGGGCAGGTACATGTCGATGGTCAGCGGGCCCAGCGCCACGAGCAGTCCGAGCACCACGATCATCCGGGTTCGACTCGGCTGCTTGACATCCACGTCCAGGGATACTGCCACGCAAATGGTTAGCGCCGCTTCCCAATTATTGTGCCCCCGGTCACCGCCGGTGTCCGCGACCACGCTCGGGCACCCGATGTGGGCCTCCATTCGTTTGACACGCGTTAACCTGTGGGCAGCAGTTGCAGGCGGCTCGATCGCTGGCGGCTCAAACTGAAGGAGGGGCCACCCAATGAGTGCCCGGTCGCGTACCAGGAGCCAGTTGCCGGCGGTCAGCGACGGTGATGCAAGCATCGCGGCGAAGGTGCTTTCCCAGATCATCGAACGCGGCGCACGCGTCCAAGGTCCGGCGGTCCGCGCCTACGTCGACCGCCTGCGCGAACACTACCCGGACGCCACCCCTGCCGACATCATCGCGAAATTGGACAAGCACTACATGGCCGCCGTGATGGCCAGCGGCGCGGCTGTCGGTTCGGCCGCGGCGTTCCCCGGCATCGGCACCCTCGTCGCGATGTCCGCAGTTGCCGGCGAGACTGTCGTGTTCCTCGAGGCGACGGCGGTGTACGTACTCGCGGTGGCCGAGGTGCACGGCATCCCCGCCGACCACCGCGAGCATCGTCGCGCCCTGGTGTTGGCGGTGCTGGTCGGCGACGACAGCAAGCACGCCATGGCCGACCTGCTGGGCCCCGGCCGTACCAGCGGAGCGTGGCTGTCCGACGGCGCCGCAACCCTGCCACTGCCCGCGGCGTCCCAACTGAACTCACGCTTGGTGCGCTACTTCGCCAAGCGCTACACACTCAAACGCGGCGCCATCGCGTTCGGAAAGCTCCTCCCGGTCGGAATCGGAGCGGTCGTCGGAGGCGTAGGCAACCGGATGATGGGCAAGAAGATCGTCGGCCATGCTCACACCGCCTTCGGCAACCCGCCAACACGGTGGCCGTCGCCGCTGGTGCTGCTGCCCGCGCCGCGACCCCAATTGCCATAAGCACGTTGCATGGTCCGGCAAGCGGCAGAAGCGCTAGCCTCTAGAAGGCGGAAATGCGGAACCCCCGCACGCCGCGGTTGGATTGGGTGGCCGGCTGCTAAGCGGCAGCACTGGCTCGAAGCGAAGAATTGAGGCGAACAGCAGCCGTGAATTCACCTTCACCATTCGGTCAGAACGAGTGGTTGGTCGAAGAGATGTATCGCAAGTTCCGCGACGATCCCTCCTCGGTCGACTCGAGTTGGCACGAGTTCCTGGTCGACTACTCGCCCGAAACCACCAATGAAACCGCCCCCAAGGACAACGGGAAGCCCGCCGCGAGCCAGACCACGGCCCCCGAACCGGCGGCTGCGCCGCCACCGAAATCGGCCGGAGGCAAAGGCGCCGCCGGGGCGAAGAACGCCGAGTCCGGCACGGGAACGGCCAAGGCCGCCAAGCCCGCCGCGACGCCTGAGAAGCCCCCGCAGCAGTCTGCGCCCAAGAAGGGAGCGGCCAAGACACCTCAGGCACCCTCGACGGGCAAACCGGCCGCCCCGGCCGCTCAGGACGACGAGACCCAGGTGCTGCGCGGCGCCGCAGCGGCCGTGGTGAAGAACATGTCCGCGTCGCTGGACGTACCGACGGCGACCAGCGTGCGCGCTATTCCGGCCAAAGCCATGATCGACAACCGGATCGTCATCAACAACCACCTCAAACGCACCCGGGGCGGCAAGGTTTCGTTCACCCATCTGCTCGGCTATGCGATCGTGCAGGCGGTCAAGAAGTTCCCGAACATGAACCGCCACTTCGCCGAGGTGGACGGCAAGCCCAACACCGTCACCCCCCCGAACACCAACCTGGGTTTGGCGATCGACCTCCAGGGCAAGGGGGGCAAACGGCAGCTGGTCGTCGCGGCGATCAAGCACTGCGAGGCCTTGCGGTTCGACCAGTTCATCGCGGCGTACGAGGACATCGTGCGCAGAGCGCGAGAAGGTAAGTTGACCGCCGAAGACTTTGCCGGCGTGACGATCTCGCTGACCAACCCCGGCACTATCGGCACCGTGCACTCGGTGCCGAGGCTGATGCAGGGTCAGGGCGCGATCATCGGCGCCGGCGCCATGGAGTATCCGGCGGAGTTCCAGGGCGCGAGCGACGAACGCATCGCCGAACTCGGTGTCGGCAAACTCATCACACTGACGTCGACCTACGACCACCGCATCATCCAGGGCGCGGAGTCGGGCGACTTCCTGCGTACGATCCACCAGTTGCTGCTCGACGACGAGTTCTGGGACGAGATCTTCCGCGAACTGGGAATCCCCTACGAGCCAGTGCGCTGGCGCATCGACAACCCGGATTCCATCGAGGACAAGAACGCGCGCGTCATCGAGCTCATCGCGGCCTACCGCAACCGCGGTCATCTGATGGCCGATATCGACCCGCTGCGACTGGACAAGACCCGGTTCCGCAGCCATCCCGATCTCGACGTGAACACCCACGGGCTGACACTGTGGGACCTGGACCGCGAGTTCAAGGTCAACGGCTTCGGCGGCGCGGACACCAAGAAGCTGCGCGACGTGCTGGGCCTGCTGCGGGACGCGTACTGCCGCCACGTTGGGGTGGAGTACGCACACATCCTCGAGCCCGAGCAGCAGAAGTGGCTGCAGGATCGCATCGAGATCAAACATGAGAAGCCGACTGTCGCCGAGCAGAAGTACATTCTGAGCAAGCTCAACGCGGCCGAGGCGTTCGAAACCTTCCTGGCGACCAAATACGTTGGGCAGAAACGCTTCTCGCTCGAGGGAGCTGAGACCGTCATCCCGATGATGGACGCCGGGATAGACCAGGCCGCCGAACACAGCCTCGACGAGGTCGTCATCGGCATGCCGCACCGGGGGCGACTCATCGTGCTGGCCAACATCGTAGGCAAGCCGTATTCGCAGATCTTCACCGAGTTCGAAGGCAACCTGAACCCGGCCGAGGCGCACGGATCGGGCGACGTCAAGTACCACCTCGGCGCGACCGGCAACTACATCCAAATGTTCGGCGAGAACGACATCACCGTGTCGCTGGTCGCCAACCCGAGCCACCTCGAGGCGGTCGACCCGGTACTCGAGGGTCTGGTTCGCGCCAAGCAGGACATGCTGGACAAGGGCAATGGCCCCGACGGGTTCACCGTCATGCCGATGATGCTGCACGGCGATGCCGCCTTCGCCGGGCAGGGTGTGGTCGCCGAGACGCTGAACCTGGCGCTACTGCGCGGGTACCGCACCGGCGGAACCATCCACATCGTCGTCAACAACCAGATCGGTTTCACCACCTCGCCGAATGACTCCCGGTCCTCGGAGTACTGCACCGACGTCGCGAAGATGATCGGAGCGCCCATCTTCCACGTCAACGGTGACGACCCCGAGGCCGCTGTGTGGGTGACCCAGCTGGCCGTCGACTTCCGGCAGGAGTTCAAGAAGGACGTCGTCATCGACATGCTGTGCTACCGGCGGCGCGGCCACAACGAGGGCGACGACCCGTCGATGACACAGCCCATCATGTATGACGTCATCGACACCAAGCGCGGCGTGCGAAAGAACTACACCGAGTCGCTGATCGGCCGCGGCGACATCTCGATGAAAGAAGCCGAGGACGCGCTGCGCGACTATCAGGGCCAGCTTGAGCAGGTCTTCAACGAGGTGCGCGAACTTGAGCGGCACGCGCCTGCGCCAAGCGAGTCGGTGGAGGCCGACCAGATGGTTCCGGCCGGAATGACCACTGCGGTGGAAAAAACGCTGCTGGGCCGCATCGGTGACGCACATCTGGCCTACGACGAGGACTTCAACGTCCATACCCGGGTGAAACCGGTACTGGAGCGGCGCCGCGAAATGGCCTATGAAGGCAAGGTTGACTGGGCCTTCGCCGAGCTGCTGGCTCTGGGGTCCTTCCTGGCCGAAGGTAAGACCATCCGGTTCACCGGACAGGACGTCCGGCGCGGCACGTTCACCCAGCGCCACGCGGTGATCATCGACCGCAAGACCGGTAGGGAGTTCACCCCGCTGGACCTGTTGACGGTCAACACTGATGGCAACCCGACCGGCGGGAAGTTCATGGTCTACGACTCCGCACTGTCGGAGTTCGCCGCGGTGGGCTTCGAGTACGGCTACTCGGTAGGCAACTCCGGCGCACTGGTGCTGTGGGAGGCTCAGTTCGGCGATTTCGTCAATGGCGCCCAGTCCATCATCGACGAGTTCATCAGCTCGGGTGAGGCCAAGTGGGGCCAGCTCTCCGACGTGGTGCTGCTGCTGCCGCATGGCCACGAGGGGCAGGGGCCCGACCACACCTCCGGTCGGATCGAGCGGTTCCTGCTGCTGTGGGCCGAGGGCTCGATGACGATCGCGGTGCCATCGACACCGGCGAACTACTTCCATCTGCTGCGCCGGCACGGACTCGACGGAATCAGGCGACCGTTGATCGTCTTCACCCCGAAGTCGATGCTGCGCAACAAAGCGGCCGTCAGCGATCTCAAGGAGTTCACCGAGGCGAAGTTCCGGTCGGTGCTCGAGGAGCCCACCTACACCGAAGGCACCGGTGACCGCGGCAAAGTCAGGCGTGTCCTGCTGACCAGCGGCAAACTGTACTACGAGCTGGCGGGCCGCAAGAAGAAGGACGAACGCGAGGACGTGGCGATCGTCCGCATCGAGCAGCTGGCCCCGCTGCCGCGGCGCCGCCTGGCCGAGACGCTGGATAGATACCCCAACGCCGATGAGTACTTCTGGGTCCAGGAAGAGCCCGCGAACCAGGGGGCGTGGCCGACGCTGGGGTTGACGCTGCCCGCGGTCCTACCCGAGAGGCTCGCCGGCATCAAGCGCATCTCCCGGCGGGCGATGTCGGCGCCCTCGTCGGGGTCATCGAAGGTGCACGCCGTCGAGCAGCAGGAGATCATCGATACCGCGTTCGGGTGAGCCCTTTCCCCCGCGATCCCTTTCCCCCGCGAGCGCGCGTGTCGGTACGCCGACGCGCCGCTGAGCGTGGCATTTTGCGTGCGCTCGCGGTAATCGAGGGAGCTCCTAAAGCCAATCGAAGAACGAGAACGGCCGGCCGTCGGTCAAGGCGTTGACCGCCGGCGGGCATAGGATCTGAATCGCCAGATCCGTGAACATCGTCGCAGCTCCAATCGGTCGACCAAGTTCTTCGGCAACGCGGGCGGCGACGTCGGCGGTGTTCTGCCCGGGCTCGGCCAGCATCGGGCAGACGGACTCTCCGATACGAATGGCGGTTGCCGGGTCTATGTCGCCGAGACGGTAATGGTTCAGCGCCCCCAAGAAGATGTCGGTGGCGCTGTCTGCCTGCGCCGGAGCCGCGGATATCGTCGCCGCCACTACAGCGGCCGAGGCGGCAAGCGCTGTGACGGCCGGGTACTTGAAACTCATGACTTGATTATCGTCGATGACGCCCCGGCCATTACTCCCCCGGGCAACAGCTAGCCTCGACCCCAGTACACCGAGCAGAGGGAGTGGATATGCAAGGCTTCGCCGGAAAGGTGGCCGTGGTAACCGGCGCCGGCTCAGGCATCGGTCAGGCGCTGGCGATCGAACTGGGACGCTCTGGCGCCCACCTGGCGATCAGCGACATCGACACCGAGGGCTTGGCTACGACCGAAGACCGCCTCAAGGCCATCGGCGTCCAAGTGAAGTCCGACCGACTCGATGTCACCGAGCGCGAGACTGTCCAGCTTTACGCCGACGGTGTCGCCGAACACTTCGGCAAGGTCAACCAGATCTACAACAACGCCGGCATCGCGTTCACCGGCGATATAGAGGTCGCCCAGTACAAAGACATCGAACGGGTGATGGACGTCGATTTCTGGGGCGTCGTGAACGGGACCAAGAGTTTCCTTCCGCACCTGATCGACTCCGGAGACGGACACGTCGTCAATGTCTCGAGTGTGTTCGGCTTGTTCGCGGTACCCGGGCAGGGCGCCTACAACGCAGCGAAATTCGCGGTCCGCGGCTTCACCGAGGCGCTGCGCCAGGAAATGGCGCTGGCGCAACACCCCGTGAAGGTCACCTGCGTGCACCCCGGCGGCATCAAGACCGCGATCGCCCGCAACGCCACCGCCGCCGAGGGCCTGGACGTGGAGGATTTGGCACAGACCTTCGACAGGAAGCTGGCGCGCACCACGCCTGAGCAGGCCGCCAGAGTCATCCTCGACGGAGTGCGCAAGAACAAGGCCAGAGTGCTGGTGGGCACTGACGCGAAGATATTCGAGATCGTCGTGCGCGCCGTCGGCGCGGGCTACCAATCTTTTCTTCCCGGATTGATGTCAAGGCTGGCTCCCGGGGTGCATTGAGGACCCTCGTCAGGGCGCGAGGCACGCGCACACCGGCGCTAGCTGCCGACGCCGATCGGGTGGGCATCCAGCCACTGCCCGGCCACCACACCGGGATCGGCACCCTCGGCGACCTGGCGGCGCATGTCGGCCAGCGCTGCGGTGTCGAGTACTCCGGCTATCTCGTTCAGAGCGAGCACCTGAGACTCGGTCAGCTCGTTGCGCCGGTACAGTGCCACCAAGTTCTCAGCACGGATCAACTCCGTCCTGTCCGACAACACGACCAACTCCGACGGGACGTCCGGTGCTGCGGTTGTCGTCCACGCCGCGTCGATCTCCGCTGACCGCAGTGACGCGAACAGCGCTGCACTGTCGGCGAATTCGCGCACCGCGGGCAATGTGCAGGTGCCGACCGACGCAGGGTGCGCGGCGCCTTTCACAGCACCGAACGATATATCCTCACACCGCCGCATCATTGCGGTCACGTCGCGAGCACCCCAGTCGCGCGCAGTCTCATCGGTGACTGCTATCGCGGGTTTGTCCTCCGCCGACATCGTGTAATCACCTGCGGCCATACCCTCGGGCAAAGCCGCAGCCAACGTGCGGTACACCTGCGCAGCCGACCGCGCCGGCGAATCGGGTTCGAACCGCTGCAGCAGCCGTCCGGTGAAACCGGGCGCGACGCGAATCTCCCCCGAGTCCAGTTGACCCAACGGATCCCGTTCCGTCCGCACGTGGGCCGGGTTTCCGTAGAACCGCAACGCGGCCGCATAGATGTTGGCCACCAGTTCAGACTCCGGGTCAGACGTCGACCCGACCGGGATCGACGGTGCCGGCTGTTGCCCGCCACAACCCGCGGCGAGCAGCAAGGCGACCAGCAGGGTCGGCCAAAGCCTCGAGATCCGCGCGGGGCTCAGTCGCATTCATCCGCGGCCACCGCGGCCACCGCGGCCGCCACGGCCGGACTCACCCGCTGGTCCAGCGCGCTCGGCACTATGTGGTCAACCGCCAGATCCTCACCCACCACAGAAAAAATGGCCTCGGCCGCGGCGACCTTCATCTTCTCGGTGATGCGCCGCGCACCGGCATCCAGCGCTCCCCGGAAAACACCCGGGAACGCCAGCACGTTGTTGATCTGGTTCGGGAAATCGCTGCGTCCGGTGGCCACCACGGCCGCGTACTTGCGCGCCACGTCGGGGTGGATTTCGGGGTCGGGGTTCGACATCGCGAAAACGATGCCCGCCGGAGCCATCGTCGCGATCAACTCCTCTGGCACCAGCCCAGCTGAAACCCCCATGAACACGTCCGCTCCGGCGAGCGCCTCGGCAATGCCACCGCGAAGTCCGCGCGGGTTGGTCCTGGTGGCCAGTTCGGCCTTGAACGGGTTCAGATCGTCGCGATCCGCGTGAACGATGCCCTTGCTATCAAGCACCGTTATGTCACCGATCCCCTTGGCCAACAATATGTTTGCGCACGCGATCCCGGCGGCACCGGCGCCCGCGATGACGATCTTCAACACGCCCATGTCACGACCGAGCACCTCGCTGGCGCCCAGCAACGCAGCGAGCACGACGATGGCGGTGCCGTGCTGATCGTCATGCATGACCGGGCAGTCCAGGGCCTCCACGACGCGGCGCTCGATCTCGAAACAGCGCGGCGCCGAGATGTCTTCGAGGTTGACCGCGCCGAAAGTCGGACGCAGCCGGACGATCGTCTCGACGATCTCGTCGGGGTCCTTGGTGTCGAGCACGATCGGGATGGAGTCCAGTCCGCCGAAAGTCTTGAAGAGCGCGCTCTTGCCCTCCATTACCGGCAGCGACGCCGCGGGCCCGATGTCACCAAGCCCGAGCACGGCGCTGCCGTCACTGATCACTGCCACCATGCGGTTGGCCCACGTATACCGTTTCGCCAGCGTGGCGTCGGCCGCGATCGCACGGCTGACCTGGGCCACCCCCGGGGTGTAGGCGATCGAGAGAGCTCGCTGGGTATCCAGTGGTGATTTCAGTTCCACCGAGAGCTTGCCGCCCTCATGGGCTTCGAAAATCTCGCTGTCCTCAACGACAACCTGGGGCGTGGGCACCGACGATGGCTCGCGCGAGGAACCGACAACACTTTCCGACACGGCCGTCAGGGTATCGGACCGGTGCAGCCCATCGGAATGGGCTGCCCATTGGCCAACAGATCTGTTCAAGATGCTCGCGCCACGTACTATCCGGGTAGACCGGATCGCGATCCGGGTACCTGATCGGGTTCCCCCGTCCCAGAGCGAGGTGCGCGCATGCCGTCGTTTCGCGCGTTGCCGCCCTCGCGGCTGCGCCCCGGGGTCCGCGCCCACACCGATGGCCCGGACGCCAAGAACATCCACATTCCCGTTGCCCGAGCGATGGTCGACTGCGGCGTCTATTGCGATGGAACCCGACTGCCCGGCAAATACACTCACGCCGCAGCGTTGGACAAGGTTCGCGAGATCGAGGCCCAAGGCAGTCAGGCGTTCGTCTGGGTCGGGTTGCATGAACCCGACGAGCACCAGATGAAAGTCGTGGCCGACGTGTTCGGCCTGCACGAACTCGCCGTCGAGGACGCCGTGCACGCTCACCAGCGCCCCAAACTCGAGCGGTATGACGAGACACTGTTCCTGGTACTCAAGACCGTGATGTACGTCGACCACGAATCGATGGCCAAGGCGCGCCAGATCGTGGACACCGGCGAGATCATGATCTTCGTCGGACCCGACTTCGTCATCACCGTGCGCCACGGCGAACACGGCGGATTGGCCGGCGTACGCAAACGCCTGGAGGCCGCCCCCGCGACCCTCAAACTCGGCCCGTACTCGGTCATGCATGCCATTGCCGACAGCGTGGCGGACACCTACCTTGATGTCACCGATCTCATCGAGACCGACATCGACTCCATTGAAGAGGACATTTTCTCGCCGCTGTCGCAGACCAACATGGAGAGCATCTACCTGCTCAAACGCGAAGTCGTTGAGTTACGCCGCGCAGTCAGCCCGCTGGCGAACGACCTCGAGCGCATCGGCACCGACCATGACGACCTCGTCAACGTCGAGATCCGCCGATACCTGGGCGATGTTCTCGACCACACGATCAAGGCCTCTGAACGGATCGCCAGCTACGACGAACTGCTCAGCTCCTTGGTGCAGGCGGCACTCGGCAAGGTTGCGATGCAGCAGAGCATCGACATGCGCAAGATCTCGGCTTGGGTGGCTATCGCGGCGGTGCCCACCGCGGTGGCCGGTATCTATGGGATGAACTTTCAGGAAATGCCCGAGTTGGATTGGGCCTGGGGCTACCACGCGGTGCTGGCGCTGATGGCGCTCGTGTGCACGCTGCTGTACCGAACCTTCCGGCGCAACAACTGGCTGTGAAGCAGACACCGCGGCCCGCCGCTCACGCCGGACTAGCGGCCCGCCGCCGTGGATCCGTGGGGTCGACCCCATCCTGCGCCCACGCCTCCCGCATGGCACCGGCGCCTTTCAGCCGCACCCACGCCGCCTCCGTCGCAGTGATCGGAACCGCGGACAGCACCGTGACCGGCGATAACGGGGCCGGCAACACGACGTCGTCGACATCACTGCGCCCCAACAAGTATGCAGAAAAAGGTGCTCCCTGCCACAGCGGAGTCTCCAGGTCGACGAGGGCGTCGGGTTCCAGGATCAAACCCTCGACGGCAGGCGCAGCGGCGACAACCGCCACCGAACGGGCCAAACCCTTCGGCGACGGCCCACGCAGGGCAACCGCCACCTCGGCACGGGGGCCACGCACAGCATCGGCGAGAAACTCGGCCGGGTCGACCATCGGACGACGGGAACAGCCAAGCGAAATATATTGTGCTGCAGGGATATCTGAGGAATCCGGCACGCCGAACCGGAGAACGTCAATGGAGTCCGCACCCAAAAACGTCACGCTGGCCTCCACGGGTTCCGCAGCGACCCCCATCCGCGTGAAATGGTCGCGCAGGTGCGCACGGACCCGAACAAGGACGTCGCTCACCGGTCAGATCGTCAAGCGTGCCAGCAGATCCCGACCGCGCTCGGCGCTCTGCGGATCACAGAGCACGTCATAGCGCCCGGCGACCAGTTGCATAGTCGAGCTGAAATCTCTTGTGCCCCGGGCCATCGCGTACGGGATCGCCGTAGTGATCAGCCCGAAGAAGACGCCTGCGATCAAGCCGGTGACCAGCGCACTCCACGGGTTGGGGCTGAAGAAGCCGAGGATCAGGCCGATGAAAAGGCCGAGCCAGGCACCTGTGAGAACGCCGCCGCCAAGCACCTTTGGCCAGGACAATCTCCCGGTGACCCGTTCGACCTGCATTAGATCGACGCCGACGATGGTCACCTGTTGGACGGGGAACTGCTGGTCGGAGAGGTAGTCAACGGCGCGCTGAGCCTCCGCGTAGGTCGGATACGAACCGATCGGCCACCCTTTGGGAGGAGTGGGCAGTCCGGCCGGACGCCGACGTCCCGCTGCGGGGACGCCGGCTGCCACACCGGGGTTCTGTCCAGGCTGGAACGGACTGGTCATGGTCTGAGAACTCCTTCGGTCGCGCGACGTGCACCCCTAGTCTGCCCGTCAACGCTGCGAAACCGCCAAACGTGCCCGGGCTCTCCCGCTCAATCCTGCGGGAGGTTGCCGCACCTTGCACTAGTGTTGCTCAGCATGACAAATCCGGACGACGAAGCAGGCCGAATCGAATCTTCTGATTCCGCCGCAGCCGGGTCTGAGCCGCTCCAGGCGGGTTACGAAGCGCCCCCGATCGAGCAGTCCTCGAGTTGGCCGGCACCGCCCGAACCCGAGGATGACACGCCCCCTACCGGTTTCGCGCCGCCCGCCGGCTACACCCCGCCGACCACCCCACCGACCACCCCACCGGCCACTCCACCGGCCACCGGTTACGACGCCCCGGCCTACACCCCGACTGCCGGCTACCCCCCGCCGGGCGATTTCGCGCCCCCCGGTTATCCGCCGCCGCCGGCCGGCTACCCGCCGCCGTATCCTGACCCCGGTTCGCCTCCCTACCCCGATCCCGGGTACGGCGCACAGTCCTACCCGCCCCCCTACGGCACCTATCCGCCCCCCGCCAGCGGTTACCCGGGCGCCGAGTACGGGTATGGCGCGCCCGTCCAACAGGGCACCAACACCATGGCGATCGCTTCGCTGGTCGCATCGATCGTCGGCGTGTGCTGCGGTATCGGCTCGATCATCGGCATCGTGCTCGGCATCTTGGCGCTCAATCAGATCAAGCAGACGCGTCAGGCCGGCCACGGCCTGGCGGTGGCCGGCATCATCGTGGGCGTGGTGACGATGTTGATCAGTCTCGCGTGGACAATTTCAGCATTCGCCTCCTGACTCCGGAAGCATCGGCATGACCGTGAGCGGGCCGGAACCACCCGACGGTGGCGAACCAGAGCCGCTGGACTACCCGGCTGATGCCGGACTACCGCCGCCGGTTTATCCGCCTCCGTATCCCGGCTACTACCCGCACTATCACCAGCCCCGTCAGCCCTACCCGCCGGTCAAGTCCGCAGGCACCAACGGCAAGGCCATCGCCGCTCTGGTGACGTCGCTGGCCGGTCTGGCCTGCTGCGGCCTACCGTCGATCGTCGGGCTGGTCTTGGGACTCATCGCGATGGGCGAAACCAAACGCAAGGGCCAGGACGGCTACGGGCTTGCCGTCGCCGCCGTCGTCATCAGCAGCCTCATCATGCTCGGCTACGCCCTCTATCTGCTACTGACGGCCGTGTTCTGAGCCCACAACCGGCGGATCCACCGGAGAGGCTGACCGGACGGCTCATTCATGCCACCCGGCACGAACAGGCGGGTCCCGCGGCGTCGGTACCGGTTTTAGGCAACAGGACTCTCTACCCTTGACGACCATGGCGTCGGTCAACAGGGTCTACGCGGCCCGGCTCGCAGGGATGGTGGCGCTTGGCCCTGATGGCGAATCCATCGGGCGGGTCCGCGATGTGGTCATCAGCATCAGCATCGTGCGGCAGCAACCCCGCGTTCTTGGACTCGTCATCGAATTGCTCAGTCGCAGAAGAATCTTCGTACCCATTTTACGCGTCACGGCGATCGAGCCCGGCGCGGTCACCTTGTCTACCGGCAACGTCTCCCTGCGGCGCTTCTCCCAACGGCCTGGCGAGGTCCTCGTCTTGGGGCAGGTTCTCGAGACCCGCGTGCGGGTCGATGACCCTGACCTGTCGCAACTCGCGGGGATCGACGTGGTCGTCGTGGATCTTGCTATCGCGCAGACCCGCACCCGCGACTGGATGGTCACCAAGGTCGCGGTGCGTCCGCAGCGCCGACTGGGCCGGCGCAGCAACGTTTTCACCGTCGACTGGCAGCACGTCCACGGTCTCACCCCCTCTGGTCTGGCCATGCCCGATCAGGGTGTCGCCCAGCTCCTTGAGCAGTTCCAGGGTCAACGGCCGGTCGAGGTTGCCGACGCCATCCGCGAGCTGCCGGCCAAGCGCCGCAACGAGGTCGTCAACGCACTCGACGACGAACGACTCGCCGATGTGCTGCAGGAGTTGCCTGAGGAAGAGCAGGTGGAGCTAGTGCGGCAGCTGAAGACCGAACGCGCCGCCGATGTGCTGGAGGAGATGGACCCCGACGACGCCGCCGACCTACTCGGGACGATGACGCCGGCCGATGCCGAACAGTTCCTGCGACGAATGGACCCGGAGGACTCCGAGGACGTCCGGCGGCTGCTCAGCCACTCCCCTAACACCGCGGGCGGCCTGATGACCTCGGAGCCGGTGGTACTTGCTCCGGATACCACAGTTGCCGAAGCGCTTGCCCGGGTGCGCGATCCGGATCTGACACCAGCGCTGGCGTCGGTGGTCTTCGTGGTGCGCCCGCCCACCGCCACCCCCACCGGCCACTATCTGGGGTGCGTTCATCTACAGCGGCTGCTGCGCGAGCCGCCCGCCGCGCTGGTCAGCGGAATCGTCGACACCCACCTGCCCTACCTGCGGCCCGAGGACTCGCTAGGCAAACTCACCCGTTATTTCGCCGCATACAACCTGATGTGCGGGCCGGTGGTCGACGAGGAGAACCACCTGCTCGGTGCCGTCTCGGTAGACGACGTACTGGACCACCTGCTGCCCGACGGCTGGCGGGAAAATGAAGCCGAACCTGTGATCGTGACCGCCGAGGGGCTGATGTGAGCGAATCGTCGGCCCATCAGCGCCTCGACACTCCCCGCGTCTCCCGTTCGCTGGCCCCCCGACTCGATGTGGAGGCGGTCGGGAGGGTCAGCGAACGGATCGCACGGTTCCTCGGTACCGGCCGCTACCTGGCGATTCAGACGGTCGCGGTCGTGGTGTGGGTCCTGCTCAACTTAGGCGCCTTCGCCTGGCAATGGGATCCCTACCCATTCATCTTGCTGAACCTCGCGTTCTCCACTCAGGCTGCATATGCGGCCCCGTTGATCCTGCTCGCCCAGAACAGGCAGGAGAACCGCGATCGGGTCTCGCTGGAAGAAGACCGCAGGCGTGCCGAGCAGACCAAGGCCGATACCGAATATCTGGCACGCGAACTGGCCGCGCTGCGTCTTGCGGTCGGCGAAGTCGCCACCCGTGATTACCTGCGCCGCGAGCTGGAGGAGATCGGCAACATGATCTCCGACCTGCGCGGACCGGTCGGCGCAGAGCCTGGTGAGACCAGCAGCAGTGACACCGACCGCCGATCCGAGAAAAACGAGTGACATAGCTGTGGCGATTGCTGTTACGACTTCGTTGCCGAGTAGGTATGGTGGCGTGGTTCACAGGCGATCAAATAGCTAGGACGGTTTGCGTGCACATAGGCGGAGGATCGACTCTCCGGGCAGCTGGCCGCCGAGCGGGCCGAGTCGCCCGTATGCCGGTTTTTGGTGTGGCCGCGGTTCTGACACCCCTCGTATTGGCCGGTGCCGTTGGAGCGGCCGCCCCGTCCACCCACGCGCCCACCCGCGATTCCGCGGTCATGCCGCTGGCAGCCGTTGAGCCCTCGCCTGGTGATGGTTCGGGTGCGTCGGTCGTGGCCATCACCAAGGCGCCCACGCCGCTTCGCACGGTCGGCGGCAGCGCGTCATCACCGCCCCCGGCGGCGGTGGTGAATTCTCCCGGGACACTGCGTATCCCGTCGATGGCATTGGCGGCCTACCGAAATGCCGAAGCCATGATGGCCACGGCCTTCCCCGGCTGCGGGGTCAGCTGGAACCTGCTGGCCGGGATCGGCCGCATCGAGTCGATGCACGCCTACGGCGGCGCGACGGATGAACGAGGGACCGCCGTGCGGCCGATCTACGGCCCCGCCCTGGACGGCACACTGCCCGGCAACGAGATCATCGTGCAGAGCCGCAGCGCCGGCCGGGTTACCTATGCCAGGGCATTGGGTCCGATGCAGTTCCTGCCCGGCACCTGGTCGCGCTACGCGTCGGACGGCGACAATGACGGCAAGGCCGACGTCCAGAACGTTTTCGACGCGTCACTGGCTGCGGCCCGCTACCTGTGCAGTGGCGGAATGAACTTGCGCAATCAGGCAGACGTGATGGCCGCCATTCTGCGCTACAACAACTCGATGGCCTACGCACGCAATGTGCTGAGCTGGGCCGCCTCCTATGCGACAGGGGTCGTGCCAGTCGACCTGCCGCCCATCAACGGTTCGGTTCCGGCGCTCGGCAGCACCGGCGGCAGCGGCAATGGCAGCAGCAGCGTCAACAGTCACCTTGACCGCACCCAGGGCATCGGACCCGGGTTGCCACTGAACGCCACCGGCCTGCCCCCCAACGATCCGCTGTCGCTGATACCGCTCATGGAGCGCACCGACGCGGCCAGGCAGATCTCGACCAACGTTCCGGGTTTCGTGCCCGGCCAGTCGTTGGGTCCACTCCCCGGACCCGCGCAGGCGTTGCGAGCGCCCGCACAGCCTGCGCCCCAGCCGCCGCCGGAATGGCTGCCTCCCTGGATGCAACCGGCTGCACAGCCTCAGTGCGCGGTGTTCTGTATTGAAAGCGCCGTCCCGCCTGCGGCGCCACTGGGACCGCCCGGGTTCCCGCCGCCTGCAGCCCCACTAGGACCGCCCGGGTTCCCGCCACCTGCAGCCCCACCCGGACCGCCCGGGTTCCCACCACCGGGACCGCCCGGGTTCCCGCCACCTGCGGCGCCACTGGCCCAGCCACTCCTCCCGCCCGGGCCGCCCATGGCGCCACCGCCACCGCCGCCGCCGCCGTCGGGAGCACCGCTGCCCGGCCCGCTGCCGCCCGCGCTAGGTCCCGCGCCGGGGCCGGCAGCCTGAGC